>NZ_JBITGG010000046.1:0-1329 GCF_044456765.1 Micromonospora sp. NPDC050784 | reverse complement strand
ACTATTGAGTCCCATGACATCTGTCAGTGTTGAAGTCCCGATACATGTGTCAGTTGGTTGGGATCTTGGGTGTGCTGGTAGATGGTGCCTGGCATGGCTTCTCGGCGGCATGTCATGAACCTGCTCGATGCGCAGTTGGCTGCTGGGGTGCGGATCAACGCGGCCGATTTCGCGCGCGAGCATGGTGTGTCGGTTCGTACCGTGTACCGGCATCAGGCGCGGATCCGGGACGTGGGCGAATGGCATGAGCGGTCCCGGCGACCGCGCAGCAGTCCGCGGACGACGCCACCGGACCTGGACGCCTGGATCTGCAAACTGCGCGCCGAACTCGGCCTGGACAACGGGGCCGACTTCATCCGCGACGCCCTGATCGAGGTGCACAACGGCACTGCTCCGGCGTGGCTGGTGCCCTCGAGGTCGACGATCAACCGGGTCCTGGCCCGGCATGACCTGCTCGAACGGAACCCGGCGAAACGGCCCCACAGCTCGTTTCGCCGGTTCGTCTACGCCCGCCCCCGCGACTGCTATCAGATCGACGCCACGAACGTCCGGCTCGCCGACGGCAGCCTCGCCGCGGTCTTCGACGTCCTGGACGACTGCACCCGAACCCTCGTCGGCTGTTACACGACCATCGCGGAGACCGCCGAAGGCGCGGTCACCGCGGTCAGGCAGGCGTTCACCGAGTACGGCGCCCCGGCGATCGTGTTGTCCGACAACGGCACCGCGTTCACCAGCCGGCTGACCCGGCCCGGATCGATCTCCACGTTCGTCCAGTGCCTCCTGGACCACAGCGTCCGACCGATCAACTCCAGCCCTTACCATCCGCAGACCTGCGGCAAAGTCGAACGCCACCACCAAACCCTCAAGAAATGGCTGAGCACCCAACCCGCCCCCAACACCCGCGCGGAGCTGCAAAACCTGCTGGACGTCTACCGCCGCTACTACAACACCGAACGACGCCACAGCGCCCTACCGCGACGCACCACCCCCGCCCAAGCATGGACAGACGCGCCCAGCCTCGGCGGACCAACCAGCCTCCCGATGCAGACCGACGCCACCCTGCACCGCTGCCTCGTCAGCAGCACCGGCGCGATCTCCGTCGCCGGACACCGCACCAGCGTCGGCACCACCCACGCCGGCGCCACCGTCACCGCTATCCGCGACCAAAACCGGATCACCATCTACCACCGCGACGGCCAACCCCTCGGCCACTTCCACCCCAACCCCGACCGGACCTACATCAGCCTCACCCGAGCAGCCTGATCAACAACTCATGACACATCTATCGGGACTTCCCCTTGACACATGTCTCGGGACAGCACAGTTCCG
>NZ_JBITGG010000045.1:0-4182 GCF_044456765.1 Micromonospora sp. NPDC050784 | reverse complement strand
GGGGGGGGGGGGGGCCCCAGCGTCGGTGGGTGTTTTTTTGGGGGGGGGGGGGGGGGTGTGGGGGGGGGGGGGGGGGTGTGGGGGGTGGGGGGGGGGGGGGGGGGGGGGCCCCCCCCCCCCCCCCCCGACCGCTCACCTCAGACCTCTTCGACCGAGCTCGGCTCGCGCCGGGACAGGTCGATGCCCAGCTCCTCAGCGGCCCGGAACACCTCGTCGTCGGTCTCGCGCATTTCCAGGGCCACACCGTCGCTGGAGAGCACCTCAACGTTGAGGCACAGCGACTGCAGCTCCTTGAGCAGCACCTTGAACGACTCCGGGATGCCCGGCTCCGGGATGTTCTCGCCCTTGACGATGGCCTCGTAGACCTTCACTCGGCCGAGCACGTCGTCGGACTTGATCGTGAGCAGCTCCTGCAGGGCGTAGGCAGCGCCGTACGCCTGCATCGCCCAGCACTCCATCTCACCGAAACGCTGACCACCGAACTGCGCCTTACCACCCAGCGGCTGCTGCGTGATCATCGAGTACGGGCCGGTCGAACGAGCGTGGATCTTGTCGTCGACCAGGTGGTTGAGCTTCAGGATGTAGACGTAGCCGACCGCGATCGGGTCCGGCAGCGGCTCGCCGGAACGACCGTCGAACAGCTGCGCCTTGCCGGTACGCCCGATCAGCTGCTTGCCGTCCCGGTTGGGCAGGGTCGACTCGAGCAGACCGGAGATCTCCTCCTCGCGGGCACCGTCGAAGACCGGGGTGGCCACGTTGGTGTCACCCTCGGACTCGTGCGCGTCGATCGAGCGGAGCTGGCGCTTCCAGTCGGCGTCGTCACCCTCGACCTTCCAACCGGTCTTGGCGACCCAACCGAGGTGGGTCTCCAGCACCTGGCCGATGTTCATCCGGCTCGGCACGCCGAGCGGGTTGAGCACGATGTCGACCGGGGTGCCGTCCTCAAGGAACGGCATGTCCTCGATCGGCAGGATCTTCGAGATGACGCCCTTGTTGCCGTGCCGGCCGGCGAGCTTGTCGCCGTCCTGGATCTTGCGCTTCTGGGCGACGTAGACCCGGACCAGCTCGTTGACGCCCGGCGGCAACTCGTCGCCGTCCTCGCGGGAGAACGTGCGCACACCGATGACCGTGCCGGTCTCGCCGTGCGGCACCTTCAGCGAGGTGTCCCGAACCTCACGCGCCTTCTCACCGAAGATCGCGCGGAGCAGCCGCTCCTCCGGGGTCAGCTCGGTCTCACCCTTGGGCGTGACCTTGCCGACCAGGATGTCACCGGGGACGACCTCGGCGCCGATCCGGATGATGCCGCGCTCGTCGAGGTCAGCGAGCATTTCCTCGCTGACGTTCGGGATGTCGCGGGTGATCTCCTCCGGGCCGAGCTTGGTGTCCCGAGCGTCGACCTCGTGCTCCTCGATGTGGATCGAGGTGAGCACGTCCTGCTGCACGAGGCGCTGCGACAGGATGATCGCGTCCTCGTAGTTGTGACCCTCCCAGCACATGAACGCCACCAGCAGGTTGCGTCCGAGTGCCATCTCGCCCTCGTCGGTGCACGGACCGTCGGCGATGACCTGACCGGCCTCGACGCGGTCGCCCTCGAAGACGACCGGCTTCTGGTTGACGCAGGAGCCGGCGTTGGAGCGGCGGAACTTGTGCAGCAGGTACGTCCGGCGGTGGCCGTCATCCTGGTGGATGGTGACGTAGTCGGCGCAGAGATCCTCGATCACACCGCCGACCTCGGCGACAACCACGTCGCCAGCGTCAACGGCGGCCCGGTACTCCATGCCCGTACCCACGAGCGGCGCCTCGGCCTTGACCAGCGGCACCGCCTGGCGCTGCATGTTCGCGCCCATCAGTGCCCGGTTGGCGTCGTCGTGCTCGAGGAACGGGATCATGGCGGTCGCGACCGAGGTCATCTGCCGGGGCGAGACGTCCATGTAGTCGACGGCACCGGGGAGGACGTCCTCGGTCTCGCCGCCCTTACGGCGGCAGAGCACCCGCTCCTCGGCGAACGTGCCGTCAGCCTTCAGGCGCGCGTTGGCCTGGGCCTTGACGAACCGGTCCTCCTCGTCCGCGGTCAGGTAGTCGATCTGGTCGGTGACCCGACCCTCGACGACCTTCCGGTACGGCGTCTCGATGAAGCCGAACGGGTTGACCCGGGCGAAGGTGGACAGCGCGCCGATCAGGCCGATGTTCGGGCCTTCCGGCGTCTCGATCGGGCACATCCGGCCGTAGTGGGACGGGTGCACGTCGCGGACCTCGAAGCCGGCCCGCTCCCGGGACAGACCACCCGGGCCGAGCGCGCTCAGCCGACGCCGGTGGGTCAGGCCCGCCAGCGGGTTGGTCTGGTCCATGAACTGGGACAGCTGGGACGTCCCGAAGAACTCCTTGATCGCCGCCACCACCGGGCGGATGTTGATCAGGGTCTGCGGGGTGATCGCCTCGACGTCCTGCGTGGTCATCCGCTCGCGGACGACCCGCTCCATCCGGGACAGGCCGACCCGAACCTGGTTCTGGATCAGCTCGCCCACGGTACGGAGGCGCCGGTTGCCGAAGTGGTCGATGTCGTCGGCCTCGTAGCCGTCCTCACCGGCGTGCAGCCGGCACAGGTACTCCACGGTGGCGACGATGTCGTCCTCGGTCAGCGTGCCGGTGGTGATCGGCACTCCGACTTCGAGCTTCTTGTTGAACTTGTAGCGCCCGACCTTGGCGACGTCGTACCTCTTCGGGTTGAAGAAGAGGTTGTCGAGCAGGGTCTGGGCGTTCTCGCGCGTCGGCGGCTCGCCAGGGCGCAGCTTGCGGTAGATGTCGAGCAGGGCCTCGTCGGCGCCGGCGATGTGGTCCTTCTCGAGCGTGGTCATCATCAGCTCGGACCAGCCGAACTTCTCACGGATCCGCTCGGCCGACCATCCGATGGCCTTGAGCAGGACGGTGACGGCCTGCCGACGCTTACGGTCGATGCGTACGCCGACCGTGTCGCGCTTATCGATGTCGAACTCCAGCCAGGCACCCCGACTCGGGATGACCTTGACGCTGGAGAGGTCGCGGTCGGAGGTCTTGTCCGGCTGCTTGTCGAAGTACACGCCCGGAGACCGGACGAGCTGGCTGACCACGACACGCTCGGTGCCGTTGATGACGAAGGTGCCCTTGGGCGTCATCATCGGGAAGTCACCCATGAACACCGTCTGGCTCTTGATCTCGCCAGTGGTGTTGTTGGTGAACTCCGCGGTCACGAAGAGCGGAGCGCAGTAGGTCAGGTCCTTCTCCTTGCACTCCTCGATCGAGGCCTTGACCTCGTCGAAGCGCGGCGCTGAGAAGGAGAGCGACATGGTGCCGGAGAAGTCCTCAATGGGACTGATCTCTTCAAGGATCTCCGCGAGACCCGAGCGTGCGTGCGGGTCGTCCGCCGACCGGCCCTGCCAAGCCTCGTTGCCGACGAGCCAGTCGAAGGACTCGTTCTGAATGGCAAGGAGGTTGGGGACCTCGAGGTGTTCGGTGATCCTGCCGAATGAAACTCGGCGGGGAGCGAATGCGCTCGACGTACGACTGGTCTTCGCAGGGCGGGAAGCTGCCAAGATGCGTCCTTCCGAGGACCGGTGCTGCAGAACGGCTGGTACGCGTGCACTCCAATGACCCCACCAGAAATATCCGTAAACGGACATTTCCGAGCAGGGGTCAAGTCGGAAGGCAGCGCAAACTAGCAGTGTAGCCGAGAGGCTAACCGCTGTCCAGCCCACCCCGCAGGTTGTTTGCGGAGCGCGCCTCGGCCCCCGTCAACCGGGGTCTGCCGGGCCGCTCAGAACGCAACTCCCCACTGGGCCGCTCGGGTTCCAGCGGCCGATGGTGCCGCCGCTGTCATACCCACGTCGTGGCCGTCGCAAGCGCGGTGTCTTGCTGGTGTCAGCGTGCCTGGCAGCCCCGGGCCGCGTCAAGGGCCGGTATTCCCCTTGCTGCGTGTTTCCCCCTGGAGAGCGACCCGCCGCCCTCGTTCCGGTCGACGGAGCCGCTGGTCGGAGCCCAGCTCAGGGCCGATCGGAGCCAACACCACCAATACGGCGGGGGGGGGTGGGGGGGGGGTGACCCCCCCCCCCCCCCCCCGGGGGCACCCCCCCCCCCCCCCGGGCGCCGGGGGGGGGGCCCCAAGGGTCATTGGGGGGTGCGTTGGGCCCCCCACCCCCCGCCATGGCG
>NZ_JBITGG010000044.1:0-5292 GCF_044456765.1 Micromonospora sp. NPDC050784 | reverse complement strand
CGCGCGCGGGTGCGGACGTTCGTCAGGGAACGCAGAAAAGGCCACCCCGTTAGGGGTGGCCTTTTCTGGAAGATTGTCCGGCGGCGTCCTACTCTCCCACACCCTCACGAGTGCAGTACCATCGGCGCTGGAGGGCTTAGCTTCCGGGTTCGGAATGTAACCGGGCGTTTCCCCTCCGCCATGACCGCCGTAACTCTATGAACATATCAAACAACCCCGGCACACACGTCACGGGTGTTCGCTTGTTCAGAGTTGCACAGTGGACGCGTAGCAGCTTAGTAGTCAAGTCCTCGGCCTATTAGTACCGGTCAACTGAACCCGTTACCGGGCTTACATTTCCGGCCTATCAACCCAGTCGTCTAGCTGGGGGCCTTACCCCACCAAGGTGGGTGGGATACCTCATCTTGAAGCAGGCTTCCCGCTTAGATGCTTTCAGCGGTTATCCCTTCCGAACGTAGCTAACCAGCCGTGCCCTTGGCAGGACAACTGGCACACCAGAGGTTCGTCCGTCCCGGTCCTCTCGTACTAGGGACAGCCCTTCTCAAGTATCCTACGCGCACGGCGGATAGGGACCGAACTGTCTCACGACGTTCTAAACCCAGCTCGCGTACCGCTTTAATGGGCGAACAGCCCAACCCTTGGGACCTGCTACAGCCCCAGGATGCGACGAGCCGACATCGAGGTGCCAAACCATCCCGTCGATATGGACTCTTGGGGAAGATCAGCCTGTTATCCCCGGGGTACCTTTTATCCGTTGAGCGACACCGCTTCCACTCGCAAGTGCCGGATCACTAGTCCCGACTTTCGTCCCTGCTCGACCTGTCAGTCTCACAGTCAAGCTCCCTTGTGTACTTGCACTCAACACCTGATTGCCAACCAGGCTGAGGGAACCTTTGGGCGCCTCCGTTACCTTTTAGGAGGCAACCGCCCCAGTTAAACTACCCACCAGACACTGTCCCTGAACCGGATAACGGTCCGAAGTTAGATACCCAAATCAACCAGAGTGGTATTTCAAGATTGCCTCCACCCATACTGGCGTATGGACTTCACCGGCTCCCACCTATCCTACACAAGCTAATTCGAGTACCAATGTCAAGCTATAGTAAAGGTCCCGGGGTCTTTCCGTCCTGCCGCGCGTAACGAGCATCTTTACTCGTACTGCAATTTCGCCGGGCCTGTGGTTGAGACAGTGGGGAAGTCGTTACGCCATTCGTGCAGGTCGGAACTTACCCGACAAGGAATTTCGCTACCTTAGGATGGTTATAGTTACCACCGCCGTTTACTGGCGCTTAAGTTCTCCGCTTCGCCCCGAAGAGCTAACAGGTCCCCTTAACGTTCCAGCACCGGGCAGGCGTCAGTCCATATACATCGAATTACTTCTTCGCATGGACCTGTGTTTTTAGTAAACAGTCGCTTCCCCCTGCTCTCTGCGGCCATACAACGCTCCACCCGCGCGGGGCTTCACGTCTCCGGCCCCCCTTCTCCCTAAGTTACGGGGGCAATTTGCCGAGTTCCTTAACCACAGTTCGCCCGATCGCCTCGGTATTCTCTACCTGACCACCTGTGTCGGTTTGGGGTACGGGCCGCTAAGAACTCGCTAGAGGCTTTTCTCGGCAGCATAGGATCACTGACTTCACCTGAATCGGCTCGGCATCACGTCTCAGCCTATATGTGTTGCGGATTTGCCTACAACACGGCCTACACGCTTACCCCGGCACAACCACCGGCCGGGCTCAGCTACCTTCCTGCGTCACCCCATCGCTTGACTACTACCCATCAGGTTCCCACGCTCCCCACCATCCGTCCGAAGACATCAGGCAGTTCGGGTGGTTAGCACAACGAGGTTCATCAGGGACGCTCTTTCGCGGGTACGGGAATATCAACCCGTTGTCCATCGACTACGCCTCTCGGCCTCGCCTTAGGTCCCGACTCACCCAGGGCGGATTAGCCTGGCCCTGGAACCCTTGGTCATCCGGCGGAAGGGTTTCTCACCCTTCTTTCGCTACTCATGCCTGCATTCTCACTCGTGCCGCGTCCACAACTGGGTCACCCCGCTGCTTCACTCGCGGCACGACGCTCCCCTACCCATCCACACACCTGCACAAGGAATCAAGTCCAAGCGAGGATAAAATGTGAATGCCACAGCTTCGGCGGTGTGCTTGAGCCCCGCTACATTGTCGGCGCGGAACCACTTGACCAGTGAGCTATTACGCACTCTTTAAAGGGTGGCTGCTTCTAAGCCAACCTCCTGGTTGTCTATGCGACCCCACATCCTTTTCCACTTAGCACACGCTTAGGGGCCTTAGCTGGTGATCTGGGCTGTTTCCCTCTCGACTACGAAGCTTATCCCCCGCAGTCTCACTGCCGCGCTCTCACTTACCGGCATTCGGAGTTTGGCTGATTTCGGTAAGCTTGTGGGCCCCCTAGACCATCCAGTGCTCTACCTCCGGCAAGAAACACGCGACGCTGCACCTAAATGCATTTCGGGGAGAACCAGCTATCACGGAGTTTGATTGGCCTTTCACCCCTAACCACAGGTCATCCCCCAATTTTTCAACATTGGTGGGTTCGGCCCTCCACGCGGTCTTACCCGCGCTTCAGCCTGCCCATGGCTAGATCACTCCGCTTCGGGTCTAGGACACGCGACTGAATCGCCCTATTCAGACTCGCTTTCGCTACGGCTCCCCCACACGGGTTAACCTCGCCACATGCCACTAACTCGCAGGCTCATTCTTCAAAAGGCACGCCGTCACCCCGCAAGGCTCCGACGGATTGTAGGCGAACGGTTTCAGGTACTATTTCACTCCCCTCCCGGGGTACTTTTCACCATTCCCTCACGGTACTTGTCCGCTATCGGTCACCAGGAAGTATTTAGGCTTACCAGGTGGTCCTGGCAGATTCACGGCAGATTTCAGGGGTCCGCCGCTACTCGGGAACACCCACAGAAGGTCAGCAACTTTCACCTACCGGACTCTCACCGTCTACGGTCAGCCATTCCAGACTGTTCGACTAGCCACTGACTTTGTAACTCCTCGAGTGCATGTCAGTACACTCAGCGGGGTCCCACAACCCCGACCACGCAACCCCTGACAGGTATCACACGCAGCCGGTTTAGCCTCGATCCGCTTTCGCTCGCCACTACTCACGGAATCACTAAATTGTTTTCTCTTCCTACGGGTACTGAGATGTTTCACTTCCCCGCGTTCCCTCCACACACCCTATGTGTTCAGGTGTGGGTGACACCACATGACTGGTGCCAGGTTTCCCCATTCGGACACCCTGGGATCACAGCTTGGTTGACAGCTCCCCCAGGCCTATCGCGGCCTCCCACGTCCTTCATCGGCTCCTGGTGCCAAGGCATTCACCGTTCGCCCTTGACAACTTGACCACAAAGATGCTCGCGTCCACTGTGCAATTCTCAACAAACGACCAACCCACAACCCGATCCGCCCCACACCAAACCCAACAACAGTCGGCGGTATGTGAGGCCAGGCCATGCCTGGCAACCTCACGAACCCACAGGCTCGCTACGGTTCCGAAAGAAACAACCACTGGTTGTTCTTTCAGGACCCAACAGGGTGCTTACATTTCCCCCCAGCCGCACCAGAAGCATCCGTTCCCACCACCGAAGTGGCTGTACTAGGCGCCGCCGGCCGTTGCCAGGGCAAAACTTGCCAGTGTCTCCGCCATTCGAGCACCCCACCACCACAGTCGGGCGGTGCGGGCTCCTTACCGACTTTCGTCGGAAGGTGCTCCTTAGAAAGGAGGTGATCCAGCCGCACCTTCCGGTACGGCTACCTTGTTACGACTTCGTCCCAATCGCCAGCCCCACCTTCGACGGCTCCCTCCACAAGGGTTGGGCCACCGGCTTCGGGTGTTGCCGACTTTCGTGACGTGACGGGCGGTGTGTACAAGGCCCGGGAACGTATTCACCGCAGCGTTGCTGATCTGCGATTACTAGCGACTCCGACTTCACGGGGTCGAGTTGCAGACCCCGATCCGAACTGAGACCGGCTTTTTGGGATTCGCTCCACCTCGCGGTATCGCAGCCCATTGTACCGGCCATTGTAGCATGCGTGAAGCCCTGGACATAAGGGGCATGATGACTTGACGTCATCCCCACCTTCCTCCGAGTTGACCCCGGCAGTCTTCGATGAGTCCCCGCCATAACGCGCTGGCAACATCGAACGAGGGTTGCGCTCGTTGCGGGACTTAACCCAACATCTCACGACACGAGCTGACGACAGCCATGCACCACCTGTGACCGCCCCCGAAGGACCTCACATCTCTGTGAGTTTTGCGGCCATGTCAAACCCAGGTAAGGTTCTTCGCGTTGCATCGAATTAATCCGCATGCTCCGCCGCTTGTGCGGGCCCCCGTCAATTCCTTTGAGTTTTAGCCTTGCGGCCGTACTCCCCAGGCGGGGCGCTTAATGCGTTAGCTGCGGCACAGGGAACCGGAGAGGCCCCCCACACCTAGCGCCCAACGTTTACAGCGTGGACTACCAGGGTATCTAATCCTGTTCGCTCCCCACGCTTTCGCTCCTCAGCGTCAGTATCGGCCCAGAGACCCGCCTTCGCCACCGGTGTTCCTCCTGATATCTGCGCATTTCACCGCTACACCAGGAATTCCAGTCTCCCCTACCGAACTCTAGCCTGCCCGTATCGACCGCAGGCTTGGGGTTGAGCCCCAAGTTTTCACGGTCGACGCGACAAGCCGCCTACGAGCTCTTTACGCCCAATAAATCCGGACAACGCTCGCACCCTACGTCTTACCGCGGCTGCTGGCACGTAGTTGGCCGGTGCTTCTTCTGCAGGTACCGTCACTCTCGCTTCGTCCCTGCTGAAAGAGGTTTACAACCCGAAGGCCGTCATCCCTCACGCGGCGTCGCTGCATCAGGCTTCCGCCCATTGTGCAATATTCCCCACTGCTGCCTCCCGTAGGAGTCTGGGCCGTGTCTCAGTCCCAGTGTGGCCGGTCGCCCTCTCAGGCCGGCTACCCGTCGTCGCCTTGGTAGGCCATCACCCCACCAACAAGCTGATAGGCCGCGAGCCCATCCCAAGCCGAAAAACTTTCCACTCCCAGCCATGCGGCCAAAAGTCCTATTCGGTATTAGCCCCCGTTTCCGAGGGTTATCCCAAAGCTTGGGGCAGGTTGCTCACGTGTTACTCACCCGTTCGCCGCTCGAGTACCCCGAAGGGCCTTTCCGCTCGACTTGCATGTGTTAAGCACGCCGCCAGCGTTCGTCCTGAGCCAGGATCAAACTCTCCAACAAAAAATTAGTTGAACAGC
>NZ_JBITGG010000043.1:0-7263 GCF_044456765.1 Micromonospora sp. NPDC050784 | reverse complement strand
GGCCCCCCCGCCGGGGGGGGGGGCCGGCGCCCCCCGGGGGGGGGCCGCCCCCGCACTACACGATAACGCCCCCCCCGGGGGGGGGGGGGGGGGGGGGGGGGGGCCCCGGGGGCCCCCCCCCGGCCGGGCGGATGCGGTAGTGAGCGGTATACCTCAGAGGTATGAATATGACTCTGAGGTATACCGCTCACCAACACATCGGCATGGCGGGCCAGCCGAGGCGCACGCCGTCAGCCCTGTCGGGCTCGTCGACTAGAAGTTACCTGCCGAGTTGCACTTCACGCCCTGGTCGAGGCAGTTGCGCACCCGGGCTGCGAGCGCCTCGTCCTTCCACGCGTTGAAGAAGTCCGCGTGCATGGAGAACGACGTGCCGGACGCCAGGGTGATGCCGTCCGTGTTCGCGCTCAACGGGTACGAGATCACGAAGGACACCGACGGGACGGGCACCGGGTGGCTCTTCGGGCACGCCCCGGTGTGGTCGCCGTTGGCCATGTGCGCCTTGTGGTCGGGGCTGTCCAGGTGCTTGCCGTCCCAGCAGTCCGGGAAGGTGATCTGCCGGACGATGTTCGCGGTCTTCGCGCAGACCGGGAACGTCCTGTCGGCGCTGCGGCCGATCTCACCGCCGATGCCGGCGCACCAGAAGTGGTTGCCCTGCTTGTCCGGGGTGTCGACCTGGTTCTTGGCGTTACCGGTGATCATTCGCAGGCCGAACGGGAACGGCTGGGTCCTGCTCGGGTCCTTCAGTCGGGAACCGTAGTAGACGGTCACCTCCTTCGGGTCCACGACCTTGCCGTTCTGGTACATCGTCGGCACCCAGTAGGCGGACTGGTCGTCCGGCGAGTTGCAGGTGGTCGCCTTCGATGCCCGCAGCGATTCGGCGGTCGAGTTGGCGTCGGTCGACCTGTTGCCCCAGAACGTGTGGTTGTGCGAGCCGCCCACAAGCTTGGGCAGCACGATCGGGTCGTCGCTGTTGTGGTGGCTGGTCGTACAGCCGACGTTGAATTCGGGCACCTTGACCGGGTTGCCGGTCACCGGCTTGGGCTTGCGGGCGAAGAACGCCTTCGTCGCGGCGGCCTGCGCGGCAGCGTCGATGGTGATCCAGCCGCCGGATGCGGTGGGCGGGGCGGCGCTGGTCGCCGGCGTTCCCGGCTTGCCCGGCGTGGCCGAGGTGCCCGGAGCGCTCGGCGTGGCCGACGGGTCGCCCGGGGTTGCTGTCGGCGCATCCGGGCCGGACGAGCCGATGCCGGTGTCGCTGGACGGGCCGGACGCGCCGGGAGTGCCCGGCGCCTCCTTGCATCCGCCGGCGAGGGCCACGCTCACCAGCAGCAGGGCGGTCACGGAACGACGGTGTCGAGGGGTGGATCGGAGATTCATCAACGGGGGAGCACCTTTCTTCCGAGCCCGAAGAATAGGAGTGCACCCCGCGCGCGTTTCCCACCGAAACGATTAAGTCTCCCTTAAATATCGCTCTGCGATTATCTGGTCAGCTCTGCGGAGCCGCCGTGATGTCGGCTCAATCTCAATTCCCTGATTCTCCTCCAAAAACTGTAATCGGCTACTGCGGTGGCACTCCACCTTTCTTGAGTGGTCGGCCGGCCGAGGCTTTCGCGACACGCGCCCGGTGGGCAGTTCGACGTGGCGCGGCTCGTCCAACCGGCGGAGGCCACCGGCCCTCGGGCTGTGGCACCCTTGGGCGGTGCGGCACTCCCACCTGACCGGCCTCCTGGTGGTCATCGGCGTGCTCACCCTCGCGACTGTCCTCGGCTGGTGGTGGCGCCGACGCGACGGCCAGATCCGCTCGGTCGTCGCCGCCGACCGACTCGCGGACCTCGGCCCAGACCCCGCCTCGGCGACGCTCGCCGCGCTCGGGGTGCGCCCAGGTGCGGTCACCCTCGTGCAGTTCTCGTCCGCGTACTGCGCCCCCTGCCGAGCCACCCGCCGCCTCCTGACCGAGGTCGAGGGTCGCGTCGACGGGATCACCGTCGTGGAGATCGACGCCGAACGGCACCTCGACGAGGTCCGCGCGCTCGCTGTCTGGCGTACGCCGACGGTGCTGGTGGTCGACGCCGAGGGCCGGGTCGGCCAGCGCGTGTCCGGGATGCCGGGTCGCGACGAGCTGATGGCCGCGCTCCGCCCGCTGGTCGCCGGAGCCGCGCGATGACCGGCACCGCGTTGACCGGCACCGCGTTGACCGGCACTGCGTTGACCCGTCGGCGGACCGTGGACCACGGTCGGCTCTCGGCGAGCCTCTGTCCGGCGCTTCCGTCCGCCTGAGCCCTCTCCCGCCCGCGCCGGGCCCGCCCATCCTCGTGCTCCCGGCGTCCTCGCCGAACGGAACCGTTCACATGCTGCTTGACCCTCGCGCGCCCCGGTTCGCCGCCGCCATTACCACCGCGGTCCTCGCCGTCGCCCTCGTCACCGGCTCGACCCTGCTGCTGATCGTCCAGGCGCTGATCTTCGCGGTGACCGCCGCCAACCCCCGCATCGGCCCGTACGGGGTGCTCTACCGCAGCCTCATCGCGCCCCGGGTCGCGCCGCCCACCGAGCTCGAACCGGCGGCCCCGGTACGGTTCGCGCAGCTCGTCGGCCTGGTCTTCGTGCTGGTCGCGACGATCGGGAACCTGGCCGGTGTGCCGGCACTCGGGCTCGCGGCGACCGGTGCGGCACTGGCCGCCGCGTTCCTCAACGCGGCGTTCGACCTCTGCCTCGGCTGCGTCGGATACCTCGCTCTGCGTCGGATGGCGGGTCGACCGATGGCAGCCCGGGTCCCGGTCGGGCTGTCCTGATCGGTAGAGGCGTCCCCATCCTGGCCCGACCTGTTCTTACTTCGATGCCCCGAGGATCACGAAAGGGAAGCGCAACGGACGGGCCTGCGACGCGCGGTGCGCCCAGCGTTCCCCCGTTCGTTTCGTGATTTCCGGGAAACAGAGCAGGGCGCCGCCGGCGTGGAGAGAATTGCCGCCACGGAGCACACGGATGCCGGGGGACGTTGGATGGGGTTTCGAAGGCGCATGGCGCTCGTGGCGGTGACCGTCGCGGCGACACCGCTGGTTCTCGGCGGGTGTACCACCGAGCGGAAGCCCGCCGCACGCCCCACCGAGCAGGTGGTGCCATCGCCCGAACTGACCCTCACGCCCACCGACCTGTCCCGGAACGTGCCGCTCAGCGCCGAGGTGGTGCCGCACGTCACCGGCGGGAAGATCACCGCCGTGCGCATCGTCGACGACACGGGCACGCTGGTCGAGGCGGAGCCGCGCGCGGACGGCTCGGCCTGGGTGCCGACCGCTCCGTTGCGGCCGCAGCACACCTACACCGCGGCGGTGACCGCCACCGCCGAGTCCGGGCGGACCACCACCCGCACCACCACCTTCACCACCGCGGCGGCATCGACGAAGCCGCAGGTGACCAGCACCCTGTACTTCGCCGACAAGCAGACGTACGGCACGGCCATGCCGGTGACCATCGGCTTCGATCCGCCCATCGCCAGGGCGGCCCGCGCGGACGTGCAACGCCGGTTGTTCGTCACCACGAACCCACCCCAGCCGGGTGCGTGGTCCTGGGTGGACGACGGCAGTCAGGTCTACTACCGCGCCCCCGACTTCTGGCGGCCGGGCACGACCATCAGTGTCCGGGCCGGCCTGGCGGGTCTGCCGATCGGCGGCAACCACATCGGTGACGCCGACCGCACCGCGACGTCCCGGATCGGACGGCAGGTGGCGCTGGAAGTCGACAACGCCACCAAGCAGATGCGTGTGCTGCGGGACGGCAAGCTGATCCGCAGGATCCCGGTCAGCCTGGGCAAGCGCAGCACCCCCACGTCCAGCGGCAAGATGGTGATCATGGAGAAGTACCAGTACACCACGTTCGACACGCGCGGCGAGCCGAACGGCGGCTACGTGGTGAACGTCGAGGACGCGCAACGGCTCACCTGGGGCGGCGAGTTCATCCACGGGGCACCCTGGTCGGTGTCGGATCAGGGGCACCGCAACGTCTCGCACGGCTGCACGAACATCTCGGCGGCGAACGCCGACTGGTTGATGGGTGTCACCCAGGTCGGTGACCTGGTCACCTTCACCGGCACCGAGGTCCGGCTCCAGTCGGGCAACGGCTGGACGGCCTGGAACACCAGTTGGAGCCAGTTCGTCAGGGGCAGCGCGCTGCCCGTACCCGCGGATCTGGGACCGGCCCCGGCGTCGGCGCCGCCGGCCCGCGCGGTCACCGGCGGCGTGCCGACGCCGTCGCCGTCCGCCTTCGGCGGCTGACACGCCGGGCGTGCGGCGGGCTCCCGAGCTACGGTAGAACCTGACGTTTACGTTAGGGACAAGGCCGAGTGACGGGCGTCGCCGGCCGGGGGAGGGGTCCATGCGGATCGGGGAACTCGCCACGAAGACCGGGGTGTCGGTACGAGCCCTGCGCTACTACGAGGAGCAGGGCCTCCTGACTGCCGCGCGAAGCAGTGGCGGTCAGCGCCACTACCTCGATGACGCGGTCGACCGGGTGTACCTGATCCAGATGCTGTACGCCGCCGGCCTGTCCAGCCGCACCATCCTGGACCTGCTGCCCTGCGTCGACGCGAAGGTCAACACACCGCAGTCGCGGGCCATGCTCCGCGCCGAACGCGACCGCATCGATCGGCAGATCACCCAACTCCGGCAGGCGCGCAAGCGGCTCGACGAGGTCATCGCGCTCAGCGAGAGCCCGGCCAGCGGTTGCACCCGGACGGGCGCCGACGCCCAGGTGGCGTAGCGACGCGGCACGTCGGTGGTCAGATCGGGGTCAACCCTGGGATGCCGTAGTGCTGGTCGAGGACCTGCATGGCGGCGCCCGCGGCGATCACGTCCGCGCCGAGACTGGACAGGGCCACCCGGGTGCGGAGCCAGTCCGCACGCCGGGCGTCCGCCTGGACGGCGTCGGTGACCGCCGCGAGATAGGTCTGCGGGTGCCGGAGAAGGTCCGCGCCCGCCAGCACCACGTGGGCGAGGTCGAGGGTCTGGAGCAGGTTGACGACGCCCACGGCCAGCACGCCTGCGGCGCGTGCGAAGTCCCCGGCCTCGGCGGCGTGGTGGTGCACGATCTCCAGGCACCCGTGCCGGCCGCAGACGCAGCGGGGCCCGGTCAGGTCGACGACCGTGTGGCCGAACTCGCCCGCGTTGGTGTGCGCCCCCCGGTGGGCCGCGCCGCCCAGCCAGAAGCCTCCGCCGATGCCGGACTCGACCATGATGAGGGCCGCGTCGCCGAACGTCGCGCCGTGCCGCCAGGCCTCCGCCGTGATCCCCGCGGTGACGTCCTTGTCCAGGTGGACGGGGAGGCCGAGGTGCTTCTCGGCGAGCTCGCGCAGCGGTACGTCGTGCCAGTGCCGCAGGCCGTGGGCGTCCCGGACCAGGCCGTTGGCGTGGTCGAGTGGGCCGATCATGCCGATGCCCAGCCCGGTGAGCCGGCCTCGCAGGTCGCCGATGCCGGCCATCGTGTCGATGCCGACGCTCAGGGTGTCGAGAAGCTGTGTCGGGGTGAAGTCGCGGGGCAGCGGGCTAACCGCCGAGTGGTGCACGGTGCCGGCCAGGTCGACCAGGACGAGCCGCAGCGTACGCCGGGCCACGTGCGCGCCGATCGCGTACCGGCTGTCGGGGACGAGTTCGTAGACGACCGCGGGCTTGCCGATGCCCGGACGCCGGACGCCGGCGGGGCGGATCAGACCGTCGGCGGTCAGCCGGGCGATGACCTTAGAGACCGCCTGTGGGGTCAGACCGGTGGCCTCGACCACGGTCGAGCGCTCGAACGTGCCCGCCGTACGCCCCACCGCCACGACCAGTGCCTCGTTGTAGCCGCGCAGGAAGCTGACGTCGGCAGTGACGCGAGTCATCTCACCACCCTATTACGCAACGCTGTTGCTAAATTTTTTCGGTGATCGAGTTGAGTAGAGGTCGACGGTTGGCGGCGCTGGCCGCGCTGGCACTGGGCGGCGTCGCGGTCGGCCTGACCGAGTTCGTGGCGATGGGGCTGCTGCCCGACATCGCCCGCGGTCTGCTCCCGCACCAGTACGCGCAGTCGCCGTCGGACGCGATCGCCCGGGCCGGCTGGATGATCACCGCGTACGCGCTCGGGGTGGTCGTCGGTGCGCCGCTGATCGCCGCGTTGAGCGCGCGCCTGCCCCGCAAGAAGCTCGTCCTCGGGCTGCTCGTGCTGTTCGCCGTCGGCACCGTCGCATCCGCGGTCGCCCCCACCTTCGACCTGGTGCTGGTGGCCCGGTTCGCGGCGGCACTGCCGCACGGCGCATACTTCGGTGCGGCCGGTCTGCTCGCGGCGACCCTGATGGGCCCCGGTAACGAGGCCCGTGGTTTCGCCACCGTGCTGGGCGGTCTGACCGTGAGCAACCTGGTCGGCGTACCCCTCATCACGAGGCTCGGGCAGACGGTCGACTGGCGGGTCGCGTACCTGGTCATCGCCGGCTTCTTCGTGCTCACCCTGCTGGCGGTGCTGGCGGTCGTGCCGGAGGTCGCCGCGGCGGTCGACGGCTCACCGGCCGCCGAGTTGCGGGCGCTGCGGACCTCGCAGGTCTGGCTGGTCGCCGCCACCGGCGCGGTCGGTTTCGCCGGGTTCTTCGCGGTGAACACCTACATCGCGCCGGTCACCACCGACGTCACCGGCCTCTCCGCCGCGACGGTGCCGTGGGCGTTGGTCGCGGTGGGTCTCGGGATGACCGTCGGCAACGCCCTGGGCGGCTGGCTGGCCGACCGCGACCTCCAGCGGAGCATGGTCATCGGCTTCGTGGCGATGATCGTGAGCATCGCCGTGTTCAGCCTCGTGGCGTCGTCCCGTGTCGGCCTGTTCGTGGGCGCGTTCCTGGTCGGTGCGACAAGCCTCTATCTCGGTCCGGTCCTGCAGGCGCGCCTGATCACCGTCGCGCCGGGAGCACAACTGATGGGCGCGGCGCTCAACCAGTCGGCCATGAACATCGCGAACAGCCTGGGCGCTGCCCTGGGCAGCGTCGCCATCGCCGCCGGACTCGGTTACCTCGCGCCGGCCCGGGTGGGCGTCGTTCTGGCGGTCGTCGGGTTGATCCTGGGAGTGGTCAGCTTCGCCGTCGGACGACGGGTGCGCGAGCGGGTTCCGGCCACCGTCTGACAACTGAGCGGGGGGGGGGGGGCCCCCCCCGGGGGGGGGGCCCCCCCCCCCCCCCGGCCCCACGCCCCCCCCCCCCCCCCCCCCCCCCCCGGCGCGCGGATCAACAGGGGGCCCCGGTTAAAACACAGACACCCCCCCCCC
>NZ_JBITGG010000042.1:0-7872 GCF_044456765.1 Micromonospora sp. NPDC050784 | reverse complement strand
CAACCGACAAACCGCCTACGCCCGCCAGGACCCACAGCGCCGAACCCGCCTCACCCGCGTGATCCACTCGGGTTCACGGAAGTCGGGGCATCCCGGACTCCCGGACACCACGACCTCCTGAAACCCGAGTCGATCACGAGCGGACCGACCGCCCGAAGGCCGCACAAACCGGACAGACCTCGCGTCCGAGCGGAGCGTGCCGGCGCGCCGGGTGCAGCGCGCTGGGATCGACCTGAGCGACACCGGCTCTGGTGGGCGTTACCCTGACACCATGCAGGCCGTCTCCCCCACCCCGACCGGCGTGGCTTTTCTGGCCCGCCCGGGTCGCCCCGCTGTGGTGGCGCGGACGCTCGCCGAGCTGGCCGGTCCCACCCGGGGTGTGGTGGAGCTGCCGGTGCGGCTGATGTGGAACGCCGAGCGCACCTTCGACCTCGGCGACCCCGACCAGCTGCTCTGGATGTACGAGAACGTGCTTCGCGAAACCACCCGGGCTGAGGATCTGCGCGTGCTGATCAACGGGCGGACGTTGCGTCGGGTGTGGCGACTGCTCAACCTGCCTCGGGGCGTACGCCACGCGTGGGAGAGCCGGCACCGCGGCCTGCGCGCGGCGTGACCGAACCTCATCTGCACGAGTTCTACCGGGAGGTGGCCCGGGTGGCGCTGGCCGCCGCCGGGCCGTACCGGTTCGTTCTGGGTGGTGGGGTGGCATGGGCGGCGCACGGGCTGGTCGCCCGGCCGACGGAGGACGTCGACCTCTTCGCGGATGTGGAGGGGGCGGCAGCGGCAGCGTCCGCCGGGGTGCGGGTTGCTCTGGAGCGGGCGGGGTTCATCGTCAGCGACGCCGACCCGGACAGTGAGCTGGCCGAGCTGTTCGACGGGTACGAGCAGGACATGAAGGACTTCGTGGTGAGCCGCGACGGACGGCAGATCCGGCTCAGCCTCGCCCGGTTGGACCGCCAGCAGAGCCCGGTGGTGATGGACCTCGGCCCGGTGATGGACGTCCGCGACCTGGTGGCAAACAAGATCGCGGCGTTGGTGAACCGGCGGGAGGTTCGCGACTTCATCGACGTGGCCGCGGCCCTCGACCACTACGACGTGACCGAGCTGTTGGTGCTGGCACGGCAGGTCGACCCCGCGCTGGACCCGGACGACGTACGCGCCGCCGGCCGTTACCTGGACCGGCTCTCCGACCAGCGCTTTGGCCGGTACGGCCTGAGGGCTACGGACGTCGCCGAGATCCGGCAACGCTTCGCCGCCTGGCCACGCTGACCCCCAGGCCCCACGAGCAAGAGCCACGCGCATAAGAGGCCGCGCGAACAAGGGCCGCGCGAACAAGGGCCGCGCGAACAAGGGCCGCGCGAACAAGGGCCGCGCGAACAAGGGCCGCGCGAACAAGGGCCGCACGAACAAGGGCCACGCGAACACGAGCCGCACGAACACGAGCCGCGGGTGGGCATCCGGAGCGGACGCCCACCCGACGACGGATCACTTGGTCGGTCGACCGCCCGTGACTCCCAGGATCTCGCCCGTCACGTAGCTGGACTCCTGCGAGGCGAAGAAAACGTACGCGGGCGCGAGCTCAGCCGGCTGCCCGGGGCGCCCCTCCGGGGTGTCGGTGCCGAACTGCTTGACCTTCTCCTCCGGCATGGTGGACGGGATCAGCGGCGTCCACACCGGGCCCGGTGCGACCGCGTTGACCCGGATGCCCTGCTCGGCCAGGTCGGCGGCGAGGGCCTTGGTGAAGTTGGCGATCCCCGCCTTCGTGGTGGCGTAGTCCAGCAGTTGCGGCGACGGGTCGAACGCCTGGATCGACGACGTGTTGATGATGGCCGACCCCTCGGCCAGGTGCGGAATGGCGGCCTTGCAGAGCCAGAACATCGCGTACAGGTTGGTCTTGAAGACCCGGTCGAACTGCTCGGTGCTGATGCCGAGGATCCCCTTGTCCTGCGACATCTGGTAGGCCGCGTTGTTGACCAGGATGTCGAGGCCGCCCAGGTCGCGCACCGCCCGGTCGACCAGTTCCTGGCAGTGCGCCTCGTCGGTGATGTCACCGCGTACCGCGACGCCCCGCCGGCCGGCGGCCTCGACCAGCCGGATGGTCTCCCGGGCGTCGGCGTCCTCCTCCTCGCCGAGGTAGGAGATAAGCACGTCCGCGCCCTCCCGGGCGAAGGCGATCGCGACCGCCCGGCCGATCCCCGAGTCACCGCCGGTGATCAGCGCCCGCTTGCCGTCGAGCTTGCCGCTGCCCCGGTACGACTCTTCCCCGTGGTCCGGCTTCGGGGTCATCTCCCCGGTCGACCCGGGCGCTGACTGCTGCTGTGCGGGCTGACCGGACTGCTGGCCGTACTGGTTGGTCGGGTCCTGCTGGGTGTGCTGGTCCTCGCTCACTGATATCTCCTCGCTGCGCGCGGGAAGCGGGGCTTTCCCGCGAATGTCGTCCCTGACCGCCCTACCCTGCGCCGGCCTGCGGAAACCGCTGCAACGTTCGGGGCTGCCGTGGCGGTAGTGCCGGGTGCTGGTTATGGTGCGCAAGGCGCTCACGAGGCGCGTCCACCCCCATGGAAAGGCACGTCATGACCTCTTCCTCCGGCCCGTCGCGCCGCCAGGTGCTCGTCGCCGCGGCGGCCGCGGCGACCACCCCGCTGATCGCCGCCGCGCCCGCGCAGGCGGCCGGCGCGGCTCGGCCGCGCACCTGGGACCTCACCCTCCTGGGCACGTCGGACACGCACGGCAACGTCTACAACTGGGACTACTACCGCGACGCCGAGTACGACGACAGCAAGCAGAACGACATCGGCGTCGCGAAGCTGGCGACCCTGATCAACCAGATCCGTCGGGAGCGGCGCGGCAAGGCGACGCTGGTGCTCGACGCCGGCGACACGATCCAGGGCACGCCGCTGGCCACGTACTACGCCAAGCAGGAGCCGATCACCGCCACCGGTGAGAAGCACCCGATGGCCCGGGCGATGAACGTCATCGACTACGACGCGGTGACGCTGGGCAACCACGAGTTCAACTACGGTCTGCCGTTGCTGGACCTGTGGATCCGTCAGCTCGGCTTCCCGGCGCTCGCCGCGAACGCCGTCAACGCGAAGACCGGCAAGCCGGCCTTCCTGCCGTACGTCATCAAGAAGGTCTCCCTCGGTTTCGCCGCGCCGACCCTGCGGGTGGGCATCCTGGGGTTGACCAACCCCGGTGTGGCCATCTGGGACAAGGGCAACGTCGAGGGCAAGCTGCGCTTCGACGACATGGTCGCGACCGCCGCGAAGTGGGTGCCGATCATGCGGGCCCGCGGCGCGGACCTCGTGCTGATCTCCGCGCACGGCGGGGACAGCGGCACCTCCAGCTACGGCCCCGAGCTGCCGAACGAGAACCCGGTGGCGCTGATCGCCCAGCAGGTGCCGGGTATCGACGCGATCCTCTTCGGTCACGCGCACAACGAGGTGGTCGAGCGGTTCGTCACCAACGAGCGCACCGGCATGCAGGTGTTGCTCTCCGAGCCGTCGAAGTGGGGCCAGCGGCTCACCCGGATGGACTTCACTCTCGCCCGCGAGCGTGGCCGGTGGACGATCACCAAGAAGGCCGCCACCATGCTCAACACCAACACGGTGGTCGAGGACCCGAAGGTGCTCGCCGCCGTGCGGGCCCAGCACCAGAAGACCATCGCGTACGTGAACCAGGTGGTGGCCCAGGCCACCGTCGAGATGTCCACCGTGGAGTCCCGGTACAAGGACACTCCCATCCTGGACTTCATCAACCACGTCCAGGCCGAGACCGTCACGAAGGCGCTGGCCGGCACGCAGTACGCCGACCTGCCGGTGCTGTCCCAGGCCTCGCCGTTCAGCCGCACCGCGGTCTTCCCCGCCGGGGACGTGAAGATCCGTGACGTGGCAGGGCTCTACGTCTTCGACAACACGCTCGAGGCGGTCGTGCTCAGCGGTGCCGAGGTGCGCGCGTACCTGGAGTACTCGGCGAAGTACTTCCGGACCCTCGCCCCGGGAGCCCCGGTCGACCCGGAGCAGATAAGCGACTCACCGGCGGTCCCGGACTACAACTACGACGTGATCTCCGGCTTGGACTACGACATCGACATCTCCAAGCCGGTCGGGCAACGGATCACCCGCCTGGTGCTGGCCGGCACCGAAACTCCGGTGGCGGACAACGCCCAGTTCGTGATGGCGGTGAACAACTACCGGCGCAGCGGCGGCGGCAACTTCCCCGGCATCGTGAAGACCCAGGTCTACAACGCGCAGCAGGAGATCCGTCAGCTGCTCATCGACTGGGCGCAGGCCCGGGGGACGATCGACCCGGCCGACTTCTTCCAGCAGAACTGGCGACTGGTACGCGAGGGCGTGCCGGTCTTCTGACCTGAGCACCTCACAGACGGGCCGTGGGTGGTGACACCCGCGGCCCGTCGCGCGTTGTCAGCCCTGCACGTTCCAGCGGATCGGGTCGTCGGACTCCTCCGGCCGGTCGCGCCCGGGATCGGTCTCGGTCAGGGCCACCCGCTCGTCGGGACGGACGGCCGGTGGCAACTCCCCGAACCGTGCGTGGCGCAGGAACGCGTACTCGTCGTCGGTGAACGGCTGCTCGGCCATCGGCACCCCCTACTCCCCCGCCATTGTCCAGCGGCTGGGGAGCTGAGCACCAGCGCGGGCACACACCCTGTAAGGCGTCCTAGGATCCTGGGTGATGGGCGGTGGCCTGGTGCGACGAATGGGACAACCGATCGAGCACCGCGAGGGCGGCTCGGATGGGGCGGCGGCGCAGCATCTCGTCGAAGCTTGCCCGCCCCTGGCAGAACTGCACGAACATCCGCCAGCCCGGCGGGGTCGCCAACAGGGCGTGGAACACGTCCGGGCGGCGGGTGAACACGTCGAGCAGCCGGAACCCCGCCCGCATCTCCGGCAGCAGACGCTCGGCCACCGCCCGCTCGTACCCGGCCAGATCACCGCCCGCGACCGCCGCTCCGGCCAGCTCGCCGGAGCGCAGCGCGAAGCTGATGCCCTCCCGGCTCCACGGCTCCAACAGCCCCGCCGCATCCCCCACGACCAGGACCCGGCCGTTGCGCAACGGTGAGTCCTCCGCGCGGCAACGGGTCAGGTGACCAGAGTCGTGCTCCGCCGGCAACCCGGTCAAACCCAGCCGGTCGACGAACCGCCGCAGGTAGTCGCGGGTCCCCTCCCCCGCACCCCGACCGGCGATCACACCGACGGTCAGCCGGTCACCCTTGGGAAAGACCCAGGCGTACGAGCCCGGCATGTCACCCCAGTCCAGCAGCAGCCGACCCCGCCACCGCTCCTGCTCGGCGGGCGGCACCGGAATCTCCAACTCCAGACCCAGGTCCACCTGCCGGTACCGCACCCCGACGTGCCGGCCGGTCACCCCCGACGAGCCGTCCGCCCCGATCACGGCACGAGCCGCGATCGTCGTACCGTCGGCCAGCCGCAGGCGTACCCCCTCGGGGTCCTGCTCGATCGCGCGGACCGCGCCCCGCTCACGCAGTTGCGCGCCGGCGGCCACCGCCGCCGCGCGCAGCCGGTCGTCGAACTCCTCCCGGCGCACCATCGTCACCACCGGACTGTCGTTCCGGCGGGTGAACTCCCGACGGCCGTCGCGGGTGAACGTCACCCGGTCCACCCGGTCGTGCGCCGGTACCTCGATCCGATCCTGAACGGCCGCCAGAGAGGTGCCGATCAGGCCACCGCCGCAGGTCTTGTACCGCGGGTGCACGGCCCGCTCGACAACCAGGGTGGAGACGCCCGCACGGGCAGCGGCGTAGGCCGCGGACAGCCCCGCGGGGCCGGCGCCGACGACGACGAGATCCCAAATGATCACGGAAGCAGCCTAGGGCACCGCCCGCGCCCGACCGCCGGACCCGCCGGCCGTCGCGACCGCCCGATCGGGTGTGCATCTTCGGGCACCGAGGGGGTAACCGGCGCACGGCAACCGCCACCGACGTGGCGGACGAGCAAAGGAGGAACCATGCAGCAGGTGCAACTGTCGGAGGCCGAGCAACGGGTGTACCAGGCGGTCACCACCCTTGAAGCACGCGGGCAGGTGCCCTACCCGGACCTGATCGCCGAGGAGTCCGGGCTGACCGCGGAGCAGGTGGGCAGCCCCCTGCACCTGCTCACCGAGAAGGGCCTGCTGCACCGCGAAGACTCACCGATGGCCGGCCTCGACTTCGGTCCTCGGTTCTGCGCCCGCCAGATGGCGTGACCCGCGGAACCAGCCGGCACGGTTCACCCCCCGTAGACCCGGGTAGCGGTCAACCATGGATGACCAAGGGTCGACGGGGGGCACGATGAGCGCGGCGCAGACGCCGCAACCGGTGAGCGCGGCCGAGAACCGACGACGGTGGCAGGCCGTCGGCGTCGGACTCGTCGCCGCGTTCATGACGTTGCTCGACGTGAGCATCGTCAACGTCGCGGTACCGTCCATCGACCGGGCGCTGCACGCGTCGCCGAGCGACCTGCAGTGGATCCTCTCCGGGTACGCGCTCACCTTCGGCCTGGCACTGGTGCCCGCCGGCCGCTTCGGCGACGCCCGCGGTCGACGTAACGCGTTCGTCTTCGGCATCGCCCTGTTCACCATCACCAGCGCGCTCGCCGGCCTTGCCACCTCCCCGACGTGGCTGGTCATCGCCCGACTGCTCCAGGGCGCCGCCGCCGGCATCGTCAACCCGCAGGTCATCGGGCTGATCCAGCAGCTGTTCCGCGGGCCCGAACGCGCCCGCCCGTTCGGGCTGCTCGGCGCCACCATCGGCATCTCCACCGCCGTCGGGCCGCTGCTCGGCGGGCTGCTCATCGCCGTCGGCGGCGAGGAACACGGCTGGCGCTGGGTCTTCTTCGTCAACGTGCCGGTCGGTGTCCTCGCGGTGATCCTCGGCTGGCGGTTGCTGCCCGGCCGCCCCACCGGTCAACCCGGCTGGCGTCAACTCGACCCCGTCGGCGTCCTGCTGCTCGGCGTCGGCGTGGTGCTGGTCCTGCTGCCACTGGTCCAGGAGCAGCAGTGGCGGACCCCCTGGAAGTGGGCGCTCATCCCGGCCGGCCTGGCGGTGCTGGTCGCCTTCGGGCTCTGGGAGCGACGGTACGCACGCCACCACCCACCCCTGTTCGACCTACGACTGTTCAGCTTCCAGTCGTACACGCTGGGCTCGATCCTGGCGCTCGTCTACTTCGGCGGCTTCACGGCGATCTTCTTCATCTTCACCCTGTTCCTGCAGATGGGCCTCGGCTACAGCGCGCTCGTCGCCGGCCTGGCCATCACCCCCTTCGCCCTGGGTTCGGCGGCCGCTGCCGTGCTCGGTGGCCGCGTCGTCAACCGCTTCGGCCGGCCACTGGTCGCCATCGGTCTGCTCACCGTGGTCGTCGGGCTGGCCGCGACGGTGATCGCATTGCACCTCTTCCCCGACGCCCCGGCGCCGTGGGTCACCACCGGCCCTCTGCTCATCGCCGGCATCGGCAGCGGACTGGTGATCGCCCCCAACCAGACGATCACCCTCTCCGAGGTGCCGGTCGGGCAGGCGGGCAGCGGCGCGGGCATGCTCCAGACCGGCCAGCGGATCGGCGCCGCCGCCGGCATCGCCGCGGTCGGCTCGCTGTTCTTCTCCACGCTTGCCGACAGCCACGGTGACTGGACCAGCGCCTTCGAGCAGTCCCTCATCCTGGCCACCGGCATCATCACGCTCGCGCTGGTCGCCGCGCTGATCGACATCTGGCGCACCCACAACCACAAGAACTGACCCGGGTACGCCGCTGGCCGGCACCCCGGGTTGGGGGTGCCGGCCAGCGGTCGGTGTCGTTCTGTGGTCTTGCCGTGCGGTGGTGGTGCGGTGGTCAGCTGTTCCAGTGCTGGGCGACGAGGTCG
>NZ_JBITGG010000041.1:4628-17145 GCF_044456765.1 Micromonospora sp. NPDC050784 | reverse complement strand
CCCCGGTGCCACACACCTGGGGGTGGGGGGGGCCCCCCGGGGGTATAAATTGGCCGGGGGGGGGGGGCGCGGGGGGGGGGGGCGGGGGGGCGCCCCCCCCCCCGCCCCCCCCCCCCCGCCGCGGCCCGCTTGCGGGCCGCCTTGATCCTATAGAGCGGAATTCGGCAAGGCGGTGCGTCTGCGTCTACGACACGCGTCCGTAACCGTTCCATGACCGTCATTGCGGGCTGTCCTCTAGCCCGTCGTTGCCTTCCAGGTAATCTGCCCCATAACAGAGGGGCGGAGCGTGCATGAGTGAATCACGAAGTGTCCAAGTTATGAGGCCTTGGGAAGCGCACGTCCGAACCCTCTTGCAGCGGAGAAGCTCTCTTCGGCATCTGGCCATCACTCGTATAGCCAACGCTCAGCGAGGCGCCGGTAGGACCCTCTCAAGGTTTCACAGCTTTCGCCGGGCTTGGGATATTGTCGCGTTACCTTATGTTTTGCCCATCTTGGTGCCATTGGCGGCCCTCCTGATAGGCCTAGTCGAAGACAACGTGGACTTCGAGGCCGGCCTGCCGGCGCTCAGTGTCTTTCTGGACGGTAATGAAGCCAGGAATCTACTGGGACTTCTTTGGCAGGTAGAGGGCTCAATCCTCGCGCTTGTTACGGCCGTCGTGCTGTTTGCCTTCGAGGGATTGACCCGCTCCCGGCCGGCTGTGCCGATCTGGGAATATGCTGCGCGATCCGGCTTGGCGCAATATTTGATGCTCGGGGGTGCTGGCCTCTCATCTATCCCGGTAGTGTTGTTCTGGCCTGCCCCGCGGCCTCCCGTCGCCGCCACACACGTCGTTGCTTTGATTTCTATCGCCGGAATCGCGCTATTGCCTGCCCTCGTCTACGGAGCAATGAGAATTATCGACGCGTCTTGGCTGCGGGAACAGCGTCTAAGCGAAGTGGAAGCAACAGTGGCCTCCTTAGTGAGGGAGGAGGCGATCGAAAGAGTGGCGCTTGGCGAGTTGCAAAACTGGGCGAAGAATGCAGGGGTGGATGTCCAGACAGTATTCACCCATAGTGTTGGTCCTGCCCAGCAGAAGGCGGCATCGCGGGGATCGGTCTTCGATATCAATCTCAGTCGCCTCCGATCGGTTGCAAAACAGAGCGACGCAAAGCTGGTGGTCCTTGCTCGGGTCGGTGATCAAGTATGGAAGGACTCTCCGCTAATTGCAACGCGTTCACCTGACCCTGTGCAGTTGAAGCGGCCCATATACACTCTGACGACAGATGATCGGCAGTCCAGAATTAACCGGCTGCTGACCCAGTTGAAGGAAGAGGGCGTTGAAGCACTACGGTCTGAGTCGAGTGCTGGGCTTGCCGCAGTTGTCGACTCATACACCGAGCTGTGGCTTGCCTGGCCACGCGCATGGGCGGCCTACGGTCAACGCCTGGAGAATAATTTCCTCGACCAACTTAACCTGTTCCGCTTTACGCCAATAGATGAGTTGCGGCACGATATCTGGGGACTCTTGGACGCGGCGTTCGGCCGTGACCTCCGAGAGCAGACCCTCGCGCTTGCAGGCATCCCGTACAGGGTAGGAAGCGAGGCCATAGCTTTAGACGCCCCTGATATCTTGAAGGGAGCCTCGCGGCTAGCGACATCCTCGCTGCGCTTTCCGAAAGATCCAAAGTCCGACCTGCAGGAGTTGCTCAACAGCAAAGTCTGCAGGCATCAGGTCGACCTGTGCAGCTTGACGTCAGGGATCCGCCTGGAGGACAGCACAGTCGACATTAGGCAGAAGCGGCAAGCGGCGGAGGCGATAGAGATTTTGCTCCGGTCCGTTGCCGAATGCCTGAAGATTCTCTTCGACAATCGGTCAGAAAAACTGTTCCACGAGGTTGACAAGGAATTCTCGAAGCTCTTTCGGGATTGGAACATCGACCTTGACGAAGTGATCGCTCGTCAAGCTTTGGCCGACCCGGGCGTTGCCACGAGTCTGTCCGTCGAGCGCGATGAGGCGCTGGCCTCCCTGGAGCTGAACGAGCTACGAGCCAGCCTCATCCGGCTCAGAGACTCCCTGCGCATTGCAGTCTTAGGCTGGGGACTGCATGTAGGGACCAAGGCGACTTTGGACGCAGATACCCATGCATTGCTATTGGGCATTGCGCGTAGCTTTACGGACACAGAGGATGCCGTTGCTGCCGTGGGCCTGGCGCTAGAGCACAGGAAAGGCCCGATGGCGGACTGGGTGCTGTCATCTCTGCCGACGGGCGACGTACATTCGATCGATGACGCGGGGCCGGTATTGCGTGCGCTGGGGTTGATACTTCTCGTGGCGAACCCTGGCGTGATCAGTCCGGCTGAATGGATGATCGAAGAACGCGTCGATCGGCTGAAGGGGTTCGTGGCTGAACTCTCCGAAGGTTCAATTATGTCCTCAGCTGGTATTGACGGGCAGGAGGCTTCACTCAGGGCGGAGCGGCTGGCGGCGGCGATTGATGAGGCCCGCGCCGAGCAGGTGAGGATTGAGCGGGAAGACCTCATCCGCCAACCGCTAGATCCGGCGAAGGTTGCAACATTCAGGCAGGAGGTTCTGAAGGCATGGAGGGAGCAGAGCGTCTTGGCGGAGCTGCTCGCCCTGTGCGGAACAAGCACGGCCCGGATACCGAGTGAGCAGTGGGGGCGTCAACGCTTTGGCTTCGAGCCGAAGCTGCTAGCCAAAGGATTATTCGTCTCGCCTACCAATTGGGTTGGGCTTGAGCATAGTGCCAGGGATCTCGGGGCGGGACTCGCGCGTGGCGAGTTCGGGGCAGTTGCGGCAAATATCCGCAAGAAGTCTCGAAAAATCAGAGGTAAAGGAAATCCGAGAGAGAGGCTACAGCAGGCCATTGAGGCGCTGGTTCGCGATGAGTATCGACCCTCGTTAGTTATTATTCCGGCCAGTTATCGGATTGCTAGGGACTTGGGTTTGCCTGCCCGGTGGCAGAGAATGAACCGGGACCGCCTCGGGAAGTATGCTGCCGGTGATCTTTTTGGTTTGCCGGCGGTGGAATCTCGTGGGGTTGACCAGTCTCGGTTCTACGTCGTCGACTTGGCGAGGTTCCTTAGGGTCGAGGAGGCATCCGTCGACTCTGGTGAGCCTCGTGAGCCTCTCTGCGAGATCGAGGGCATTGACCAGGCCCGGGCCGAGAAGATTTTGCGGTCCTGGAAAAGAACCTCTCCTAACGTGGGAGCAGACGAGAAAGACTTGCAGACGAGGGTAGGAGTCGTGGTTCAGCGGGAGGTTCGATTCCTCGTGACGGATCCCCATGCTGCGCGGTCAGTCTCGGTCTACCCGGTTAGCAGAGACAAGAGCGGGGGAGGGAGCGGGGGAGGGGTCTAGACCAAGCCTACCCATGCGGCCGACCTAGGCCTAGACTCTCGCTGTATGCACGGATGCATTCGGAGGTTGTCGCAATGCCTGCATCCGCGTACAGAGAACGGGTGGCGGCTGAACTGAAGCGCCTCCGAGAGAGTTTGGGTGTGCCTGGTGAGGAGGTGGCGACTGCCTTGGGCTGGTCGCAGCCGAAGGTGTCAAGGATCGAGAACGGCCGGATCGCGGTGAGCACTCGAGACTTGGCCAGCCTGCTGCACTACTACGGCGTGCCCGAGGAGGTTCGTGCCGAGCTACTCGCGATGACGGCTGACGATGAGGGATTCGGTGGCGCATGGATCGTCCGGGCCGGTGGCGTGACTCGCCGCCAAGGTGAGGTCGCGGCGATCGAAACTCGCGTCCGCTCGATCCGCCAGTATTACCCGCTCATGGTGCCGGGGCAGTTGCAGTCTCCCGAATATGCTCTTGCCTACACCTACAGCGGCGGTTGGCCTAACCCGGAGGCGGTCGTTGCCCGGCGGATGAGCCGGCAAGCGCTGCTCCGCTCGGATGATGCCCCGGCGTACTCCGCGCTTCTGGACGCTCGCGCCTTCCTCGCCTGGCCCGGAAGTCGTGACGTGATCCTGTCACAGCTGGCGTATCTGCGTACGCGCGCCGAGCTGCCCAACGTGACGGTGCGGATCATTCCGCTGGGGGTGGACCGGACGGCCTCGGCGGTGGTGCCGTTCACGCTGTACGACTTCCGCGCCGAGTCCAGTCCCCGGGTCGTGTTCGTGGAGTCCCAGACGGCCGATCTCTACCTGTCGGCACCGGGCGACGTGGAGACCTATTCGGACGTCTTCGATGCGCTCGCCGCCGATGCCCTGTCGCCGGACGATTCCATAGAGCACCTTGCGTTACTGGCTCGTCACATTGAGGATCTAGAGGATCCTCGATCAACTGACGGGAGGCCGTAGTGAGTCCTGACTTCAGCCGGGCCAAGTGGCGCAAGAGTTCCGCCAGCGACAGCGGCGGGTGTGTTGAGGTCGCGTACGCCGACGGAGTTGGTGGAAGCTTGCCCGCGAGAAGGCGCTGACCGAATCACAGGTTTCATCGCCGCTCGTCCGACGGCCATACGACCTGCGGCACGCGGCGGCCTCGCTCTGGCTGAATGCAGGCGTCCCGCCGACTGAGGTCGCCCGGCGCCTGGGCCACGGCGTCGCCGTCCTGCTCCGCGTCTACGCCAACTGCATCGACGGCGGAGACGACACCATGAACGACAAAATCGGCGAGGCTCTCGGCTGATGGCGGAACTGAGGAGGGTGCAGACCGGGGAAAAGGTGAGCCATAGGCTAACGCGATGTTGGCGGAGCGTGGAGTGATCGATCTGGACGAAGATAGTCGCCAGCCGGCGGTGGACAGCCCTGACCGCCTTATGCGCAGGTCAAAGATGGTCGTTCGGCTGGTCGCTGTCTTCCTGGTCGGTGCTGTGTTTGGTGGTGTCGGTGTCAACGAGCTGCGAGACTCGCAGGAAGAGCGGGAGCGGACCGCTTCGGTATCACTCGTCGCAATCCCTGTGTCGGCAGGAAGCGGCGGCGGGGACGTCAAAGGTATTTTCCAGATGGATGGGCAGCTGGCGGTGATCAACACTGGCCCTGCGCCGATCACAGTTGTTGCGGTTGCCGGGGAACGACCGGGCGTTTTGGTGCGTGGCACCGGAAAGTCCGTGTTGCTACGTCCCGGCGGTACCGGCTGGGTCGAAGTCAAGCTGAACCTCGAATGTGCGACTGCGTTCGGGAGTGAGCATTTGTCGATGCGACTGTCGGTCGAGACCGCCGACCGGCAGGCGAGAGAGGTCACCTATCCCGTCGCTGTGGCGGGGAGCGTCTGGCACCTTGGTGCCGAACGACCATGCGAGCACCTCCTTCGAGACGGTCAATAGTGACGGCAGGTGGACAGCGTCGGGCGTGGGCGGATAGTGGGCACTGGCATGCGAGCGCGGCAGTGCCGACGTCCAGCGCGCGGCCGTGCCGGCAGAGGACGCCGCGCGGGGACTGGTCCGCCGAGAACTGCCAGCCGATCACCCAGCCGCGGTCGTTGAGGGCGTACGTGTTGCTGCGGTTGAAGGGGCCGGCACCGAAGTCGGTGACCGGCCGCTGTGCCACCGGGTTGCGTGGAAGCCGTCCGGTGGAATGAACACCCCACCCGAGATCTGGCCGTGCCCGTTGACGTCGGACACGTCGCTGAGGGGCAAGGGCCGGGCGCGGCCGTTCGTCCACAGGACGGGGCCTGTGTCGGTGTGGCCGACGACCTGACCGCAGTTGTTGATTGCCACGGGCCGGGCGGACGGGTCCTCCAGCGGCCGTCGGACGCCGTGGTGCCAGACGTATCCGCCGGAGCCGTCCTCGGGGTAGGCGGCGACCTGGCCGTTGTCGTTGACATCGGTCGGGGTGAAGGGGCCGAGATCGTCATCCGGCTCTGGCGCCAGAGGAATCCGCGATAGGAGCCGTTGGCGGCTTGGGCGCGTCCGACTACGTCACCGCGGTCGTTTATGGCAATGGCGAAGTTGTTGTCGCCGCCGTGGGTGCCGAGGTCCACCATGCGATAGCCGGCACGGGGGAGGCGGTGGACGCGGTTGGTGCGGCCGTCAAGGCGGCCGCGAGCAGGGCGGCGCCGAGGATGGATGGCATGGGTCGAACACCAGCGGGCAGCCGTGTGGAGCTGGCCGATCCGTCGCGAAGGCTACAGAGTCTCGAACCATCCGCCGGTGGCGGTGATAATCGAGAGACTCCGATCCTATGGATCCGAGAGGATTGTTGTGTTCAACTGGTCACCGGTTGCGAACCGCCGACCGGCGCCAGTCGTCCTGGGGGAGTTCCGGTGGCGGAGAAGTTCCGGTGTCGCGCACGCTTGCCGGCTTTGGGTTCCAAGCGGGCTTTGCAACTGGAAGCGGCATCCATGACGTAGATCCAAATTGTGGCTATAACTTGAACATGCATCATCTGCGCGCCTCCTGGGGCGAGCCAACGACCTTGCTGGGCATCCGTCGTTGAAGCGTTCGGGCCGACTGGACGGGCCCGCGCTGCTCAGCCGTCCGACCGCTTTGCGGGCTGCCCCGGGTGTGGCACCATCGTGGAATCTTGCCTTCCCGACACCCCTGCCACGAGGAGCACGCGATGTCTGGTCAAAGGCTGGCCCGGCGGGTCGGCATGGTGTTCGCAGTTCTGGCTCTCGCCGTGATGGCTGGCGGGGCCTCTGGTTACGGGGAGTTCCAAGCCTTCGATTTCGTCTGGACGGCACCACTCCGCTAGGTCGGGCAGGCGGCATCAGCACCGTGATCGACGTTGTCGCCAGCTTCGTTCGCCGGCCGTGCATGGTTCTGTGGCAGTGACCGGTAAGGAGTGGTATGGCCGAGCGTCGGCCCGCATCGGGTGGCTCAGGGTCTCCTAGCCGCCCTGCCCAGTACGCCTGGTTCATCACCGGGCCGTTGGCGTTCGCGGCCGCAATCTTCTCGACGGCTATCGGGTTGGCCAGCCATGACCATTTCCGATCCTGGGGGCTCGCCGCCGTCCTGTTGGCCGTGATGGTGGTCGCCGGCCTACCGATGCTCAACTTTGTCATCGGGCGCCAGTCCTTCGGGTCGAGGCTGACCGAGATCCCACTCGTGTTGGCGTTCTTCTTCCTGCCGCCGTTGATGGTGGTCGCGGCGTACACGCTCTCGACGCTGATCACCCATCTGCGGTACCGGTTCGGCCTCGCGAAACTGGCCTTCAACGTCGCGAACGCCTCTGCCGCCGCATCGCTGGCCGGGCTCGTGCTGCTGGCGCTTCCGCCCATTCAGGGGGAGGTCGGGCCACGGACCTGGGCCGTGCTATTCGTCGCGGTCAGCACGATCCTCATCTCGACGTTGGCCGGTGTGGCCGGCGTCATCGCGATCATGCACGGCTGGCAGGCGGCACTGGGCGTGCTGCGCAACGCGTTGCCGCCCCTGCTGACCTCCGGTGTCAACATTGTCGTCGGGCTGGTCGTCCTGATCGCGGTGCGGACGACCTGGTGGTCGTCCGTGCTGATCGTCGTGCTCGCGGCCGCGCTCGCGAAGGTCTACCGGTCGTACGAGCAGTTCTTCCGTCAGCACCGGACGCTCGGCGACATGTACGAACTCACTCAGGCGATGACCGCCAACGGGCAGAGCGGCAACCTGGCTGACGTCCTCCTCGGTCGCATCCGGGGGCTCATGCAGGCCGAGTACGCGACGCTGTGGCTGCCCGCCCAGGGGCGTCACCCGGAGGTGATGCTGACCGCGCGGGTCGACGACGCCGGTCTCCTGGACACGTCGCCGACGCCGGTGGTCGTCCGCGAGGAGGCCCGCCGTCAGCGCCGCAGTCTGGCGATGGGTGTTCGCCTCGGGGACGAGGAGAGCCTGCGGGGTTCGCTGCGCGCCACCGGTGTGAAGGACATCATCGTGGTGCCGCTCTACTCGGGACAGGCGGTGATCGGCACGCTCGAGGTGGTCAACCGGCTCAGCGACGTCGGTCATTTCACGCCCGGCGACATCCCCGTCTTCGAGACGGTCGCCGCGCACGCGGCAGTGGCCCTGGAGAATTCGCGACTGGTCGACCGGCTCCGGCACGACGCACACCACGACACGTTGACCCGGCTGCCCAACCGGCGGCGGATCACCGGGGCGCTGGACGAGTCGGTCAAGATCCGCGCGCCGGGCGAGGTGGTGGCGCTGCTGCTCTTCGACGTCGACGGGCTACGCCAGGTCAACGAGTCCCTGGGTCACGCGGCCGGGGACAAGGTCCTCACCGAGGTCGCCAACCGGTTGCGGGCCAGCGCGCCGTCGTCGGCTCTGGTTGGCCGTGCCGGCGGAGACGAGTTCCTGGTGACCCTGCGGTTGGAGAGCGCTGAGGCCGCGCTCGAGTTGGCCGCCCAACTGCGTGACCAGATCCGCGACGAGATGGTCTTCGACGCGCTCACCCTCGACGTGAACACCGCCGTCGGGGTGGCCGTACACCCGGATCACGGCAGCGACGCGGCGACCCTGCTGCTGCGGGTCGACCTCGCCGCCACCGCGGCCAAGTCGGTGCCGGGCAGCGTGCAGCTGTTCAACCCCGCGCTGGAGTCTCGTTCACTGCGCCGACTGGGTCTCGCCGGTGACCTGCGCCAGGCACTGGACAAGGACGAGTTGGAGGTCTACTTCCAGCCGAAGGTGACTCTGCGGGACCGGCGCCTGGTCGGTGTCGAGTGTCTGGCCCGGTGGGAGCACCCGGCGCACGGCACGGTCGCTCCGGAGGACTTCGTGGCGGTGGCCGAGCACACCGGCCAGTTGAGTCGGCTCACCGAGGTGGTGCTCCGCGAGGGCCTTCGCCGCAGTCGGGACTGGGCGCTGGCCAACCAGCCGCTGCCCATCGCGGTCAACCTCTCGGCTCGTACGCTCATCGACCAGCACTTCCCGGACCGGGTCCAGGAGTTGCTGACCGAGTACAAGGTGCCGGCGCAGCGCCTCACCCTGGAGATCACCGAGTCGGGGGTGCTGGACGGCACGGACCGACCCATCCCCACCCTGCAGCGGCTGCGGGATCTCGGCGTACGGCTGTCGGTGGACGACTTCGGCACCGGCGACTCGTCCCTGGCGCACCTGCGGCGGCTGCCGGTGCACGAGGTGAAGGTGGACCGCTCCTTCGTGCAGGGCATGGCGACCGATCCGGGGGACCTGGCGATCGTCAACGCGGTGGTGACCCTCTCCCAGCAGTTCGGCCTGGCCGTGGTGGCCGAGGGGGTGGAGAGCGAGCTGACCCTGGAGCTTCTCCAGGACATCGGCTGTGAGATCGGGCAGGGCTTCCTGTTCAGCAGGCCGCTGCCGTACGAGCGGTTGGCTGCCTGGTTCGGCGCCCAGGTCGAGCCGGAGACGATCTCCAACGGGGAGCTGCCGCGCCTCCGTGTCGTGCCCTGAGCAGGGTGCGGACGATCACCGGGGATCCGATTTCACCTGTCGAGCCGGGCCGTGTACTCTTACTCCTGCGCGCCCCACGGGGAGATCGCGCAGGCCCCCTTAGCTCAGTCGGCAGAGCGTCTCCATGGTAAGGAGAAGGTCTACGGTTCGATTCCGTAAGGGGGCTCGAGGGTTCAGCTGGACCCATCGCAGCGGTGTAGCTCAGATGGTAGAGCAAGCGGCTCATAATCGCTGTGTCGCCGGTTCAAGTCCGGCCACCGCTACTCTCGTCTTCCGGGCTCGTTGCCGGTGGTCGTAAGAAAATGGGCGCTTCTGGCGCCCACTTTGCATGTCCGCGCTGTCAGCGTCTAGGCTGGCGCGTCGTAGTTGTTTCCGTTAGCGAGGAAGGCACTCCGCCGTGGCGAAGGCTACCGATGTCCGGCCGAAGATCACTTTGGCGTGTGTGGAGTGCAAGGAGCGCAACTACATCACGCGCAAGAACCGCCGCAACGACCCCGACCGCATCGAGCTGAAGAAGTTCTGCCCGCGCGACGGTCGGCACACGGTCCACCGCGAGACCCGCTGATCGCGGGCCGGCCTCGGGCCGGCCGCTGTCGAAGCTTTCCGATCGCCGATCTGACCGGTTTGGTGCGGCTCCGCCGCCGCCTCCCGATCAGGTCGGCGATTGGGCTTTCCGTGTAGGTTCGCGGCATGTCTCTGGACCCTTCCTTCGTCGGCCGGACCTATCCGCCGACCGCCCCCTATCAGGTGGGCCGAGAAAAGATCCGCGAGTTCGCCAGCGCCATCGGTGCCACCGACCCGGCCCACCACGACCCGCAGGCCGCGCAGGCGCTGGGCCACCCCGACGTGGTGGCCCCGCCGACCTTTCCGGTGATCGTGACGATGGCCGCGAGCCGCCAGATCATCGAGGACCCGGCCCTGGGTGTCGACTACAGCCGCCTGGTGCATGGCGACCAGCGGTTCGCCTACACCCGGCCGGTGTTCGCCGGCGACGAGCTGGTCTGCACCAACACCATCGAGGACGTCAGCACCCGGGGTGGGCACGGCTTCCTGACCACGCGTACCGACGTGAGCACCGTCGGCGGGGAACCCGTGGTCGCGGTCTGGGCCAGGTATGTCATTCGCGGGGAGGCCTGAGATGGACTTGCCAGCACAGACGTTCCGGGTGACCCGGGCGGACCTGATCCGTTACGCCGGCGCGTCGGGTGACTTCAACCCGATCCACTGGAGCGACCGGGTCGCTACCAAGGTGGGTCTCCCCGGGGTGATCGCCCACGGCATGTTCACCATGGCGTTGGTCGGCCGGGCGGTCACCGAGTGGGCCGGCTCGCCGGACGCGGTGGTCGAGTACGGCGTGCGTTTCACCCGGCCGGTGGTCGTCCCGGACGACGACCAGGGGACCGAGATCGAGGTGACCGCGCGGGTCCGTGAGGTGACCGAGGACGGTCTCACCCGACTCGAGGTGACCGCCACCTGCCTGGGTGAGAAGGTGTTGTCCCAGGCGCGGGCGACCATCAGGACGGCACGCTGAACCGAGCCCGCCACGCGTGGCGGAGAGACCGGTTGGGAAAGTCGGGCGGCTACCCGTACACTGGTCCGCCGTGGGGCAAGTGACCCCTGCACGGTCGTCTGTGGCCGCGTGGGGCGAGTGTTGCCGCATAGGGGTGTAGCTCAATTGGCAGAGCAGCGGTCTCCAAAACCGCAGGCTGCAGGTTCAAGTCCTGTCACCCCTGCGCCTCAGGCCTGACCGTTCCCGTGGGTCGCGCCGCCAGCTCGGCGGCGTCCGGCCCGTGGTGGTGGAATCGGCGGGGTGGCTCCGAGGCAATCGGGCCCTCCGGGTGATCCACCGGCCGCGGCCCGTCGCGGGACGGTTGGGTCCGGCCGGCGTGACCAGCGCCGCGTACGCCACTCGGCGTGCGACCTGAGATTCCGCGACGGAGGGCGAAGTGGCCGACAACAAGCGGCGCGACGACGACGGCGACGATCGTCTGGACGACGAGATCGTCGACGACGTAGCCGACGACGACGCCTCCGGCGCGGACGAGCCGGTTTCCCGGGGAGGCACCGCCACGCGGTCCCGTGCCCGGGCGGAGTCGGCGGACAGCCGACCGACCACGCGGTCGGAAACGGGTCGGGTAGGCGTCTTCGGCCGCATCGCCCGGTTTTTCCGCGAGGTCGTAGCCGAACTGCGTAAGGTCATCTGGCCGACCCGCAAGGAGTTGCTGACCTACACCGCCGTGGTGGTGGCGTTCGTCGCGGTGATGCTGACGATCGTGGGTGTGCTGGACTTCGGCTTCGCCAAGGTCGTGTTGTTTGTCTTTGGCAACTCGGACTGACCGGCTGCCTCCAGCCATAGTGACGGAAGTGAGCGAGCGTGCCTGAGTACGACGAGACCGCCGGACCGGTGGACGAGCAGTCCACGGTCGCGACGGCGGCTGGTGACGAGTCGGTTGAGGCCGCCAGCGAGCCGGAGTTCCCAACGACCGAGCCCGCACCGGACGAGGACTACGACCCCGTCGCGGAGCTGAGGCAGAAGCTGCGCTACGCGCCGGGTGACTGGTACGTGGTGCACTCGTACGCCGGCTACGAGAACAAGGTCAAGACCAACCTCGAGACCCGGATCACGAGCCTCGACATGGAGGACTTCATCTACCAGGTCGAGGTGCCGACCCGGGAAGAGGTCGAGGTCAAGAACGGTAAGCGTTCCCAGATCCAGGCCAAGGTCTTCCCGGGCTACATCCTGGTCCGGATGGAGTTGACCGCCGAGTCCTACTCCTGTGTCCGGAACACCCCGGGTGTGACCGGCTTCGTCGGCGCGACCGACCGGGCCGACCGGCCCGCTCCGCTCTCGCTCGACGAGGTGCTGAAGTGGCTGGCGCCGGCTGTCGAGACCGAGCAGAAGAAGGCGAAGCCGGAGATCAAGGTCCTCGACTTCGAGGTGGGCGACTCCGTCACCGTCACCGACGGCGCGTTCGCGTCGCTGCCGGCCACGATCAGCGAGATCAACGCCGACCAGCAGAAGCTCAAGGTGCTGGTGTCGATCTTCGGTCGCGAGACTCCGGTGGAGCTCAACTTCAACCAGGTCGCCAAGATCTGATTGGGTCGTGGGGGGCGGGGCCCGCCCCCCGCCCCCCCCCCGCGGGGGGGGCCCCCCCCCCGCCCCCGCGCCCGGGGGGGGGGGGCGGCGCCGGCCGGGGGTATTAAAAGCCTGGGACACACCCCCACCCGCGCC
>NZ_JBITGG010000041.1:0-4618 GCF_044456765.1 Micromonospora sp. NPDC050784 | reverse complement strand
TGGGGGCGCCCGCGGGGGGGGCACAAAAACTACACCCTGCCCCAAAAGTTGTTTGGGGGGGGGGGGGGGGGGGCCCCCCCCCCCCCCGACGTCGGCGTACGCGCTCTCGCTCGACCTCGGCGGACGAGTGGGCTGCGGCCTGCGCTACTCTTGAATGTCGCCGCTGTCGCACCGCGCTGACCGTGCGCGCCCCGAGGGCGGCGACAGCCGCATTTTCCCAGCTCCAAGCCCCAGGAAGTGACATGCCTCCGAAGAAGAAGCTCGTCAAGACGTTCACGCTTCAGTTGCCGGCGGGCCAGGCCACGCCGGCGCCGCCGGTCGGCCCCGCGCTCGGCCAGCACGGCGTGAACATCATGGAGTTCTGCAAGTCCTACAACGCGCAGACCGAGTCTCAGCGGGGCGACATCGTCCCCGCCGAGATCAGCGTGTACGAGGACCGGTCCTTCACGTTCGTGCTGAAGACCCCGCCCGCTGCCCGGCTGCTGATCAAGGCCGCTGGTGTGCAGAAGGGTTCGGGTGTTCCGCAGTCCGAGAAGGTCGGCTCGGTCAGCCGCGCCCAGCTGCGTGAGATCGCCGAGAAGAAGATGGCCGACCTCAACGCCAACGACATCGCCCAGGCCGAGAAGATCATCGCCGGCACCGCCCGGTCGATGGGCATCACCGTCAACGACTGACGTCGGCCCCGGCCTTCGACCCGACCGTGGGAGGGCTCGCGCCGAGCGGCCCGCCAGAGACCACAGGAGTAATCAGCAATGCAGCGCAGCAAGAGCTACCGCAAGGCCGCCGATGTCATCGACCGGTCGAAGCTCTACACCCCCACCGAGGCCGTGAAGCTGGCCAAGGAGACCACCAACGTCAAGTTCGACGCCACGGTCGAGGTCGCCATGCGCCTCGGCGTCGACCCCCGCAAGGCGGACCAGATGGTCCGCGGCACGGTCAACCTGCCGCACGGCACCGGTAAGACCGCCCGCGTGATCGTGTTCGCCAGTGGCGCGAAGGCCGAAGAGGCCGCCGCCGCGGGTGCCGACGAGGTGGGCACCGATGAGCTGGTCGCCCGGATCCAGGGTGGTTGGCTCGACTTCGACGCGGCGATCGCCACGCCGGACCAGATGGCCAAGATCGGCCGGATCGCGCGGATCCTGGGCCCGCGCGGTCTCATGCCGAACCCGAAGACCGGCACGGTGACCATGGACGTCACCAAGGCGGTGCAGGACATCAAGGGCGGCAAGATCACCTTCCGGGTGGACAAGCACTCCAACCTGCACCTGATCATCGGCAAGGCCTCCTTCACGGAGACCCAGCTGGTGGACAACTACGCTGCGGTGCTCGACGAGGTGCTGCGCGCCAAGCCGTCCGCGGCCAAGGGCAAGTACCTCCGCAAGGTCATCCTGACCACCACGATGGGCCCGGGTGTCCCGGTCGACCCGAACCTGGTGAAGAACCTTCGGGAGGACCAGGCCGACGCCTGAGTCGACAGTTCGCTCCACCGGGGCGCCGCCACGACCGTGGCGGCGCCCCGGCGCGTTTGAGGTGTGGCAGGCTCGACCCCATGCGGCTGGAGAACGTCTGGTTGCGGTACCACCGGCGGGGGCCGTGGGTGCTGCAGGGAATCGACGTGCGGATCGGTCCCGGTGAGGCGGCGATCGTGCTGGGCCGCAACGGGGTGGGCAAGTCGACACTGCTCCAGGTGGCCGCCGGGGTCCTCCGCCCGGGCCGGGGTCGGGTCACCGACCGGCCGGCGCGGGTGGGCTGGGTGCCGGAGCGTTTCCCCACGGACCAACCGTTCACGGTGACCCGCTATCTGACCGGGATGGCACGGGTGGCGGGGCTGGGCAGGGCCGCGGCCGACGAGGCGGTGACCTCCTGGACCGACCGGCTCGGGCTGTCCGGCTTCCGTTCGGTCCGGTTGCCGGAGCTGTCGAAGGGCACCGCGCAGAAGGTCGGCCTCGCCCAGGCGATGCTGCGCCCGCCGGGCCTCCTGGTTCTCGACGAGCCGTGGGAGGGGCTGGACGCCGCCACCCGCGAGTTGGTGCCCGAGCTGATCGCCGAGGTGCTCGCCGCCGACGGGTCCGTCCTGGTCAGCGACCACCGCGGCGAAACGGTCCGCTTGCCGGCCGCGCGCCGCTGGTTGGTGGCCGACGGTTCGCTCTCCGAGCAGACGTCGTCGACGGACGAGACGATCGCGGTGGTCGAGGTCGCGGTGCCGGCCGCGCGGGTCGCCGGCACCGTCGCCCGGTTGCGCGCCGAGGGCCATCAGGTGCTGCGGGTACGCTCCGACGCCTCCTCCGCCGCACCCCAGGCCCGACCCGCCGACCCGTTCCGGGAGGCCGGTGCCGCCCGACCCGCCGAGCCGCCGCTCGGGCTGGCCGGGGAGCCGGCGGTGGAGCAGCCGAAGGCCACTGATCCGGTGGTCGAGCCGGCAGCGGGGGAGGCCCGGTGAGCGCCCTGGTCCGGATGCGGCTGGCCGGTTTCCTGCGAACCGGCCGGGCGGTGGCACCGTTGCTCGCCGGCCTGATCACGCTCGGCACCCTCTACGGCGGTGGTCGTGCCCAGCCGGCGGAGGCGTACGGCGTCTCCGCGGTGGTGCTCTTCCCGGTGCTCGCCTGGCAGACCAAGATCCTGTTGGACGTCGAGCCGGACGTGCAGCGTCGGCTGGCGCAGGTGACGGTCGGGGTGGCGCGGGAGCGGTTGGCCGGGCTGCTCGCCGCGGCAGTGGCGGCGCTGGTGACGGTGGCCGTCGCGCTGCTCTTTCCGTGGCTGGTCGGCGGGGTGTCCGGCCCGGTCGATCCGGGGGACCGGTCGATTCCGGTCGGGCTCGCGCTGGGATTGTGGGCGCACCTGCTGGTCGTACCCGCCGCGGTTGCCCTTGGGGCGCTGGCCAGCCGGGCGTCGGTGGGCGGTGCCGGGTACGGCGTCGCGGTGCTGGCCCTCGGCGGGGTCGGCGCGGTGGTGCTCGGCCTGACCGGCTCGGTGGCCCCCTGGCTGGCGCCGCCGATCATGGCCGCCGCTCGCACCACCGGCGGTGACGCCGCCGCGCTGACCCTGCTGGGGCTGAGCGGGTGGGCGCTGGCCTGGAGCGCCACGGTCGTCGGTGGCTACCTGTGGCGGCGGCGAGCCCAGGGCTGACCGGCGCCGGCGTCAGTGGCGCGGCTCACCGGGTGCGATTTGGCGCTGCTGGCCTGGGCGCGTACTCTTCAAACGTCATCCGTGTTCTCATGGATGAGGAACCACCCAGAGACCGCTGGTCACCGTGCTTCGGCACGGTCGAAGGTCCCGCGACATCGGGCGACCCGCGTAGGGCGGCAAGCGTAACTCGGCAGTGAGCATGGTCCGCCGACCGTGACGATCTTCCGGCCCTCGCCCCGTGCGCCCTGCGCCGGGGCTTTTTCGTTGTCGTGCTGCCTCCGCCCCCGTTCCGGCTTCGGCCGAGACGGGGACCAGCCTCGAGTAACGAGAGAGGAGGGACATGGCGGACAAGCCGATCCGGGCCGACAAGGCCACGGCCGTCGCTGAGCTGACCGAGAGCTTCCGCAGCTCGGGCGCCACCGTGCTGACCGAGTACCGCGGTCTGACGGTTTCCCAGCTCACCCAGCTTCGGCGCTCGCTCGGCGCCGATACCAGCTACACGGTCGCGAAGAACACGCTGGCCAAGCGTGCTGCGACGGACGCGGGCATCACCGGCCTCGACGAGCTGTTCACCGGTCCTACCGCGCTGACTTTCGTTTCGGGCGACGTCGTCGAGGCGGCGAAGGGGCTTCGCGACTTCGCGAAGGCCAACCCGAAGCTCGTCATCAAGGGCGGTGTCTTCGAGGGCAGGGCCATCACCGCGGCCGAGGTCACGAAGCTCGCCGACCTGGAGTCCCGCGAGGTGCTGCTGGCCAAGCTGGCCGGCGCGATGAAGGGCAACCTGAGCAAGGCCGCGGCCCTGTTCCAGGCCCCGCTGTCGAAGACCGCCCGTCTGGCGGCTGCACTGCAGGACAAGCGCGAGAAGGAGGGCGCCGAGGCGGCCTGAGGCCCCCACGGCGCACCAGTTCTTACTTAACAGAATCAGGAAAGGACGCCAGATATGGCGAAGCTCAGCACCGACGAGCTGCTCGACGCGTTCAAGGAGATGACGCTGATCGAGCTCTCTGAGTTCGTGAAGCAGTTCGAGACGACCTTCGAGGTCACCGCCGCCGCTCCGGTCGCGGTTGCCGCTGCCGGTGGTGGCGGTGGCGCTGCGGCCGAGGCCGAGCCGGAGCAGGACGAGTTCGACGTCATCCTCGAGGCTGACGGTGGCAAGAAGATCCAGGTCATCAAGGTCGTGCGTGAGCTGACCGGCCTGGGCCTCAAGGAGGCCAAGGACGCGGTCGAGTCCGCGCCGAAGGCCATCCTGGAGAAGGTCAACAAGGAGACCGCCGACAAGGCGAAGGCCAAGCTCGAGGGTGAGGGCGCCAAGGTCACCCTCAAGTGACCTGACGTTCCACCAACGCGTACCCGGCTCGTGAGCTGGGACACCATCGCGTCGCGGGGGGGGGGGGGGGGGGGCCCCGCCCCCCCCCCCCCCCCCCCGGGGCGGGGCGGGTGGGGGGGCCCCCCCCCCGGGGGGGCGCCCCCCCCCCCCCCCCCCCACCCGACC
>NZ_JBITGG010000040.1:0-18772 GCF_044456765.1 Micromonospora sp. NPDC050784 | reverse complement strand
TTGTAACACAACTTCGCACCCGGGTCCGCCGCCCGCGCCGCCCGGAACGCCGCCTCGATCCAGTCGTTGCCGGTGCGCTGCAGGTTCGAGTCACGCCGCCCGCCGCCACCACCGTCGGCGAACGCCTCGTTCACCACGTCCCAGGCGTAGATCTTGCCGCGGAAGTGTGTCGCGACCTGGGTGACGTGGTTGATCGCCGCGTTGCGCAACGCGCTGCCGGACATGCCCTGCGCCCAGCCCGGCTGCTGGGCGTGCCACAACAACGCGTGTCCGCGCACGCTCATGCCGTTGGCCTGCGCGTGACTGACCAGACGGTCACCACCGGTGTAGCTGAACCGACCCTGCTGCGGCTCGGTGGCGTCCCACTTCATCTCGTTCTCGGGCACGACACTGTTGAACTCACGGTTCAGAATCGTCGTGTACGCGCTGGTGGACAGCTTGCCGGTCGCCACGGCGGCACCGAAGTAGCGGCCCTTCTCGGCGGCGGCCGCCTTCAGAGTCGTGCCGGCACCGGACGCGGGAGTCAGCGCCACCGTCATACCGGTGGTGAGGGCGACGGCGATGGTCGCCGCCGCCAGCATCGTTCTCATGGGTTTCATGGCGTTCCTTTTCAGTGGTTGCATCGGTGGTGGTGATGTGCCACTTCGCTCGGGACGACCGATCGGGACGATCGTCCTGGCCGCCCGGCATCAGCACACAGGCCGAGAGGGCTGTCGCCGGCAACTGCCGGGTCCCGAGGTGACGTCCGCCTGCCCTTGCGGACGTCGTGATCCGAGGTACGACCCCGTGCGGCTCGCCCGGTGAGCCACGGCAGCGATCGTCCTCTATATCGAGAGTGAGCGATAACATGCCGTACGTCAAGACGTAACGAGTCGTTCACGCCGATCTCCCGGAACGCCACCTTTCGCCCGGTCCCGGAGACCCAGGGCAACCGTGCTCAGCCGCCGCCCGACCAGCGGACGGGCCGTGCCAGCGTGCCGCCGGGACCGCACCGGACAGCAACCCTGTTATCGCTCACAGTCGTCGGCCGACGGTGACCGCCCCAGGGTTCACGAGCACCCGGTGGCCGAGCCGCTCGCAGGCCGCTGCGCCGGCGCCACGTCGGCGCGCACTCCGGCGACCAGGTCGGCCGTGGTGTGGGCCTCGATGCCGGGCTGCGCGGCGTCGGCGATCCGCTCGACGACCGCCCGGACGTGTCGCTCGGCGGGTGCGGCGAGGCCGTCGTAGACGGCCGCGAACAGCTCCCGCGCCGGACGTCTGAGCCATTCGGTCGGGAGGAGCTCCACGGGCAACTGCGGATCGAGGACGGGGAAACGCCGGAAGGTGTCCATGACCTCGGTACGGGCTCGCACCGCGGCGGCACCGTCGACCTGCCCGGTCAGCACTTCGGGCAACAGTGGCGTCCAACGCTGGAGGAACGCGTCGTAACTCCGGCTGATGGCCGCGATGTCCCAGGCCTCGATCGGCGCACGGTGGATGGTCGAGGCGAGCGCGGTCTGCCGCCCGCGAAACACCGTCACGGCGCCGAGGGTGAGCCGGTCGAGTTCGGCCCGAGCCGCGGGGGTCAACTCCTGCGGCGAGATCCACAACCCGTCGTACAGCGGCGCGTAACCGAGCCACCGCAGTTGCGCCCGCAGGGCCCGGCGCTGCGTACTGCGATCCTGCGGCAGCGAGAAGGCGATGAGCGTCCAGCACCCGTCCCACCCCGTCGTCGAGGTGGTGGAGGCGAGGATCCACTGCCCTCCGGCGGAGAGGTTGGCGGCGGCGGCGTGGCTGAGCCGGTAGGAGCTGCGCCGCCCCAGTCGACTGCCCTCCAACACGCCACGGCGGGCCAGCCGGCTGATCGCGGTCCGCGCTCCGGCCGTCGTCACGCCGGTCTCCCCGAGCAGCGCGACGATGGCGGCGGACGGGAGGGCGGCACGGGTCCGCAGCGTGTAGTCGGCCAACAGGGTCACCGCGACACCCTGGGGTGAGTTGCCGACCTGCTTACGAGGCAGCCGGAGGGAGTGGTCTCCATCGTCCGGATAGATCTCGTCGATGTCGAAGGGGCTTGCCACAGGCGCTCCGTGCTCCTCGGGGACAGCAGAACGACTGTAGACCGACCGTCGCCACACAGATCGAGAGCCTTCGATTGACACTTGTTGGTCCGGAGGGAACACTAAATGCCCCGCGACGCCATCCGAAGCCGGGCCGGGCGAGCCACAGGTAGCGGGCCTCGTGCGATCACCGTGGGAGTCGGGCACACCCGCGACCGGATCGCACGGCCGATCCAGCCTGCACAGGCAATCGAAGGAGTCGTCCGTTGAAGATCAGAAGGAAACTGCTGTTCGCCCTGGCCGCGTCACTGGTGGCCGCCGGCCTGGTGGTCCCCACGGTCGGGCCCGCGTACGCGGCGTCACTGACCGAGGTGACCAGCTTCGGCGACAACCCGGGCCGGATGCGCATGCACGTCTACGTGCCGGACAACCGCCCGGCCCGGCCAGCGGTCGTGGTGGCCATGCACGGCTGCGGCGGGTCCGGCCCCGGCTTCTACTCCGGGAGTGAGTTCGCCAGCCTCGCCGACCGCTACGGATACATCGTGATCTACCCGTCCGCCACCCAGCAGGCCGGGTTCGGCAACTGCTTCGACGTCTGGTCGGACGCCGCCAAGCGACGTGGCGGTGGCAGCGACCCGGTCTCGATCGTCTCCATGATCCGGTACGTGCAACAGCAGTACGCCGCCGACCCGGACCGGGTCTACGCCACCGGCAGTTCGTCCGGCGGCATGATGACCAACCACATGCTGGCCCTCTATCCCGACCTGTTCAAGGCCGGCGCCGCGTTCATGGGCGTGCCGTTCAACTGCTTCGCCAACGCGGCGGACTTCCCGCCCACCAGTAGCCAGTGCACCGGCGGAAACATGAACCGGACCCCGCAGCAGTGGGGGGACGCGGTCCGCCAGGCGTACCCCGGCTACTCCGGACCCCGCCCCCGCGTGCAGCTGTGGCACGGCACCAACGACACGCTCGTGCCGTACTCCCTGTTGCAGGAGGCGATCGAGCAGTGGACCAACGTGTTCGGGCTGAGCCAGACGCCCACCTCCACCGACACGCCGCAGGCCAACTGGAACCGGCGCCGGTACGCCGACAGCGGCGGCACCGTCCAGGTGGAGGCGTACAGCATCCAAGGGGCCGGGCACAGCCTGCCCTCCGGCGGCATGGCTGCGTCCGCCATCGCGTTCTTCGGACTGACCGACCCCACGACGCCGCCCCCGACCACGCCACCCCCGACCACCCCGCCACCCACCACGCCGCCGCCGACCACCCCGCCGCCGGCTTCCGGCGCCTGCCGGGTGACTGTCGACGTCAACGCCTGGAACACCGGGCTGACCGAGAACATCACCGTCACGAACACCGGCACCAGCGCCGTCGACGGCTGGTCCCTGGTCTTCACCCTGCCGGGCGGGCAGACCATCACCTCGGGCTGGAACGCCACCTACTCGCCCAACTCGGGGCAGGTGACGGCCCGGAACGTCGCCTACAACGGCGGCATCCCCGCCAACGGCTCGGTGAGCTTCGGCTTCCAGGCCACCCACACCGGTAACAACGCCCGGCCGTCCTCGTTCACCCTCAACGGCGCGTCCTGCACGGTCGCCTGAGACCGGGTCGACGTCCACCCGAGCGTGCGCCGGTCACCAGCAGGTGGTGACCGGCGCGCGACTCGTTCGGGCGTCGCCGGGATCAGCGGTAACCGGCGGTCACCACGCTGGCCTGCACGGCGTTCTCGGTCGCGTCGGACGGATAGCCGGCGACCATCGCCCCCTCGTAGAAGGTGCCGGCGCTCAGGTTCGCGCCGCCGTCGGGCTTGCAGCAGTCACCGCCACTGCCCAGGATGATCGCGCCCTGCTTCTTCATCGGGCTGTATCCGGGCGGGAGCGAGCCGTCCCACAGCGTGTAGAGGCTGCCGGACTGCGCGTCGCTGCCCTTGATGGCGAAGCGGGACGTGCCGTTGTTCTTCAGCGTCGCGGTGACGAACTTGCTGGTGAACGCGCGCTGGTTCGGGTTCCAGGAGCTGCTCCCACCCGGGAACAGGCCCCATTCGAGGTCGGCCTGCACCCAGGGGCCGCTGCCGGAGCAGCCGCCGAACCAGCACTGCTTGCCGAAGTTGATGGCGTCCATCGCCCCGGCGGCGTCGGCCTTCCGGGTCGTCTCGCTGTTGCCGTAGTCGAAGCAGCAGCCGCTGTTGACGTGGGTCCCGCTGGTCACCATGTACATGCCCTCGGGCGCCGCGCCTGTCGGTACGCCGGTGAGGTGCCCGTCGCGCCAGTAGCTGTTACCGGGATTGATGTAGAGCGAGTACGCCTTCGCGCCGCCCACGGTCAGCGACTCCGAGGTCGCGATCGCCGGCTTGCTCTGCGGTGAACCCGGAACGACGCTGGACCCCTGGTACCAGAGGTCGTTCCCGCGCCCGGACTGGTCGAAGACGACCGTGATCACGCAGGTCGTGCCGGTGCAGAACGAGTCCTGCGTCGCCGCGTTGGCCGTGCCGCCGGTACCCGTCAGCCCGATGTTGCGGGTCGTGTTGTCCGACGAGCGTCGGACCTGGTAGAGGTTGCCGGCGTACGCCTCGTAGAGTGCCCGCGTGGTGCTGTGCGCCGCGATGCACGGGGTGCCGCCGGAGGCGTAGATGTCACAGGGCCGCGCGCCGGTCGGCGGGTTGGTCGGCGGCGGGGTGGTGGTCGGCGAGGCCCACTGCTGGTTGGCGCCACCGTTGCAGGCCCAGAGGATGACCTTGGTGCCGTTCGCGGTGGCGGCGCCGTTGGCGTCCAGGCAGAGCCCGGACTGCACGCCGGTGATGGTGCCGTTGCTGTTGACGTTCCACTGCTGGTTGTTCTGGCCGTTGCAGTCCCAGATGATCGCCTGGGTGCCGTTGGTGGTGCCGCGGCCGGAGGCGTCCAGGCACTTGTTGCCGTACACCTGGAGTTGCTTGGTCGACGTCCACGTCCAGGTCTGGCCGGCAGTGCCGTTGCAGTCCCAGAGTTGTGTCTGGGTGCCGTTGGTGGTGCTGGAGTTGGGCACCTCGAGGCAGCGGCCGGACGGCGTACCGACGATCGGGGTGCTCTGCCCAGGTGCGATGGCGGCCGCCACGGCGGCGGCCTCGGCGATCGGCGCCGAGGCACCGGGGGTGGCGCCGATGCCGACGAGAACGCCGACCAGCGCACCCGCCAGGGCGGTCAGACGTCGGGCGCGCTGACGTCTTGGGATGGGATCACGGGCCTTTCCTGGCCCGACGGGGGACGGGGTTCGCACGAGGTGGCTCCTCGGAGTCGTGGAAGCGCGGTGGGGGTGTCGACGCGCCACGGAGGGCGGTGGCGATGGCGAATCGATTCGCAGCGAATGGTATGACCTTTGTTTAATTCATGTCAACGAATGCGATAGGGAGGTGGCGCGCTGGCCGTTGGGCGGACGACCAGCGCACCACCTCCCCCGGGACGCCTACCGCCCCAGGATCCGCCACGTCTGGTTCAACGGGCTGCCCTGGTTGACCGCCTTGCAGGTCCACTGGTGGACCAGCGCACCGGCCGCCGTGGAGACCGCGTTGACATCGACACACTTGCCACTGTGCCGGGCGACGAGTTGGTAGTCGTGCGAGTCGTTGCCCGAGTAGGTCACCTTGCGCAGCGTGAACTGCTGGTTGAGGCCGTTCAGGCAGGTCCACTGGTGCACGGCCGCACCGTCGGCGGTGGACACGCCGCTGACGTCGAGGCACTTGCCGCTCTGCTGGTTGACCACCGTGTAGGTGTCGGCCACGCCGGCGACCGGACGGAAGTTCCAGAGCTGCTGGTCGCCGCCGTCGCAGTAGTTCTGCTGTTGGACGTTGCCGTCGGCGGTGCTCAGGCCGGCGTTGTTCAGGCACTGCTGGGAGTGCTGGGCCACCGCCACCGACTGGAAGCCGCCGTCCGAGGGGGGCAGCAGCGTGACGGTGTAGGTGTCGGTCTGGTTGGTGTACGGCAGGGTCACCGTGGCGTTGTTGTTGGACACGCCGACCACGCTGTTCGAGACGGTGACCGGTCCCGCCACGGCGCCGCCGCCGTTGTGCGGGATGCGTTGGGTGAGCACCCGGACCTGGTTGTTCTGCACGATGCCGCTGGTGGTGTCCAGGCGTTGCAGGTTGACGGTCAGGTTCCCGGTGGTACGACCACCGCCGATGAGCACCTTCGCCACCCCGGCCGTCTTCGTGGCGTACGCGTCGTACGACTGGCTGGGGGTCACCGCGACGATCTCCCCGACCTGGGAGGCGTAGTAGCGGTAGTTCCACCACTCCCCCTTTGGCTGGTGCTGACCGGCCGAGTTGCGGATCAACAGGTTGCCGAGGTCGTTGTGCAGGCTGCCGCCGCTGGCCCAGTTCGCCCGCAGGCCGTCGGCGCGGGCCCGCTCCAGGCGCGCGATGTACCAGGCGCCGTCGGCCGGGTTCTGCTCGTCGGGCGCGCCGTACTCGTTGATCTGGTACGGACGCGGGTGGGCGATGCCGCGCGGGTCGAGGGTGGCGTTGGCGGCGGCGACGTTGGCGACCGGGTCACCGGGCAGCGAGTGCCAGCTGATGATGTCCGGCACCGTGTTGGTCGAGCGGACGAAGTCCAGGTACTGGTTCCAGAAGGCGTGGTTGGTCGACGGTACGCAGGCACAGCTCGGCCCGACGATGAGCTGGCTGGGGAACTCCGCCCGGATGCGCTGGTAGGTCCGACGCCACAGTTCGAGGTACTGGGAGATCGGCCGGTTCCAGAAGATGGTGATGTTGGGTTCGTTCCAGATGTCCCACTGCACCGACAGCCCGGACGCCCGGACGTCGCTGATCAGGCGGGTCAGGAAGTTGTCGTAGTCGGTCCAGTTGCCGTTGTCACCGGGGAAGCGGGAGATTCCGGCGCCGTCGGCACCCCAGAGGTCGTGCGGCAGGATGATGAACTTTCCGCCGAGGGCGGTGGTCCGACGCGCCTGGGCGAGTGTGGAGTTCCAGCGACGGTCGTAGGTGCCGCCGACCCAGCCACTGCCCGGGAGCTGCGCGCCGCCGGCGCGCATGTACTGGAACTTGACGTCCCGGTAGAAGTGGTCGGCCGGACCGCTGGCGTTCTCGGTCATGCCGTAGATCCAGCCGGAGGCGCGGTAGGTCGGCGCACCGTTGGTGGTGGCGAAGTTGACGCTTATCGACTCGTCGGCGGCCTGGGCGGGGGACGGGACGACGGTGACGGCGGCAGCGGCGGCGAGCAGGCCGACGACGAGTCGGGCCACGGACACGCGGGCTCGTCCGGGTCTGCTGCGGGACGGGGTTTTCACGGGCGGCTCCTTGGTCGGGCGCGGGGGACGCTCTCCGGAGGGCAGCGCTTGCGAATCGATTCGCACGGATCGTAGGACCGGGAACTGAACCATGTCAATGAAGTAACGGCGCGGTGACGTCCGTGTTGCCCAGCGCTCCTCCCAGCGCCGGCAACTGACTATTGACCTTCGGGCATGGCCAGACCTATCTTCGGGCGAACCGATTCGTCGAATCGATTCGCCTCATGGTTGGACTGGTCCAACCCGCGACGATCACCTCACACACCCCACCTGACGATCGATTTGAAGTGAGGCACCACATGACCGGACTCAGTCGTCGGCGGCGCCTGGCCGCCGTCGCCGTGATAGCACTTGCCGCAGTGACAACCAGCGCCTGCTCGTCGTCCGCCGACGGCCCCACCGACGGTGGCGCCTACCTCGTCTGGGACCCGTATCCGCAGTTCGCCGACGACTCCGAGTGGGTCGCGCTGCTCAAGAAGTGCGGCACCTCCGCAGGGGTGACGGTCGAGCGAACCGGCTACGACACCACCGACCTGACCAACAAGGCTCTGCTCGCCGCCCAGCAGGGAAACTCACCGGACGTGCTGATCGTGGACAACCCGGTCATCTCGACTCTGGCCGAGGCGGGTGCGCTCACCACCACCGACGACAACAAGCTGGACGTCTCGGCGATGGAGAAGAACCTGCTCGGCGCCGGCCAGAGCGACGGCAAGACCTACGGGGTGCCGATCGGGGCGAACACCCTGGCCCTCTACTACAACAAGGACCTGCTCACCGTCGCCGGCGTCGACCCCGCCGCCGTCACGGACTGGACGTCACTGACCGCGGCACTGACCAAGGTCAAGGCCAAGGGGAAGAAGGGCATCACCTTCTCCGCGATCGGCACCGAGGAGGGCAGTTTCCAGTTCCTGCCCTGGTTCTGGGGGTCGGGCGCCCAACTGACCAGTCTGGACTCGCCGCAGGCGGTGTCCGCGTTGACGCTCTGGACCGACTGGCTCAAGCAGGGCCACGCCCCCAACTCCGTCATCAACAACACCCAGACCACGAGCTGGCAGGAGTTCGCCACCGGCGACTACGCCTTCGCCGAAAACGGCACCTGGCAGCTGGCCAACGCGGAGAAGCTGGGCTTCTCGTACGGCACGATCGCGATCCCAGCCAGCGCGGGCGGCCCGGCCCCGGCGCCCACCGGTGGTGAGTTCGTCTCCATCCCGGTGCAGAAGAACACCGGCCGGTACGAGACGTCGCAGAAGCTCGTCGCCTGTCTGACCAACGCCGACAACCTCCTCACCACGGACACCACGCTCTCCTACGTCGCACCCGTCGCCGCCGTGCAGGAACGACAGGCGAGCGCGGACCCCAAGCTCAAGGTCTGGGTGGAGGCGGTCCGGGCAGCCAAGGGCCGCACCGGTGACAACCTCGGCACGAAGTACCCGAAGATCTCCGAGGCGCTGTGGACCGCGGTGCAGTCGGCCCTCAGCGGCGGGAAGTCGCCCCAGGAGGCACTGACCGCCGCGCAGACCGCCGCCATGACCAGGTAAGCGATCCGAACCGACACCATGCCCTCCACGACAGAGACCTCCACCGCCGTACGCGGCCAGGGTGGGGCGGCGAGCGCCGCCCCACCCGGGCCTCCCCCGTCCCGTGCCCGCCGGCCCAGCCGCTGGTGGGCGTGGGGCTTCCTGGCACCCGTGACCATCTACCTGGCGGCCTTCTACGCCTACCCGCTCTACCGCAACGTCGAGTTGAGCCTGCGGGAGTACACCGTCCGCTCGTTCGTGCAGGGCGGGGCGCCCTTCGCCGGCCTCGACAACTACCGGACCGTGCTGACCGACCCGGCCTTCGGGCCGACACTGACGCACACAGTGGTCTTCACCGTGGCCTCGCTCGCCTTCCAGTTCACCATCGGTATGGCCCTGGCCCTCTTCTTCTACAAGCACTTCCCGCTGTCGCGCACGTTGCGGGCGCTGATCCTCGTACCGTGGCTGCTGCCCCTGATCGTCTCGGCGTCGACCTGGTCGTGGCTGCTCAACAGCGACTCGGGGCTGGTCAACGCGGCGCTCGGCGTCGTCGGGGTCGACCCGGTCAACTGGCTCACCTCGCCGGGCTGGTCACTCACCTCGGTGATCATCGCGAACGTCTGGATCGGCATCCCGTTCAACCTGGTGGTGCTGTACAGCGGCCTGCAGGCGATCCCGACGGAGATGTACGAGGCGTCCGCCCTCGACGGCGCGACGGGGTGGCAACGGTTCTGGGGGATCACCTTCCCGTTGCTGCGCCCCGTCTCCCTGATCACGCTGCTGCTGGGCCTGATCTACACGCTGAAGGTCTTCGACCTCATCTGGATCATGACCAAGGGTGGCCCGACCGGCTCCTCCGCCACGCTCGCCACCTGGTCGTACCGGCTCGGCTTCGGCAACCTGCTGCCCGAGTTCGGCCCGGGCGCGGCCATCGGGAACCTGCTCATCGTGCTGGCCCTGATCGCCGGCCTCGTCTACATCCGGATCGAGCGGAGGCAGCAGCTGCGATGACCACCTCAACGCCGCGGGCCTGGTGGAAGACCGGCGTCGGCCTGGTGCTGACCGGGCTGATGCTCTTTCCCGTCTACTGGATGATCAACGTGTCCTTCACCCGGGACCAGGACATGCGGGCCAGTCCCCCGCACCTGTTCCCCACCAACGGCACCCTGGACGGCTACCGGGCGGTGCTCGACCAGCAACTGCCCTACCTCGGCACCAGCTTCGTGGTCGGCCTCGGCACGGTGGCGCTGACCGTGACACTGGCCGCCCCCGCCGGCTACGCGCTGGCGAAGCTCCGGCCACCCGGCGGCCCGGCGCTGAGTTTCGTGCTGCTGATCGCGCAGATGATCCCGGGAATCATCATGGCGATGGGCTTCTACGCCATCTACCTCACCCTCGGCGTCCTCAACACGTTGCCCGGCCTGATCCTGGCCGACACCACGCTCGCGGTGCCGTTCGCTGTCCTGATCTTCACGGCCTTCATGTCCGGCATCCCCGACGAACTACTCCAGGCCGCCGTGGTCGACGGCGCGGGTCGGCTGCGGACCTTCTGGTCGGTCGTTCTGCCGGTCAGCCGCAACTCGATCGTCACGGTGTCGCTCTTCGCGTTCCTGTGGTCCTGGTCGGACTTCATCTTCGCCTCGACCCTCGCCGGCGGCGGCGACTACCAGCCGATCACCCTCGGTATCTACCACTACATCGGCAACAACAACCAGCAGTGGAACGCCATCATGGCCACCGCCGTCGTCGCCTCGATCCCCGCCGCCGTGCTGCTGATCCTGGCCCAGCGGTACGTCTCGATGGGTGTGACCGCCGGCGCCGTCAAGGACTGACCATCCGCGGCGGTCGAGGACTGACCACCCGCACCACAGAAAGGCACCCGCCACCCATGACCGTCGCCCCGTCCGGTCCGGAGTTCCCCATCCAGGACATCCCGTTCAGCTACCGCGGATCCTGGTTCAACATCTCCCCGGTGGTAGCCGAGAAGACGTACGCCGACGACCTGCACCTGGTCTCCCACCAGACCGGGCTGCACCCCGTACTGCGTCTCGCCCCCACGGTCGCCGGCGCCACCGTCGTCGCCACACCCGCGCTGTTGACCTGGCACAACGGGGCCGACCGGATCGAGGCCGTCTACGACGGACCCGACACCCTGCGGATCCGGGGCCACCGGCTCGGCCTGCGGGTGGCCGCCGCCGCGCACACCCTCACCCCGTTCAGCGGCACCTACCTGTACGCCGACCCGGTCGACGGGTCACACGTGTTCACCTCATACGAGACCGGTCGCCGCTACCGGATCACGGTGCTCACCGGCGCCCTGCTGCGGACCGACGGCGCGCAGGCGCTCGGCACCGCCGACCGGTCCCTCGACCTTCCCGGCGACCAGCCCTGGGAGATCGCCATCGAGGAGTACGCCACGGCGCGCCGCCCGTACACGCGATCCGCCACCTTCGAGCAGTTGTGCCGCGACCGGCTCGCGGAGTTCACCGCGTTCGTCGACGCGATCGCGCCGTGGCGTGGTCCGGAGACGCCGGCCGCCGAGCTGGCCGCGTACGTCCTGTGGTCGGCCACGGTCGCCCCGGCGGGCTTCGTCACCCGGCCGGCCGTCCTGATGTCCAAGCACTGGATGGACAAGGTGTGGAGCTGGGACCACTGCTTCAACGCGATCGCCCTGGCGGCCGGCGAGCCGGAGCTGGCCTGGCACCAGTTCCAGCTGCCCTTCGACCACCAGGACGAGGCCGGCGCCCTGCCCGACTCGGTCACCCACTCCGAGGTCCTGCACAACTACGTCAAGCCCCCCATCCACGGCTGGGCCCTCCGTCACCTGCGCCGACGCCTTCCCCAGCCGCCGGACCGGGCGGCGCTGGCGCAGACGTACGACCGGCTTGTCCGCTGGTCCGAGTTCTGGCTCGACGCGCGGCGCGCCCCCGGCCACGACCTGCCGCACTACCAGCACGGCAACGACAGCGGCTGGGACAACGCCACCACCTTCGACGACAACCGGGTCGTCGAGACGGCCGACCTCGCCGCGTTCCTGGTCTCGCAGCTTCGTTGCCTCGCCGACCTCGCCACCGAGCTGGGTGAGCCCGCCGCCCGCTGGTCCCGGGAGGCCGACCGGATCCACGAGGCCATGCTGCGCGACCTGTGGGACGGCGAGCGCTTCTGCGCCCGTGACCCGCTCACCGGGCACCGACGACGGAGCCGCAGCCTGCTCGACCTGATGCCCGTCGCACTCGGGGCCGACCTGCCGGCCCCGGTCGCCGCCGCACTGGCGCGAGGCGTGGAAACCCACCTGACCACGCACGGGCTGGCCACCGAGCCGACGGACTCGGCCCACTACCTCGCCGACGGCTACTGGCGTGGCCCGATCTGGGCGCCCTCCACCGTCCTGGTCGAGGATGGCCTGCGCCGGGCCGGGCAGACCCGGATCGCCGACGACATCAGTCGGCGGTTCCTCGCGCTGTGCGAGAAGTCCGGCTTCGCGGAGAACTTCGACGCCGAGACCGGCACCGGCCTGCGGGACCGCGCGTACACCTGGACCGCCAGCAGCTATCTCATCCTCGCCGCCGCTGCGGAGGAACGGCGGGTCAGGGGCGAATAGGCGGGTCGGATCAGCGGGCCCGGACCGGGCCGGTGCTGGAACGCAACGAGATGGGCGGGCTGTACAGGCGGTGTCGTGGCACGGCGCCGGGGGCCGCGATGATCTCCAGCAGCAGCGACACCGCCTCTGCGCCCATCTCGACCATCGGCACGTCGGCGGCGGTCAGCGGCGGGCGGAAGTCCTCCGCCCAGTGCTGCGCGGCGACTCCGGTGACGGAGAAGTCGCGTGGCACGGACAGCCCGGCGCCGGTCAACGCGCGTTGCATCCCGGGCAGTGCGGCCTCATTGATGGTGGCCACCGCGGTGACCTCCGGGTGCGTCGCGAGCAGCTGCTCCATACACGCCTCGCCGGAGGCGGTGTCGTCGCCGCTGCAGACCTCCACGCCGGTCAACCCCCGCTCCGCCGCCGCCGCCCGAAACCCGGTCAGCGCGCGATGGCTGGGACCGTACCCGGCGGCCACCAACTCGGCGGACCGGTTGACGAGCGCCACGTGCCGGTGCCCCAGGTCGGCCAGGTGCTGCACGCACCGGGCGATCAGCCCGGCGTAGTCGATGTCGATCCAGCTCATCCCGTGCGGCTCGGCGGTCCGGCCAATGGTGACGAACGGCAGCCCTGCCTTGGTCAGCCGAGTCACCCGGTCGTCCGCCAACCGGATCTCCATGAGGACCACGCCGTCCACCCGACGCCCGGTGACGATCCGCTCGAACGACCGGTCGTGGTCGCCACCGGAGGGGGACAGCAGCACGTCGAGGTCGTGACGGGCGGCCGCCTCGACGACGCTGGCGACGAAGCCCAGTTGCATGTCGGTCAGCCGCTGGCTCGCCGGCGGGATGACCAGCCCGAGGGTGCGGGTACGCCCCTCCTTCAGCGCACGGGCGCTGGCGTTCGGCCGGTAGTCCAACTCGTCGATGACCGACTGGATCCGTTGCCGGGTCGCCTCGGAGACGCTGCGTTTCCCGCTGAGCACGTAGGAGACGGTGCTGCGGGACACCCCCGCCCGGCGAGCGATCTCCCCGATGTTCATCAATCGCCCTCGAATCGACTTTTGCCCCGACACGGGGACGCACCTTGCTCCGCTGACCAGCATATCCGTCCCCGGGCTCGTCGATCGATGAGCAGCGCTTACCAACTAGCGCCATTAGATGGACAGCCATTAATGTCACAGGTATGACGTGTGACGTCAAATTCACACCCCACCCCCACCACCCACCGGAAAGGATCCGATGAATGTGAGGAGAAAGCTGGGGCGCCTGCTGGCCGCCGCCGGGACCCTGTTGGTCCTCGTCGTCGGCGCTGGCGTCTACGTTGTCTCGGACGCGCCGGGCATCGCCCACGCCGCCGGCACCGGCCCGTGTGACCTCTACGCCTCCGGCGGCACGCCGTGCGTCGCCGCACACAGCACCACCCGCGCGCTCTATGGCGCGTACAACGGCCCGCTCTACCAGGTCCGACGATCGTCGGACAACACCACCCGCGACATCGGTGTGCTCAGCGAGGGTGGGTACGCGAACGCCGCCACCCAGGACACGTTCTGCGCCAACACCAACTGCGTCATCACGATCATCTACGACCAGTCCGGCCGCAACAACCGCCTCACCCAGGCGCCCCCCGGCTACTTCGTCGGCCCCGCTCCGGGCGGATTCGACAACCTCGCCGACGCGAAGGCGGCGCCGGTCACCGTCGGCGGGCAGAAGGCGTACGGCGTCTACATCGCCCCCGGCACCGGCTACCGCAACAACAACACCAACGGCGTCGCGACCGGCGACCAGCCCGAGGGCATCTACGCGGTGGTCGACGGCACGCACTACAACCAGTGGTGCTGCTTCGACTACGGCAACGCGCAGACCAACAACCTCGCCGACGAGCGCGCCATCATGGAGACCGTCTACTTCGGCGCCAACAAGCAGTGGGGCTACGGGGCGGGGGCCGGCCCCTGGATCATGGCCGACCTGGAGTGGGGGCTCTTCTCCGGAGTCAACGCGGGCTACAACAACATCGCGTCGATCAACCACCGCTTCGTCACCGCCATGGTCAAGGGCGAGCCGAACCACTGGGCGATCCGGGGCGGCAACGCCCAGTCGGGCAGCCTGACGACCTACTTCGACGGGCCGCGCCCCAACGGCTACCACCCGATGAAGAAGGAGGGCGCGATCCTGCTCGGCATCGGGGGCGACAACAGCATCACCGGTCGCGGCACCTTCTTCGAGGGCGTGTTGACCTCCGGCTACCCGACGGCGGCCACCGAGAACGCCGTCCAGGCCAACATCAACGCGGCCGCCTACGCGCCGGCCGGCGGCGGCAACCCGCAACAGAACGTCCAGGTCGTCGGCGCCCAGTCCGGCCGCTGCGTCGACGTACCGAACGGCAGCACCACCAACGGCACCCAGGTCCAACTCTGGGACTGCGTCGGCAACACCGCGCAGCGCTGGACCTACACGGCCGGCAAACAACTCCAGGTGTACGGCAACAAGTGCCTCGACGCCAACGGCCAGGGCACCACCAACGGCACCCAGGCCATCATCTGGGACTGCCACGGCGGCACCAACCAACAGTGGAACCTCAACTCCAACGGCACCATCACCGGCGTCCAGTCCGGGCTCTGCCTCGACGCCAACGCGGCCGCCACGGCCAACGGCACCAAACTCATCCTCTGGGCATGCAACGGCGGCACCAACCAGCAGTGGGCCACCCGTAGCTGACCCACCGCCCGATTGCTCGGTCGTGCCGCCCCCGCAGTGCCGTTGGGGGCGGCACGACCTTGAGTTACCTGGCGGCTCGCACCCTGCGCTCGGCTGGCCCGCCCTGTCGATCTGCCGAGGAACGATGACCGACGGTCACCGGCGTGCGTGCGGGAGGCGCGGGTGCCACTAACGGCGACCGCCCGCCGTCCGGGCCGGGTAGGTTTCGGGTCCGGGCGAATGGCGGGGGTTCCATGGTCAAGGGTTGGCACGGCTGGCTCGGTACGTTCAACGGCGTCGTCCTCATCACGATGGTCGTCCTGCCGTTGGCCGCGCTGGCGGTGTGGGCCCTGGCACGCCGCCGACGTGCCGCCGGCAGCGGGTCGGCGTGGCGGACGGCGCTGGCCGACGTCGGCATCGTCTACGGCACGGTCCCCTGGGTATGGATGATCATGTTGCCGGGTGACCAGGCCGGCGCCGTCTCCGGTCGGGTGACCCTGGTGCCGCTGCGCGACCTACTCACGATCTTCTCCGACGGAGGGCCGCTGACGGCGACGGTCCAGGTCGTCGGCAACCTGCTGGTCTTCGCGGCCCTGGGGTTCCTCACCCCGCTGCGGTTCCCGGCGTTGGCGTCGGTACCGCGGATCCTGGTCCTCGCGGCCGGCTGCTCGGTCCTGGTCGAGACCGCCCAGTACGTCCTGCGACTGGACCGGGTGTCGTCGGTGGACGACGTCCTGCTCAACGCCGCCGGCGCCGGGCTGGCGGCGCTGGCGTCCCGCCGCTGGTGGCGGGCCACACCCGACACGTCCACGGATCGTCGACCGCAGGCTGCCCCGGCAGGAGGACGCTGAACGCCGGAGCCCGGGGTAGCCGCGCCGGCCCACGGACCGAGGTCGACCCCATCGGCCGCGGGTGATGCGTCGCCGCCACCCGGCTACCATCCGCTGGTGATCGAGGAATTGATCAGGAGAGCGGCGGACGAGGACGACGACGCGATCGAGGAGTTGAGCGAGATCGCGGCCGCCGACCCCCAGAGACTGTCGCCGTACCACGGGATCCTGCTCGACCTCGACCTGCTGTGGCCGGCGACGTTGTACCGGGCGGCCGGCGCCGACGTGGTCAGCCGGGTCATCGAGCAGGTCGACGGCGGGCGGACGCCGGAGTGCCTCAACGACCTGCTCCTCATCCTGGCTCACAGCGCTCACCCGCTCGCCGAGAACGCCCTGCGTCGCTGGTCGACGCACCCACCGGCCGGCGCGGACGACCTGCACGTGGGGGTGCTGAGCTACGCGGTCGAGGGCGGTTGGACGATCGGCCCGGACGGCAACCGGCGGAACCTGTGCGCGGACGTCGCCTACCGGTGGGTCATGCGGGACGCGCCCTCATCCACGGACCGACCCGCCTGCCCCTGGTGCGCGTCACCACTCTGGGTCGCCGCCGACCTCGACACCACCAACCCCGCCATCGGCGCCGCGCTGGCCCACACCGGCTGGTCCGGCCGCCTGGTGATCGAGACCTGCCACTTCTGCGCCTGCTACACGACGTTGTACAGCCGGGTCACACCGGCTGGCGCCACCACCTGGTGGGCCGGCAACACCCGGCCGAGCTACCTGGGTGACGATGCCGGGCCGGAGGACCCGCCGACACTGCTCCCGGTTCCAGGGCCGGCGCTGACCAGCCCGTACCAGGCCAGCGCCTGGAATCGGGGCGGCTCCACCCTGGGTGGCCGGCCGGACTGGATCCAGGACGCCGAGCACGCCGACTGCCCCGGCTGCGGCGACCCGATGGACTACGTGGGTCTGATCGGCGGCGCGGACCTGGACGAGGTCGGCGAGGGCGCCTACTACCTGCACCTGCACCAGCCGTGCGGTTTCGCCGCGGTGAACTACCAACAGAGTTGACCGCGGCTGGTGCTTCACCTGCTCGAACAAGCCGGCCGACCCGGCGTCGCGTACGCGACCCTGATTCTTAACGTCGATGTCACCGCCCGATTCCTCGGGTGACGTGTCGCTGTCCGTCCGCAGGAGTTGGCTGCCAGTCGTCGCACTTGTCCTGACCAGGAGCTGATCCACGTGCCTTCCTCTCGTCGTACCTTCCTCGCCAGCGGCGCCGCCGCCGGCGTCGGCCTCGCCGTCGCGGGCGGCCTGCCGTCGCTGGCCCAGGCCAGCCCGGCCCGGCCGCACCCGCCGGTGAAGCCCGGTAACGTGCCCTTCCCGCCGCTGGTGGACGACCCCAAGGGAGTCCTGGCGCTGCCCAAGGGCTTCAGCTACACCGTGGTCACCCGGACCGGCGTCACCCGGCTCGACCGCGGCCAGGGCACGACCCCGTCGGACCACGACGGCATGGCCGTCTACGACGCCGGCCGCGGCCGGTACACGCTGATCCAGAACCACGAGATCGACCCGGGCGCCGAGTTCGGCGTGCCGCACGTCAAGGGAACGGTCTACGACGCGGGCGCCGTCGACGCCGGCGGCTGCACTGTGATCAAGACCGACCTCGCCGGCCGCAACCTGGGTGAGTTCGTGGCGCTCTCCGGCACCATCTCCAACTGCGCCGGCGGGCCGACCCCCTGGGGCACCTGGCTCACCTGCGAGGAGACCGAGGACCGGGCCGGCGACACGTGGGAAGAGGGCAGCCGGTCCGGCGTCTACCAGAAGGACCACGGCTACGTCTTCGAGGTGTGGGCCGACGGCAGCGCCGACCCGAAGCCGATCAAGTGCCTGGGCCGCTACTCCCACGAGGCCCTGGCCGTCGACAAGGACCGCACCCGGATCTACCTCTCCGAGGACGCCGACGAGCCCAACGGCCTCTTCTACCGCTGGACGGCGCCACACGGCGTCAAGCTTGGCCCCGGCGTGCTCACCCGCCTCGCCCCGAACGCCGGTGTCCTCGCCGCGATGCAGATCATCATGGATGACGGTTCGGTGCTGCCGGACGTCGCCTACCTGACCTCCGCCCAGTTGGGCCGCCCCTTCCCGGTCCGGTGGATCGAGGTGCCGGACCGCGACGCGCGCACCACGTCGGTGCGCGAGCAGTTCGCCGACGGCCAGGTCACCCGCGGACGCAAGTTCGAGGGCGTGTGGGCCACCGACGAGGGCGTGTACGTGGTCAACTCCTACGCCTGGGACGAGGGTGACCTCCCGGCGGACGCAGCGCCGCACGACGGAATGGTCTGGTTCTACAACTACAGGAACCAGACCATCCAGCTCGTGACGTACTTCCCGCACCAGACCGCCTCCGAGGAGGGTGCGCCGGTCAAGTACACCGACCTCACCTTCGACGGCCCGGACAACGTGACCGTCACCCCGTGGGGAAGCCTCGTGCTCGCCGAGGACGGCACGGGCGCCTCGCACGTGCTCAGCACGATCCCGGGTGGGCCCACGTACGCGATCGCCCGCAACCAGCTCAACGACTCGGAGTTCTGCGGGCCGACGTTCAGCGCGGACGGCAAGGTGCTCTTCGTCAACATGCAGGACCCGGGCCTCACCCTGGCCATCACCGGTCCGTGGGAGAAGTACCTGGGCTGACCGAGCCCGACCGTGGGGGGGCCGGGCCCCCCCCGGCCCCCCCCCCCCCCCCCCCCCCCCCGGGGCCCCCCGCCCCCCCCCCCCCGCCGGGCCCGCCCAATGTCGCGCCCCGTGGGGGGGGGGGGGGGGCCGCGCCGCG
>NZ_JBITGG010000039.1:0-20527 GCF_044456765.1 Micromonospora sp. NPDC050784 | reverse complement strand
GGCGGCGGCGGGGGCGGGCCCCGGGGGGGGGGGGGGGGCGCCCGCCCCCCCCCCCCCGGCTCGTCTTTGTGGGGCTCACCCCCCCCCCCCCGGGGGGGGGGGGGGGCCCCCCCCCCCCCCCCCCCCACGCCGTGGGGCTTGGCGTAGACGCCAAGAGTTGGCGCACGGAAGGCCCCGATCCAGCAGAGAAGGGCAGCGACCCCGAATCCAACAGCCGAAACCGGGTTCTTCTGCGAGATCGCGACGCCCGTGATGATGGCAGCCATTACCGTCATGATCACCATCAAAACGACATTCCAGAACCACGACCGCCAGGCTGTCCTCATATCGCCCCTCTCGCATCCCGATCATCGGCCCCCGGGTAGGCGGTGGGAGCGCACTGCTGAGATCCTAGTGCGCCCCCACCGGTTCGTGATCATGCCCGTATGGACCCCAAGAAGCCCTTCCTCACGATGGCGATGTCAGCAGGCCTGCTGCACGAAACACTTGTTCACGCCAAACGCAGGACCGGACCATGCCATCGTCTTCGCGATGGTGGGGCCGAAGTTCCAAGGCATCTTCATCGTGGTCGCGGCGTTCCAACCTGCAGTCGACGCCTTTTGATACGCAGCGTTGTTGGACGGTGAGATGAATTTCGGCAGCGGGACCAGCGGGACATTCTTGACACCCCCCACCTTTCCGTATTGCGCCATCCGGAAGGCACCCCCGATACCGAGGGTTCCGGCGGTCAACACGCCATCCACCATAATTTGTTCCTTGTTAGCTTCCCACCCGCCCTGCTCGCTGATGGCCTGCTCAGTACGCACCGCATAAGCGGCTGCCTGAAGCCCCGCACAGGCCACCAATCCAACGGCCGGAACGAAGCATCCGGCGGTGGCCGCTAGCGTCACGAGCATTCCTCGGTTGTCCTTCGCCCATTCGTAAGTGGCGTCCCACGCCTGCACCGTCGCACGACCAACAGTGTCAACGACCTGGCGCGCGTCGTCCACCGCGGCCTTGGCCCGGTTACACAACGAGGCAAGGAATCCACACTTGTTCGGTTTCGGCGCCTGGCGCGTCGGCGGCACGTATTTTCCGCGCTTCAGCTTGGTGCTGCTCAGCTTGTTCTTCTTGCCGTAGGTCACGTTATCGGTGGAGCCGCATCCACCCGGGCAGCCCTTCTTTACGTCATAGCCGTAGCAGTCGAAGTACTTGCAATCGTCGGGGATAAGCCCGGTGGGGTCGCTGGAGGTGATAGGTGTGTTGTTGGCGTAGGAGTAGCCGTTCCACTGCTGCGGCTGAGCGGTGTCTTGAATTGGGTCGACGGAAATGAATCGGCCTGCGGTGGGGTCGTAGGAGCGGGCGCCCACGGTGGTGAGTCCGGTCGGACTCATCGGTCTGTCGAGGAAGCCGTGGTTGTCGGGTGCGGTAACCGCAGCGCCTCGGGGTCCGCCGTACGGCGTGTACTGCCGCCAGGTCGGGTTCTGAGCGGTGCTGTCGAGATAGAGCGAAGGAGTGCCCTGGTGGTCGGCGATGGCGAAGGTGTAAGCCGTGCCACTGCCGGAGCGGATGCAGCTGCCGCCGCCCGGAAGCGCGTAGTAGCGGTCGCCCTCAATGATGCTGGTGGTGGTGTTGAGGGTGAGTTGTTGTCCGGGGAGGTAGAGGGTGTTCTTGCCGGGTTCCTTTTGCAGGAGCAGGTTGCCGTCGGGGTCGTAGATGAAGGTGTTGGTGCCGCTGGTGCCGCCGGTGACTCCGGTGAGTTTTCCGGCGTCGTCCCAGGTGAGGGTTTGGTTGCCCTGGGCGGCGTTGCGGCCGGTGGTGTTGCCGGCGTCGTCGTAGGTGTACGAGGTGGTGCCGGTTGCCCCGCCGGTTGTGGTGGTGGAGGTCAGGGTGTGGGGCTTGTTCTGACCGTTGCCGCTGTAGGCGTAGACGGTCTTGGTGTCGGTGCCGCCGGTGAGGTTGTGCTCGATCTGTTGGGTGCGGTTGCCGATGAGGTCGATCTGCCAGCTGGTCCAGTAGGCGCTGCCCGCGCCGATGGCGTTGCCGACCATGGACTTGTTGGCGTCGGTGGGTGCGGTGGCGCAGGCGTCGGTGCCGGTCCACGCTTCGGTGAGGCGGGCCAGGCCGTCGTAGCCGTAGCACTGCGTCTCCGCCGGGGTGCTGGCACCGAGCCGCTTGCTGATCTTGCGGGTGATGTTGCCGACCAGGTCGTACCTGTACTCCTGCTCATCCACTGTCGTTGGTGCAGTGGTGGAGCGGGTGACGCGCTGGTTGGTCAACCGGGCGGTGTGCGGGTCGTAGGTATTGGTGACATACGCCAGGCTCGTGCCCGAGCCCAGGGTCTGCTGGTCGACGCGGCCGTAGGCGTCGTAGCTGACGCCATTGGCGTATCCGGCGAGGCCGCCGAGGGTGGTGGGGAGGTCCAGCACACCGGTGTAGCCGTGCAGGACGGTCTCGGATGGCAGGCTGCCCTTGGCCGGGTAGGTGTCGGTCAGCGGCAGACCCAGCACCGAGGTGTAGGTGTGCCCGAACGCGTACGACCCGCCGAGTGCGCCCTCGGTGTCGGGGATGGTGACCGTCGTGCCGAGGGAGCTGCCGAAGACGTTGAACGCCTTCTGCTGGGTGACGTAGGCCTGCCCACCGCGGTAGGCGGTCGTGGTGGTCAGCTTCCCGAGCGCGTTGGTGACACCCTCGACACTGTTGCTGTTGTCATACACCCACGACGCTCGCCGGTTCGCCGTCGACTGGTTCGCCACCGTCGCCGCGAACTCACCGGTCTTGCGATCGAGGGCGTCGTAGGTGAACGACAGGGTCTTACCGCGCCCGTCGGTGGACTGTTCGAGGTTGCCGTTGGCGTCGTAGCTCATGCTGCTGGTCCCGGCGTCCGGGTCGACCTTGCCCACGACCTGGCCGAGCAGGTTGTACGTCGAGGTCCACACGTTGTTACTGGCGTCGGTGAGCGTCGACTGGTTGCCGTGCTCGTCATAGCCGTACTTACTGACCGTCGCGGTACCACCGGTGACGGTGAACATCCCGGTGAACGTGTCCGCCGGCGTGGTCACCGTCGGACGGACGCTGTACTCGTGCAGCTCCTTCTTCCGACCGATCGGGTCGGTGAGGGTGGCCGAGACGACCCCGCCGATAGGCGGAACAACCGTGGTGCGGTCACCGGCGTACACGGTGGTCGTCGTCGAGACGGTCACGCCGTTCTTCGCGTTAGTGACGACGACCGCCCGACCCAACCCGTCGTACGTGGTCAACGTCTGGTTCGGCACCTGCTTGCCCAGATCCGCCGCCGACACCGGCGTGCTGACCGCCGGCAACGACGCGTCGTCCCACCAGCCGTTGTAGGTCGCGCGAGTCCCACCACGGGTGTTGTAGAACGTATCCGTGATCATCCGGCCACCCGCCGGGGTGATCGACTGGGTCTGCCGCGTGCGCAGCAACGCGTCGTAGATCACCACGGACGTCCGATAACCGTTGGAGTTGTTCAGGGTCTGCGTGGTGGTGGCGGACACGCCCGTCTTCGAGACGGTGTAGGCGAACTTGTGGTTCGCCCCGAGGCTGGTGGCCCGCGAGTTCAACCACGCCGACGTCGTGCGGCCGAGTGCGTCGTACTGCTGGGTGGTGATGATGCCGTTGGCATCGGTGCTGACCAGCGGGATGCCGCGCTTCGTGTCGAGCGTGACGGAGCCACCGTGCCCGGCGGGGTTGGTGGTTGAGGTGGCGGTGACCAGTTTGGCGGCGTTCATGGTGTAGCCGCTGGTGGTCTTGTTGCCCTTGGCGTCGTAGGAATCGGTGACCCGACCGTAGCTGTCGTAGGTCGACCGTTCGGTGGTCTGCCAGGTGTACGCCCCTGAGGTGTAGTCCTTGGCGGCCTGCGTCATCGTGGCGTTGCCCTTGGACGGTGCCGCCGCCTGCGGGAACGTCGTGGCGAAGTCCGCCACGTCGTAGAAGGTCCGTTCGGCCTTCACCACCTGCGCGGGTCGGTTGACGCTGCCCGGGGCGGTGAGGGTGTTGACGCTGCCGGGCTCGGAGGCGGGGCTGCCCTGGGTGAAGCCGCCGCAGGCCACCGACACGGTCTCGGTCTGGCTGACCAGCCCGGCGAGGTTCTTGCCGGTGTTGGCCGGCGCGTAGGTGTAGGTGGTGCACTGGTCGTACGCCGTGTCGACCGGCACCGTGTAGGTGTAGGTGTTCTTCAGCTCACCGAACGTGGCGCTGGTGGTGTTCGCGTCGTAGCTGTTGTCGGTTCCGGTGGTCCGCCAGGTCACCGAGCCGCTGCTGGTGACGGCCTGGCGGGTGTAGGTCTTGACGGGTGCGACCCACTGCGCCGTCAACGCCGACAAACCGGTGCGGGAACGCGTCGCGGTCGCCCCGGATATCCAGTAGGAGGTGATGGTGGAGGAGTCGACCCGACCGCCTTCGCCGAGGTACTGGGTGCTCTCCAACTCCTTACCGGCGAGCTCGTCGACGTCCTCGTGGGTACCGCCGACGGAATCGGTCAGGTTCAGCACGGTGCTGTTGTTGTTCTTCGACATGCCGCGGTAGTAGGCGGTTTCCGCTTGGGTACGGCGGTCGTTGACGCCGTCGCCGGTGAACGTCTGCACCTTGGCGTAACCACGGAACTGGCCGTAGCTGCGGTACTTGGCCTTGACGACCTCGTTCTCGTCGAAGTGCCAGGCCGCCCCATCGAGGTACTTGTAGCTCGTCGACAACGCCGCGGCGCCGCCGGTGGGGTCAGTGGACGTCACGCGGGTGACGGCGTACTTGTTGAACCAGTCCCTGAACGGGTCGGTGTACCCGTCCGGGGTCCAGTACACCGGGTAGCAGGACTTCGTGTTCGCCGCCGGGTCGGTGCTCACCGGCGCCGCACAGGGCACCGGCAGCTCATATGACGGGCTGATGACCGAGCCGGTCTCGGTGGTGATCGTCGCGATACGCTGCCGGTAGAACGACGGCAGCCCACCAGCGGTGTCGACCCGGTTGGGCAACTTGATGCCGGTGAACGACACCGACGGCAACGTGATCGCCGCCGTCGACCCACCCGCGCTGGTGTCATGACCGGTACGCACGATCCCGGTCAGCCACAACGTCGGCGACGTGCCGTCACCGGTAGCCGGCATGCTCTGCGACAACGCGTACGAGTCGACCTTCTCGTAGGTCGACGTCGCCGTGTTGTACTGCTTCGCCTCGATCGACGTCAACCGTACGGTGGAGAAGAACGACGGACTCCAGTCGGCACAATCAGCCCCCGACGCGCAGATCAAGTCGAACGGCACATCCGGCCAGTTCGCCTTGTTCGCCGAGTTCAACGGCTGACACGTCCCCGACAGACAACGGTCACCGGTGTTGAAGACGATCTGGTTCGCCACCGTGCCGTACGCGCCACCATCGGTGAACCCGTAGTCGATGCGCGCCAGGTTGCTGTCGCGGACGTAGGACACATCCGTCGCGCCCTTGTTGCGGCCGTAGAAGTTCGTGGCCTGGTTGTAGTAGTACGCCATCGCGTTGCCGTTGGTGTCGGTGACGTAGTCCAGGTTCCACCGGTACGCCATCGTGCACACCGACGAGGAAAACCCCGCCGAGTTGTAACACGGGTCTCCCGAGTGCGGCGAGTACACCGGCGTGTGGTCCACCGACTTCGTCTCCGCCTTACCCGACGCCCACCCCGGCAGCCGATTACGACCGAACTCGTAACTGGTCCCGTCGCGCAGCGTCACCCGCCAGTAGTCGGTGTTGTACGTACCCGAGCCGTTGTTCGCGTTCTCGACGTGGGTGACGACCTCGCCGTTGTCCGACTCCGGCTTCCACACCTGCTTCCCGGCATCCCACACCAACGCCGTCGATGAACCGTTCAACGACAACGTCAACAACGGGCCGTCGTAGCAGCGGTCCGGCGTCTTCACCGGCGACGCGCTGCCGCCGGGCTCGTCCATGCATGACGCGAAGGTCTGCTCCACATACGACCGGGGGGTGGACCAACCATCACCCACCCACGACGCCTGCGCGCTCGTCGACGCCGTCTGCCCGTCCACGCTGCCCGAGTCGTACGACAACGCCACCGTCGGCACCAGGTCCGACGCCGCTGGCGGCACAGTGATCGGGTACGAGTAGGTGAACGAACCAGTGCTCCCGCCACCCGTCCACGACCCCGACGGCTTCAGGTCCGTGGCCGCGTACGTGCCGCCCTTGCCGCCCTCCTCACCAGCCGCCGCGACCGCCGCCAGCACCGTCACACCGCCGGCCGCCTGCACCCGCGCGTCCGAAGCCGCCATCGACACGTCAGCCGACACCGACCGCGCCCCGGCGTCATTCGACGACACCAACGGCGACGCCACCCGACACTCACTAAGCGTCGGCGTCGTCAGGGCACAGGCCGGCAACCGCACCAACCGCAACCGCGACCCGTAGTTACCGCCGAACGCCTCCGCGAACCCCGCGTAATCCACACCGACCCGCACCGCACCGGCGCTGACGTCCGGAGAGACCGACAGCAACACACCATCGACCCCAGCCGCCTCGGCAGCCTTACGGTCAGCCACCTTCACCTTCAGGCTGCGCGGGCCGGCCTTCGCCGCCACCGACTCGGCCCACACGGGCGTACCAGCAGCACGCACCCGCGACGGCGACGCCGCACGAGCGCCCGCAGCGGCAACCGGCAGCTCGACTTCAGCCGAAGCAGCCTTCGGCCACACCGTGCGCGTCGGCCGGAACGTCGACTTCGCGTCATCCGGCGGCGTCACGAACTTCGTCGGCAACGGCTTCACACCCTTGACCGACTGCCCCGGCGACGTCGCTGGCGCCTTCGCCAACTCCGGTTCCTTGGGCTTGGCCACCGCGGGCGCACCCGACAGCAGGCTGGCGGCGAGAGACGCGGCCGCGACCACCGCGACCAGACGTCTGGGACGTGTGAGCAGGCGTAATCCCCCGTGGACGGCCATGCGGACCTCAACTCTGCGAGATGAAATGAAGACCACGCAGGGTGATTGGGCGCGCACCCCCGTGGCGCGAACAATGTTTCATGTTCAACCACTCGCAGAGGTCACGGAGTCATAACGATGATCAGCTGCCGATGCCATCAAAACACTCTCACTGAGTGCTAAAGGGACAGCAGGTAGTGACCGGAGACGTTTCCCGTAGGCCGGCCTGACTGCTTCACTGTGGCCGCTCGACGGACGCGGCTACGCGTTCACATCACTCACGGGGAGTACTAAACATGATCAAGAGACGACTGCGCCTACGCGCCGTCGCATCGGGTGCGGTGGCCGCTGTCGCCATCGCCACGGCCGCGGTGCCGCTCGCACTGCCAGCCGCCGCTGCCGCGCCGGCAAAGCCGAAACCCGCCGCTGCGCCGGCCGGGCCGCTCGGGGTGGACGCGGCGCTGGCCCACGCCAAGCGGACCGGCAAGCAGGTCGAGGCGACCGCCGCCGGCACCTCGACGGAAACCCTGACCGCCCGCCCGGACGGACGGCTCCTGCTCAGCCAGAGCGCCATGCCGGCCCGCAAGCGCGTCGGGAACACCTGGAAGCCACTGGACCCCACCCTGGTCCGACGGGCCGACGGTGCCGTCACGGCGACCACCACCACGCATGACATCACGCTCTCCGGTGGTGGTACCGGGCCGATGGCACACCTGGTCAGCGGGGACCGCTCGCTCACCCTGACGGCACCCGTCGCCCTGCCCGCGCCCACGCTCGCCGGGCCGACGGCCACCTACCCCGACGTACTGCCCGGCGTGGACCTGACCGCGACCGTCAACGCCCAGGGCGGCTTCTCGCACGTCTTCGTGGTCAAGGACGCGAAGGCCGCGGCGAACCCGAAGCTGGCCACGCTCGAACTGGCCACCGCCGCCAAGGGGTTCACGCTCGGCGCCGACTCGGCAGGAAACATCAGCGGACAGGACCGGGCCGGCGACGCGGTCATCACCGCACCCGCGCCACTCATGTGGGACTCCTCGGCGGGGGGCACCAGCGGACCGACCGCTCGCAGCGGCGCCGCGTCGACGAGCGCAGCTCCCGGCCGCGCGGCGCGTACCGCCGCCATCGGGGTCTCCATCGCCCCCGGCAAGCTCGGTCTCAAGCCCGACCGCAAGCTGCTCACCGATGCCGCGACCGTCTACCCGGTCTACATCGACCCCAGCTTCAACTGGAGCGCCAGCGGCCCGCGGATGTCCGGCTGGGCCAGCATCTCCTACCAGCACCAGTCCACCAACTACTGGAACAACACCCCCGACCCGATCGGTCGGATGCAGGTGGGTAACTCCGGCGAGCAGCGCTCGAACACGCTGATCAACTTTCCGGTGCCCTACAGCGCCCTGAAGGGTGCCGAGATCAGCTCGGCCACCTTCAAGATCACCAACACCCTCTCGTGGTCCTGCAACCCGAAGCGAGTCAACGTCTACGCCCCGGACACGGTGCTCACCAAGTCCAACGCCACCTGGAACTTCTGGGAGTCGCAGAGCAACACCCGGCTCGCGGCGACCGCGAGCTTCGCCCACGGCTACAGCGGCTGCGCCGCCGCCGGCGTCGCCTTCGACATCACCAGCCAGATCACGACCGACCTCGCGAACAACCGGACCGCCACCCGGACCCTGCGGCTGGTCGGCGAGAACGAGGGCAGCGACACCCAGAGCTGGAAGGAGTTCCTCCAGACCAGCCCCACGCTGGAGATCCTCTACAACCACAAGCCGAACAAGCCGACCGGGATGACCACCTCGCCACGGACCGCCTGTGCCGGCGGGTCGACTATCGGCGACAACCCGGTCTACCTCTACGCCCCGGTGTCCGACCCCAACGGCGGCACCCTCGGGGTGAGCTTCAAGCTCTGGAAGACCGCCGACGCCTCGCAGACCGCCCTGGCCTCGTCCAACCCGAACCTGCTCACGTACTCCTCGGGCAGCACCGGCGTGCTGATCGTGCCATCCGCCACGCTGCGCACCGCCGCGGGAGGCGCGGTCACCAACTTCTCCTGGAAGGTCCAGGCGACCGACTTCCGGACCGCCAGCGACTGGTCGGCGACCTGCAACTTCACCTTTGACCCCACCCGGACCGGCGCACCCGAGATCAGCCAGCCGCAGGGACAGCCGAAGATCGGCGAAGAGGTCAACTTCGCCATCACGCCGCCCAGCACCGGCACCCAGCCGACCAGCTACAGCTACCAGCTCAACGGCCTGCCCCCGGTCACCATCTCCGCAACGGCCGGCGCCGCCACCGTCATCACGACGCCGACCCGGTTCACCAACACGCTGGCGGTGACCAGCCTCTCGGCGGGTGGCAACTTCGGCGAGACCGCCACCGTCACCTTCAACGCGGATCCCGCCGACACGGCTTCCGACGCGGACCTCACCGGTGACGGTGTCGCCGACCTGCTGACCATCGGCGCCCGCAACGGGCTGCCCTCCGGGCTGTGGCTCGGCACGGGCATGAACAGCGGCGCGGTGCGCACCACGGTGAACGACATCGGAGCGCGAGGCAACGGGGTCACCGGCAACGAGGACCCGTCCGACTTCAACGGTGGCCAGGCGATCTCGGGTCACTTCTTCGGGTCCGGTTTGCAGGACGTCCTCGTCTACTACACCGCGGGCGCCAACGCCGGCAACGGAACCATCCTGCGGGGCAGTGGCGACGGCTCGGTCATCCAGCCGTACAACAACCAGGTCAGCGTCTCCGGTGAGCTACTTGTCGACGGCAACGGCAACGCGCCGCTGCAGTTGGTCAATGCCGGCGACACCCGTGCCACCGGGTCCATCCTGCCGGACCTGATCGGCACCAGCGGCGACGCCACGAACGGTTACTACCTCAACTACTACCCGATGGCATTCGCGCCCGGCCTCTACTACTACAGCGCCAGCACCCAGACGCCGACGCCGACGGGCGGCGTGGACTGGAACAACTGGACCATCGCCACCGCCCAGATCAACGGCAGCACCTCGATGTTCCTGTGGAACAGCAGCACCGGGGCCCTGCACCTCTGGACGAACCTGGCGTACAACCAGGACACCAACCAGCTCACCTACACGCCGTACACGCTCTCGACCAACTGGAACCGCGGCGCCGCGCTGAGCCTGCGGGCCGCCGATGTCAACTCCGACGACACCGCCGACCTGTGGACCGTCGGCGCGAACGGCCTGACCACGGCGTACCTGGTGACTGGCCTCGGCGGCACGCCCGCCATCGCCACCCAGCAGGCGCAGGGTCTGGTCACCGCCAAGCACACCTGGGCGCTCAACGACGGGACGGCCGGAGCGACCGCGGCGACCGCGGCCGACACCTCCGGCGGCAGCACCCTCACCGGCACCGGAAACGCGTACTGGCACGAGGGTGACCTCTTCAGCCCGGACCTGCGGCTCAACACCGATGCCACCGGCACGGGCGTGGACGCCAACGGCACCGGCAGCCTGGTCAGCGCCGCCAGTCCGGTACTGATCGACACCACCAAGTCGTTCAGCGTCGCCGCCTGGGTGAAGCCCACCACCGCCGGCAAGATCATCCTTTCCGAGGAGGGGGCGCGCTCCGCCCGGTTCATTCTCTGGCAGGAGCAGAGCGACAACACCTGGCGCTTCGGGATGGCCCGGTCCGACGGTGACGCCTGGTCGTACGACCAGGCCGTCAGCGCACCCAACGCGCAGCTCGGCGTGTGGACGCACCTGGTCGCGACCTACAACCACACCACGAGCACGATGGCTCTCTACGTCAACAACAACCTCGCCGGCACGGCACAGCACGCCGCGGCCGTGTCCTGGCCCAGCACCGGCCGGTTCGTCATCGGCCACTACCGCTACAAGGGCGCCCCGAGTTCGTACTACTCCGGCCAGGTCAGCAACGTGCAGCACTGGGACCGGGCCCTGAACCCGGCCGAGGCCACCGCGCCGGGCAACTACGCCCAGACCCTCCTCGCACCCAACGTCCGCGACGTCACCGGTGACGGCCGGGGCGACATGCTGATCAGGCAGAGCAACGGCGACGTGCTGCTGCGCCGCGGCACGAACCTGGACGGCACGCTGACGTTCGACGCCGGTGTGGTCGTGTGCGGTAAGTGCGGGGGCTACGACTCGTTCAACATCGCCGACGCCAACAACGACGGCAAGTTTGACCTCTTCATGCGCCAGATCAGCACCGGCGACATGTACGTCTACGTGAACACGGTCGCCAGCGGAGACCCGGTCTGGGGTGGCCGCCAGCTGGTCTGTGGCAAATGCGTCAACTTCGGCACGTCCGACCTGGCCGATGTGAACCGCGACGGCAAGACCGACCTGTTCATCCGGGAGAACAGCACCGGGGACATGTACGCGTACCTGGGCAACGGCCCGACCGGCGGCGCAATCACCTGGAGCAACCGGATTCTGCTCTGCGGCTCCTGCGGTGGATACGACAACGTGCACATCGAGGACGCCAACAACGACGGCAAGCCGGACCTGGTCATGCGCAACGCCGGTACCGGCGACATGTGGGTCTACCCCAACACGGCTGCCAGTGGGGCCCCGGTCTGGGCCCCCCGTGTCCTGGTCTGCGGCTTGTGCCGCGACTTCGACATGAGCAGCCTCGGTGACGTCACCAACGACGGGAAGATGGATCTGATGGTCCGTCGCAGGAGCAACGGCACCCTGACCCTCTACCCGGGCAACGGCGCCCCCGGCACCGTCGCCTGGGCCGCACCCTCACTGCTGTAACCCGAAGTGCCGAAACCCCCGGGCACCGCAACCGCGGCACCCGGGGGTTTCGCACGTGCGGGCTCAGCCACGGGGAGGAGCGCGGTCAGACCAGGCCGGCGTCGCGCAGCAACTGCCACAGGCCGGCGCCGTCCGGGGCGGACAGCCACTTCTGCCCCACCGGCCCCGACGATGGGCGGCCGGCCGGGGCGGGCAGGCTACCGGCCAGCACCGACTGGGTCGGGGAGAGCCGGCGGATCGCCACCCCGGCGACGTTCTCCGGGTGGGCGGCGGCGAACTCCCGGTAGATCTCCTGGTCGTGCTGACCGTCGTCGCCGACCAGCAGCCACCGCACGTCGGGGAACTCCCGGGCCAGTCGGGCCAGCGTGACCCGCTTGTGTTCCATGCCGCTGCGGAACCAGCGGTCGGCGGTGGGGCCCCAGTCGGTGAGCAGCAGCGGCCCGGCCGGGTAGAGGTGCCGGGACAGGAAGCGGGTCAACGTGGGCGCCACGTTCCACGCGCCGGTGGAGAGGTAGAAGACCGGCGCGCCGGGGTGCGCGGTGACCAGCCGCTCGTAGAGCACCGCCATGCCGGGCACGGCCGCGCGGGCGTGCTCGTCGAGCACGAACGTGTTCCAGGCGGCGAGCAGCGGTCGGGGCAGCGCGGTCACCATCACCGTGTCGTCGATGTCGGAGAGGATGCCGAACCTGACGTCCGGGTCGAGGATGCGCACCGGCGCGTCCACCGGCTCGGCGTCCGGAACGCTGAGCCGGACCGTACCCCAACCGGGCGGCAGGTCGGCCTCGACAAGGGTGTCGACGAAGCCGCTGCGGTCGGCCCGCGCCTCGTGGCACACCCCGCCGGCCTCGATGGTCACGGTGACGTGCTTGGCGGGCAGGGTGGTGAAGCTGCGCCAGCCGCGGACCTTGTCCAGCCGACCCCGCTGGCGGGTGTCCGGACGACCCAGCAGCACCCGGCACATCACCCGCACCCAACCCGGCGCGCCGTAGCCGGTGTACGCGACGATGTTGACCCGCCAGCCGGTGCGCCGCAGCCGACGCTCGACGATCTGGTGCACGGCGTCCTCGATCCGCGCAGCCCGGTGCAGGTTCGGAACGGCCAGTTGGCCGGCGGGAGTGGGTGGCACGCGCCAACCCTGCCACACGTCGACAGCCACGGCCATGCGAGCCAACCGGGCTGCGCCGATCCGACCCGGCCACCGTCGAGCCGATCCCGCCCCACCCCGGCTGCGCCGATCCACCTCGGCGGCCCGGCCGAACGTGAAACACTCCGGTCGGGACGACGACGGGGGCGTTGGTCGTGTCGCATCCAGAGCAGCACCGCGGGCGATGGCGTCCGCGACTCGACCGGCCGGCGCTCGTCGCGCTGCTGTTCGGGCTCGCCGGTGTCGTCTACCGGCTGGTCCTGACGCTGTTCACCGTGCCGGTGTCGAACAGCGACGAGGCGACCTTCGGCCTCGCCGCGCTGCACATCGGGCAGGGCCGGGAACATCCGGTCTTCCTCTACGGCCAGCACTACATGGGGATGTTGGAGTCGTACCTGGCCGCTCCCCTGGTGGCGCTGGCCGGGCCGAGTTGGCCGGTGCTGCGGCTGCCGATGCTCGCGCTGTACGCGGTCTTCCTCTACCTGATCCACCGGCTGACCCGCCGGCTCTGCACACCGTGGTTCGCCGCCTTCGTGGTGGGTCTGCTCGCGCTCGGGCCGGAGCGGGTGGTGCGCGACCAGCTCACCGTCGTCGGTGGGCGGCCGGAGGTGAAGCCGGCGGTGCTGCTGATGCTGCTGATCACCGTGGGGTTGGCCGCCCGCACGGTCCACCGCCGACGGCTCGCGATCGGCCTGTTCGGGCTGCTCGTCGGGCTGTCCGTCTGGTCGGACTGGCTGATCCTGCCGTACCTCGCGGTGGCCGGGCTGGCCCTGGTCTGGGCGGTACGGCGGGAGCTGCTCGGCTGGGCCGGCCTGCTGCTGGTGGCGGGGGTGGCCGTCGGCGTGGCCCCGATGATCCTCGACAACCTGCGGGCCGGGCCCGGTGAGGACTCGCTGTCGGTGTTCCGGGCGGTCAGCACGAAGACCGGGCCGCAGCCGCCGTGGTCCGACCGGATCCGGGGTGGCCTGCTGGAGGGGGTGCCGCTGGCGCACGGGCTCTGCCCGGTGGACGGCTGCGGACGCTGGCAACAGTGGTTCGGCGTGCTGTACCCGGTGCTGCTGGTGGCCGGAGCGGCCCTCGCGGTTTTCGCGTACCGTCGCGCGGCCCGGACGCCGGGCGGGGAGCGGGTCGGACGGGCGGCCGGGGTGCCGCGCGGGGAGCGGGTCGGGCCGGTCGTGCAGCTCGCGCTGATCGTCGGCGCGGCGTTGACCCTGCTGTCGTACGTGCGCAGCCCGCTCGCCGCGACCAGCCCACTGGACAACGCCCGCTACCTGTCGGTGCTGCAACTGTCGCTACCGGCGGTGCTCTGGCCGCTCTGGGCGGCGGCGGTGGCCTGCTGGCGGGGCACGGTCGGCGCGCTCGGGCGGTTCGCCGGCGCGCTGTCCACCGCCGTGCTGGCCGCGCTGACCGTGACCACGCTGGTGATCACCGTGCTCTTCGCGGCCACCGGAGCCGCGGCGTCGCGGACCGAGGAGCGCCAGGCCCGGGAGTTGGCCGCCGCGCTGCGCGCCGACGGACCCCACGAGGTGTACGGGGACTACTGGACCTGCAACCGGTTGATCTTCAACACGAATGAGGCGGTGGTCTGCGGGGTGCTCGACGGGAACCTGTCCCCGGGGCAGAACCGCTACCGGCCGTACTGGCGGCAGGTGGGGCGGGCCGAGCGGCCGGGCTACGTGGTGGCTGTCGACTCGCCGATGGAGCGGCGGTTGCGCCGGTTGCTCGCCGACCGGGCCGACGCCACGCCGGTGCGGGAGGTCGGCGGCTATCGCGTGTACCACCCCGACACCCCGGTGCGGCCCTGGCGGTAGGGCCTGGTCGTACGCTGGCCGGGCCGGCGCGTGGGGCGCCGCCGTTTCGCCCGTCGAGGAGACCCATGCTCATCCTGCTGCCGCCCTCGGAGGGGAAGGCCGACGCCGGCACCGGACGGCGCTGGGCCCCGGACCGGCTCTCGCTGACCGAGCTGAACCCGGCCCGCGAGCGGGTGCTGGACGCCCTGGTGGCGTTGAGCACCGGGCCGGACGAGGAGGCCGCGCGGGCGGCGCTCGGCCTCAGCGAGGGCCAGCGAGGCGAGCTGCGGCGCAACGCCCGGCTGCGGGAGGCGGCCACCGCACCGGCCGAGCGGCTCTACACCGGGGTGCTCTACGAGGCGCTGGACCTGGCCTCGTTGCCGGCCGCGGCGCAACGGGCGGCCCGCCGGTCGATCCTGATCAGCTCCGGGTTGTGGGGCGCGGTCCGGTTGGCCGACCGGATCCCGCCGTACCGCTGCCCGATCGGCGCCCGCCTGCCCGACGTCGGGGCGCTGTCGACGTACTGGCGCAGGGAGCTGACGCCGGCGGTGGACGCCGCCGCCGGTCGCGGCCCGGTGCTGGACCTGCGCTCCGGCGCGTACGCGGCCACCTGGACGCCGCGCGGGGAGCTGGCCGAGCGGACGGTCACCGTGCGGGTTCTGCACGAGCGGGAGGTCGACGGCGTGCCGGTCCGCTCGGTGGTCAGCCACTTCAACAAGGCGACCAAGGGGCGGCTGGTCCGGGACCTGCTCGTCGCCGGCGCCCGGCCGCGCACCGCCGCGGAGCTGGTGGGCGCCCTGCGCGAGTTGAAGCACACCGTGCTGGAGCAGACCGCCGCCGCGGGCCGGGTACGACAGGTGGACCTGGTGGTCACCGACCTGTAACGGCGCGCCAGCCGCAAGATTTGCTCAAGGCTGGGCCGGACCGGTTCCGTAACGGCGTGCCAGGGGTCACGGTAGGGCAACCCAGACTCCGACAAGGGAGCCTCCGTTGACCCGTGAACCCGCACTGCTCGACCGGCCCCACTCCCCGACGCCCCCGGCCCCGCTGGGCTGGCTGACCCTGGGCGACGCGTTCGAGGCTGCCTGCCTGCAGCGTTGCACGCCGCTACCGACAGCCGCCCGACCGAGTGGGGTACGCGCCGAGCACACCCCCGGGGTGGAGTTCAACCGGGAGGACGCCGCGCAGCGGATGCGGCAACTGCTCGCCCGGCTGGACATCCCGGTCACCCACGAGGTGACCGTCGGCGGGTTGCGCCGTCGCTACGAGCTGCACCGGCTGTGGGTGCCCCGCGAGCACCAGGGCGCGTACACCCGGATGTTGGACGCGGGCTGGTGGCAGGGGCGGCGCGAGTTGCTCGGCGGGCCGCTGCCCGGCGCCTCGCCGGCCCGCCGGCGGTTGGTGACCCGGCTGGCGGAGGCGGCCTGGCGCTCGGCGCTACTGGCCGCGGGGCGGCACGTCCGCCGGCACATCCTCGGTGTCCGGCTCACCGACCGGGAGCTGGCCGCGGTGCTGATCCGGGGCGCGGCCGTGCTCGACGTGCCGGCCCGGCTCCGCCCGGGCACCGGCTGCTTCCTGGTCAGCGTGGCCGACGGCCCGGACCGGCAGCGGATCCTGCGCAGTGCGGCGTTGGAACCGGCGCGCGGCCCGCTGGCCGCCCCCGGGACGCCGGCGCGCGGCCCGCTGGCCGCCCCCGGGACGGCGACAGCGGGCGGCGGGATCCCGGCGTCGGCGCGGGGTGCGGTCGTGGCACCGGCAGGTCGCGCGGCCTGCTGATCGGATTTCGGCCGTCCGGGACGTCGCCGAGCCGGGCTTGCGCGCACCCGCGCGACGGCGCACAGTGCACCGCGTGAGTCGTACCTCGTCCCGCCGCGTCGGCCTGGCCGCCCTGTCGACGGCGCTGCTGCTCGCGAACCTGGCCGTCGCCAGCTGCCGGGACACCCCGACCGAGCCGACGTCGATCCGGATCGCCACCGGCAGTCCCACCGCGGTGTACTACGCGTTCGGGCAGTCCCTGGCGGCCATCCTCAACCGGGAGCTCCCCGACGTACGGGCCAGCGTGGTGATCACCGCCGCCTCGGCGGAGAACGTCCAGCTCGTCGGCTCCGGTGGGGCCGAGCTGGGCTTCACCCAGGCCGACGTGCTGCCCACCAGCACAACGGGAAGCCCCACTGTCGAGGCCGTCGCCCGGGTGTACGACGACCAGCTGCACCTGGTCACCACGAGCGGCGGCCCGGTCCGCACGGTCGCCGACCTGAACGGCCGGCGAGTCTCCGTCGGCGCCCCCGGCTCGGGCACCGAGATCACCGCGACCCGGCTGCTGGAGGTGGCCCGCCTCGGTGGCGACGAGGTGCGCCGCGAACGGCTCGGTCTGGACGACTCGGTGACGGCGCTCCGCGCCGGGCGGATCGACGCGTTCTTCTTCTCCGGCGGGTTGCCGGTCCGGGGCATCGAGGAGTTGGCCAAGGCCAGCGCCATCCGGATCGTGGACCTCAGCGAGTGGACCGAGTCGCTGCGCTCCCGCTACGGCCAGGTCTACGTCTCCCGGGACATCCCCCGCTCGGTGTACGGGGTGGACGCGGTGACCACGGTGGCCGACCCGAACTACCTGATCGTGCGGTCCAACCTGCCGGAGCCGCTGGTCCGGGAGGTGACCCGGCTGCTGATGGAACGCCGGGCCGAGCTGGCCGCCGCCCATCCGGCGGCGGGACGGATGAGCCCCCGCTCGGCGATCGTCACCGCGCCGCTGTCGCTGCACCCGGGCGCCGCCGCCTGGTACCGCGCCACCAAACCGTGACGGTTGGGCCTCACCGCGCCGGGGAGGGCCGCAGGTCGGCGGCCGGTTCCTCGTCCGCCGGCTCCACCGGAAGGTCCGGCGTCGGGAACCACAGGGCCGCGATCAGCCCTCGCGACTCCCCCGGGCGCATGGTGAGCCGCCCGTCCGACGCGTCGGCAAGCACGGCGGCGATGGTCAGGCCGAGCCCCGCGCCGTCCACGTTCTGCGCGTCCGGAGCCCGCCAGAACCGCTCGGTCGCCTGGCCGAGCTGACTCTCGGTCATGCCGGGGCCGGAGTCGCGTACCTCCAGCGCCACCCCGCCGTCGCGGCGGGCCACCGTCACGGTCACCGCCCCGCCCGCCCCGCTGAACTTCACCGCGTTGTCGATGAGCGCGTCCAGCGCCTGGTCGACGGCGGTCGGCACGGTCTGGGCGTACGCCGGGGCGTCGGTCGTGGCCAGCCGCAACGCGACCGACCGGTGCCGGGCCAGCGGCGCCCACGCGGCCACCCGGGAGGCGGCCACCGCGGCGGCGTCCACGGTGACGCGCTCGTTCTCCTCCCGTTCGGCCCGAGCCAGGGTGAGCAGCGCGTCGAGCACCAGCGCGAGGCGGTCGGTCTCCTCCAGGGCAAGCCGGTGCTCGGACCGACCGTCCGGGTCGGTGAGGCTGGGCCCCAACTCCTCCACCCGCAGCCGCAGCGCGGTGAGCGGGTTGCGCAGTTGGTGGCTGGCGTGCGCGACGAAGGCGCGCTGCCGGTCCATCACGTCGGAGACCACGTCGGCCATGTGGTTGAAGCTGGCCGCGAGGCGGCGCAGCTCCGGCGGCCCCAGCCGGTGCTGCACCCGGGCGCCCCGATCGCCCTCGGCGATCTCGTGGGTGACCGCGTCCAGTTCGGTGACCGGGCGCAGCACCCAACCGGCCAGCCCGAACGCGGTGAGCACGCAGGCCAGCACGGCGAGCAGACCCGCCAGGGCGAGCAGCAGCCACCACGCGACGACAGCTCGGCGGATCGGGCTGGCCGGGGTCACGATCACCACCGCGCCGAGCACCTCACCTCCGTCGTTGATCGGTACCGCCACCACCACCGGGTCCGTCGTCCACGGCCAGACCGACTCGGGGGCGCTGGTCTGCTGCCCGGACAGCGCGACGTCCAGCACCGTCGCGGTCCCCCGACTGGCCTGCCACCTCGGCGACGAGACCGGGATGTTCCGGTCCCGGTCGACGATCGCGGCGCCGATCGCGTAAAGGTCGTCGTAGCTGGTCAGCTCCGACTCGATCGGGCCGGGCCCGCCGTCGCGCAACGCCGGCCCGGCCAACGAGGCGAACCGGGTGGCGTCGGCGAGCCGGTCGGCGCGGACCCGTTCGGTCTCCCGGCTGGCCATGGTGGCGGCCAGTGGGGTCTCCAATGCGATGAGGACGAGGACCATCAGCAGCAGATAGCTGATCACCAGGCGACGGCGCACGTCAGCTCCTCACGCGTCGCGCAGCCGGTAGCCGACACCGCGCACGGTCTCCACCAGGCGGGCGTCGCCGAGCTTGCCGCGCAGCGACCCGACGTGCACCTCGACCGTGTGCCGGTCGGCCCAGGTGGTGCCCCAGGCGTCGAGCAGGATCCGGTCGCGGGGCACCGCCACCCCGGGCTGGCGAGCCAGCGAGAGGAGCACGTCGAACTCCTTGCGGGTCAACGTGACGGCGCGGCCGTCCACGGTCACCGTCCGTGCGGCCACGTCGATGCGGACCGACCCGGCCTCGATGAGGTGCCGCTCGGGCGCGGCGTTCGCGGCGCGGCGCAGCACCGCCTCGATCCGGGCCTGCAACTCCACCATCGAGAACGGCTTGACCACGTAGTCGTCCGCGCCGAGGCGCAGACCCAGCACCCGGTCACGTTCCTCACCCCGGGCGGTCACCGCGATGATGCCGAGCTGACTGCTGCGCCGACGCAGCTCCCGGCACAGGTCGGTGCCATCGCCGTCGGGCAGGGTCAGGTCGAGCAGCACCAGGTCGCACGGGGCGGCGGAGAGCGCGGCGGCGACGGTGGCCGCGTGCTCGACCTCGTACCCCCGACGGGTGAGGGCGGAGGACAGCGCAGCGGCCACCCGGCGGTCGTCCTCCACCAGCAGGATCCGCACCCGTGCCCCCGTCCGTCGCAGCGCTGTTCTGCGAATGGTGGCAGAAGCGCGCGCGGACCGGGAGGCCGCCCAGCCCGGGCGGGGCGGGCTACCGGCCGAGGACGGCGGTCACAGGCCGAAGGTGTCGTCGGCGGTGGCGTCCCGGACGCCGTCGGTGAACCCGCGGAAACCCGGGTCCTCGTGGCTGGCCGGCACGCTTGTGACGTTGACCCCGCTGGCCTGGGTGACCGCGTCGACCAGGGGCGGATAGTCGATCTCGGCGTCCTGGAAGGCGTCGTCGTCCGCCTCGGCCAGGTTGATCACGTGCTGTACGTCGTCGGACGGAGTGTCCGGGTCCTCGGCCCACTCGCCGCCGGCCCGGTAGCACTCGTCGTACAGCGCCCGCTGGCTGTCGGTCCAGTCATCGTCGTAGCTCTGCATCGCCCATCCCTCCGCGGCCCTTGACCTGAGCATGCCCGGCGGGAGGCGACGGGCGCGGCGGTACCGGCGAAAACCGGGCGGGCGCGCCGACGACAGCCCCGTACGCTGCTGTGGTGATCTACAAACTGCTGTCGAACGCGGAATGGGACGACGCCCTCGCCGCCGGTGCCTTCGCCGGCTCCGCCGTGGACCGGCAGGACGGTTTCATCCACCTCTCCGGCGGCGACCAGGTGGTGGAGACGGCGCGGCGGTACTTCACCGGGGCTACCGGGTTGACCCTGCTCAGCGTCGACGAGGAGCGACTGGGTGACGCGCTGCGGTGGGAGCCGTCGCGCGGCGGGCAGCTCTTCCCGCACGTGTACGGCCCGCTGCCGGTCGCGGCGGTGGTGGCGGCGCGGGCGTTGCCGGCGGACCTTCCGGCCGCCGACGCGGTGGCCGCCCTGCTGGGCTGACCCGATGACCGCCCCGCTGGGGGGTGGGTGACACGGTCGCGGGGGGGGCCGCCCGGGGGGGGGGGGGCGCCGGGCGGGGGGCGGGGGGGGGCGGGGGCGGGCCCCCCCCCGGAGCAATAAAACAAATAAAACAAACAAACAGAGGACAAGACCCGGGGGCGCCCCCGGGT
>NZ_JBITGG010000038.1:0-22780 GCF_044456765.1 Micromonospora sp. NPDC050784 | reverse complement strand
GGGTGGTGGCGTTCCCGGGCGGTTTGGCCGGCCGCGGGTGCGCGCACGTGCCCCCCCCCCCCCCCCCACACCCCCCCCCGGGGGGGGGGGGGGGCCACCCCCCCCCCCCCCCCCGGCTCATGTCGATGCTGTGATCAGCCCCGGCTCACCGGATCGGCGTGCCGGTGACACAGGTCAGCACCTGGCCCCGACCACGTGTGGCGCTCGTTGTGGTCGTGGCGAAACCGTGGGTCTCGAGCAGTGCTTCGGTCGCGGTGAGGTTCGCGGTGGCGTGCGCGGCGGTGGGTCGCTCGCCGAAGACGTAGAGCCGTCCTTGCGGCGCCAGCAGGCTTCGCATCCGAGCGATCTGCTGCGCTGCGTCGCCCAACCAGAAGAGGCTGACGTTCACCGCGAAGATCTTGGTGAAGTGGTCAGTCGGAAGGTCGGCCGACTCGAACCCGGAGCGCCGGATCTCGGCTCTGCCGGCGTCGATGTGGCTCAGGTTCCGTTGCGTCGCGAGCCGGACCATCGTCGCGGCGCGGTCGATGGCGACGATCCGGCCGGTCGTGAGGTGGCCGGCGACCAGGGAGACGGCCGCTCCCCGACCGCACCCGATCTCCAGCACCTGGTCGTCGGGTGCGACAACCATCGTCTGCACCGCCCAGCGCTGTCGATGGGCGGCCGTCACCCGTTCGTTCGCCGCGGGCGTCGTGCCAGCGCTGGGCGAACCCGGGTCGCGGGTCGAAAGAGTGGACCTCACGACGTCACTCGCCGGTGCCTTCTCTGCTCACACCCCTGATTCCACCCTCTCCGCGGAGTCGGTGCACCGTGTCCTCGGTCACCGCGCCGGTTCGACAGGTACGACCACAGCGATCAGTGCACGGGCACTGAGGTCCGGGCCGGGGCGGCGGCTCAAGCGGCCGCCACCCCGGTCCAGGCAGTGCGTCAGGCGATCCGATAGGCCCGCTGGATCGTCTGGGTGACCGTGTTGCCGGCGGTGTCGGTGGCGGTCAGTCGCAGCGAGACGAACCCGGCCCGGCGCGGATGACTGATCAGGGCGACGTTCCGGAGCACCGGCAACGCGACCCACGTCCGGCCGTCGTCGAACGACGCGGACACGCCGAGTGTGCGGTTGGGGGCGGCCTGCGAGCCGGCCTGCCGGTCCAGCGCCACCGGGATCGTCATGATCCGGCCGGTCCGTGCCGTGTTGGTGTCGTCGAGCACGGGCGTCGGCCGGGCCGTGGTCAGGGGCAACCGCTCCGGCGACGTGGTGTGCGCCGAGGTGAAGGTCCAGGCCGCCGAGACCGACGTCGACAGGGTGTCCGGGGCGTCTCGGGTGGCGGTCGCCTCCAGACGGTAGGTGGCCTTCCCGGCGGGCACCGCGAACTCGGCCCACGGGCTGTCCGAGGTGCCGATCTCCTTACCGTCGCGCAGTAGCCGGAACCGCACCGGCCGGTCGTCGCGGCTCGCGGGGCGACCGGTCGCGTCGCCGAACAGGGGCACCGACGCGATCGAGATGGTGTCGCCGTCGCGGCCCGCGTACCCAAGCGGTGACAGGGCCGGCGCCTGGGCCACGGTGGGCCCGAAGGGCGCCGCGTTCCAGGTCTGGGTGTAGGTACGGCCGGCCGTGAAGGTGGAATCCTGCGTCGTGGAGTTGTCCCCCTCAAGGAACGTGGACGTCCAGACGATGCCGCCGTCGGTGTTGTAGTACTCGGTGCCCTTGAACGGCAGGTCGACAGGCGTGTTCGACCCGATCGGGCCCGCGCCTCCGGGCGCCGACGCGCGGTGGAACCGCACGGCCGTCGCCGTCGTGGACTGGCTCCGGTAGGTCGTCCTGACGGTGGCCAGGTTCCTGGGCGACAGCTTCCGGGTCAGGCCGGTGAACATGTCGCCCTTGTCGACGTACGCCAGGTCGTAGGTGTAGGGGCTGTTCCGGAAGGTGCCGTCCTTGCCCGGCCGTGCGAGCCCGACGCCCAGCGTCGCGGTGAACTCGGGTGCCGCGACGGCGGGCCCGAGCCGGCCGAAGAAGACGTCCGCGAAGGACACCCCGCTGAGTTGCACGCCCGGGTAGCGCAAGCCGTCGTCCCAGTTGGCGCTCACGTTGATCGAGATCGGCGCGGCGTCGCGCTGCGGCACGGTCAACGCGACCGGCTTGGCGCTACGGGCGTCGACCGCCTCGGTGACCGGACCACGGACATCCAGGACCGGCTGTGCGAGCAGGGTCGACACGCCACCCTCGTGGATCGTGCTGTACAGCGCGTAACGACCCTTGGGCAGCCGCAGGACGCCACCGCCCGGTGTCGCGGCGAGGGTGCTGAACTCGCCGGTGGTCAGGTTCGCCGCCACGGTCGTGTACTCGGTGGCCGGTTTGCCGTCGCGTCCGGTGTGGTCGAGCCGTACGTCGTAGCTCTCGATCTCACGGTTCAGCACGAAGGGCGTCCGTACCCGCAGGTCGCCGGCGCCGGTCGCGGTCAGCGCCCCCTGGTAGACGCCGTCCGGGGCGTCCACCCGGGTGTTCACCGTGATCGTCGCCTGGGCGCGGCCACCGGCCGGCACCACCAGCGTGGCCGGGCTGACGGTGAGCATGCCGGCCGGGGCCGGAGCGATGGCCAGCGTCAGGGTGACCGGCGCGGTGCCCGTGTTGCGGTAGCCGACGACCTGGGTGATCGGACTGTCGTCGGCGTGCGGCCAACGCTGCACCGGAAAGTCGATGGCGGCGATGTCGGTGGCGACCGGCTGGGCGACCGCGCGGGCGATGTCCACCCGGCCGGCGCCCTGCTCGTAGATGGTGTCCTCGCCGGTCGGCTTGGCCGAGTCCATCAGGGCGGCCTTGAGCTGCGGGCCGGTCCATTCCGGGTGCTGCCCGGCGAGGATCGCGGCGGTGCCGGCCACGTGTGGTGTCGCCATCGACGTACCCGACATGGTGGCGTAGTCACCGCCAGGGGCGGCGGCCACGATGTCGACGCCGGGCGCGCTGATCTCGGGCTTGATGTGGTTGTCGCCGACGCGCGGGCCCCGGCTGGAGAAGTAGGCGCGCTGGTCGTCGGCGTCCACGGCGGCGACCGCGAGGGCGTCGTCGGCGGAGGCCGGCGAGGAGACCGACTTCGGCTTCCCCTCGTTGCCGGCCGCGACCACGAAGAGGGTGCCGTACCGGTGGCTCAGCTCCTGGACCGCGGTCTCCAGCGGGTCCAGGCCAGGCGCGTCGTCGCCGCCCACGCTCAGGTTGACCACAGGGGTCTGCGGCGCGAGCCACTGCATGCCGGTGATGATGTCCGAGTCCTGGCATTCGGTGGTGGCGCAGACCTTGCCGACGAGCAGCTTCGCTCCGGGCGCCACCCCGCGGTACCGGCCACCGGAGGCGGCACCGCTGCCGACGATCGTCGACGCCACATGGGTGCCGTGGCCGACCGAGTCGCTGGGGTCGTTGCCGCCGGTGAAGTCGCGGACCTCGGTGAGGTGCCCGGCGAAGTCGGGGTGAGTGGCGTCGATTCCGGTGTCCAGCACGCCGACGGTGATGCCTGTGCCGTCGAAACCGGCCTGCCAGGCCGCCGGGGCACCGATCTGCGGCACGCTGCGATCGAGGGAAACCGTGCGCTTGCCGTCCAGCCAGACGTGGGTGACCCCCGCGGTGAGGGTGCGCGCGGACGACGTACCCCGGGTGAGCGACGCCCAGAGCGTCACCCGGTCGTTCCGGTCCGCCCGCACCGCGAGCGCGTGCGCGGCCGGGAGATCGGCCCGCACCCGCCCGGCACCCCCGGTGGTCGCGGTCCGCGCCCGCGCCGCCATGTTCTCGGGGTACGCGACCAGCAGCGGCAGCTCGGCCGCCCGGTCGTCGTAGCCGAACTCGCCGAGCGTGGTGAGGTCGAACAGACGTCGATCCAGCCGCCCATCCCGCACCAGAGGCATCGCGTCCACCGGGATGACGTACTGGTGGCCGTCCTCCCGGCTGCTCACGAACCGCATCGCGGCCCGACCCGGCCCGCGCTGGATCTGCGGGCGACCCGCCGCGTCCAGCGAAACCCGGTCCCCGGTGATCAGGGTGAAGGTTCCGTGGGCTCCGGGGGCCGTGGCCATCGGCTTCTCCTGCGCGTTCGCAGGTTGGGCGGTCAGGCCCGCCGCAACCAGCGCGGTCGCGAGTACGCCGGCTGTCAGGGCGCGTCGTTGCCGTCGTCGCACATCGTCCTCTCCGCCACGGGCGTCTCCCGGGTCGGCACGATGACGTCTGGCCAGGTCGTTAGGTTGATCACTCCGGTGTGACGGAGGCCACAATCTCCCCCCGCGCCGACGCGGCCCGTCCACCCGGACGAGTTCCATGCGGCGGTGACCAGGGGACGAGGCATGGGAGGGCACCGGTCGGATGCGTGACGCCGAAGAGTTCGACGCCCTCTACGCGGCCTGTGCGGGTCGGGTCGTGGGTCACGTGTACGCGCTCACCGGCAACCGCGCCGAGGCGGAGGACGCCGTCGCCGAGGCGTTCATGCGGGCCTGGCAGCGGTGGCGGACGGTGCGGGAGACGGACAGTCCGGAGGCGTGGGTCCGCCGGGTGGCCTCCCGGATCGCGGTGAGCAGTTGGCGCAAGGCGTTCAACCGGGTACGCGCACACCGCCGGGCGGCGGTCGACCAGGGTGTACCCGGACTCAACGAGGACCACGTCGCACTGTTGCAGGCGCTGCAACGGCTGAGTGCCAACGAGCGGCGGGCCGTGGTGCTGCACCACCTCAACGATCTCAGCGTCGCGGAGGTGGCAGCCGAGATGCAGGCCCCGGTCGGAACCGTGAAGACGTACCTCGCCCGTGGTCGGAGAGCGATGGCCGGGTTGCTGACCGATGCGCACCAGGAGGAGACCTCCCATGGCTGATCCGCGCGACGATCTCACGGCGATCACCGACGAGGTCCGGCGAGTCACCACGCTGCCCGGGGCGCAGACGTTGCGACACCGCAGCGACAGGCGTCGGCGACGTCGGGCGGCAGTCGGCGCGGCGGCACTGGCCGTGGTGGCCGTCGCCGCCGGCACCACTCTGTCGCAGGTGCGGAACGACGTCGAGACGCCGGATGTCGGCCCGGCCACCCAGGTCGTGCCGCCCGTGGTCCCGTCCTCGACCGCCTCGGCGGGACCGCAGGAGATCCTCGGCGGCCGGCGGCAGGTCCAGATCGTGCTGCCCGGCATGCGCGGGGCCACGTTGGCGATCGACCGCGACGGCGATCAGGTGCGGGCCACCACCGAACAGGGCATCGACGGCCGGGCGCTGTGGGTGCTGCGCCCGGAGGGCGACAGGTACCGGATCCTGCTGGCGTCCGGTGCCAACGCGATCTGCATGACCGTGGTGCACGACGCCGCGCCGGGCAGCGTACGCGGCCGGGCGTGTGATGACGCCGCCTCGACGCAGCTCTTCCGGATCGATCAGGTGCCCGACGGCAGCTACTCGATCTTCCAGGGGAAGCGCTACGTCCAGGTGGTTGACGGCACCAACGCCCTGGTTCCCGACCTGCCCGAGGGGCTGACCACCACGTACGAGTTCGAGGATCGCGGGCCCGCCCGGCGCTGACTGTCGAAACCTTTCCGATATCTGGTGCGGGGTCATCGGCGGTCCTACCCGCGCCCCCGGGCGGAGAGACGCCCAGCGGCGGGGTTGAGGGGTCGACTGAAACGGTGGGGAGGTATCGAAAGTTTCGGTAAAATATTGACACTTGGCGATCGCAGCGCCCAAGCTTTACGTGGCTGGCATTCGTGATCATTGATCACGTTTCGTTCCTTCCTTTCCATCACCACTCGGAAGGAGAGCCCCGTGATCATCAGCTCGGGCCGCTCTAGGACCCGTTCGGCGGTCGTCGCGCTCGCGTTAGCAGCGCTCACGGTCGCCGGATCGGTATCGGTAGTAACACGAACCACCGACGCTCAAGCCGCCGTGGGCCCGCTGGCCTCGGCAGTGGAGGACGAGGGCGCCGACTGCGCCGTGTCCGGCCTGCCGGACCTGGGCTCGCTGCCGACCAACGCCAAGCTTCCCGACCCTTTCAAGAAGCTGAACGGCACGACCATCAGCTCCAAGTCCGACTGGCGCTGCCGACGGGCGGAGATCAAGGAGCTTGCCGAGAAGTTCGTCTTCGGCGACAAGCCCGCGAAGCCCGCCACCGTCACGGGAACGGTGTCCAGCAGCACCGTCACCGTCAACGTGTCACACAACGGCAGGAGCTCCAGCTTCTCGGCGCGGGTCGAGCTGCCCAGCGGCACCGGTCCCTTCCCGGCCGTCGTGGTCGTCGGCGGGTTCGGCGCGGACACGGCCACCATCAAGGCCGCCGGCGCCGCCGTGATCAGCTACGACCCGTTGGCAGTTGGCCGGGAGGGCACCCCTCGGAACAACAAGCAGGGCGCGTTCTACAGCATCTACGGTTCGTCGAGCAGCACGGGACTCCTTGCCGCCTGGGGCTGGGGCGTCAGCCGCATCATCGACGTCGTCGAACAGTCCGACGGCAGAATCCTGAGGGCGGACGTGATGGGCGTCACCGGCTGCTCCCGTTACGGCAAGGGCGCCTTCGCGATCGGTGTGTTCGACCAGCGCATCGCCCTGACCATGCCGATCGAATCGGGCAGCGCGGGCGTCCCCATCTTCCGGGGCATCCCCGGTGAGGGCGCGCAGAGCCTGAGCAGCGCGTACGGGGAGCAACCCTGGCTGGGCGACGCGTTCGGCTCGTTCACCGGCAGCCCGAACCGGCTCCCGGTGGACACGCACGAGATGGTCGCCATGGTGGCACCGCGTGGGCTGTTCATCATGGACAACCCGCACATCGCCAACCTCGGCCCCCGGTCGGCTAGCGTGGCGGCCCTGGGCGGTGCGGAGGTCTACCGGGCGCTCGGCGCCGGTGACAACATCACCTACTGGTCCGACGTGCAGGACGGCAGCCACTGCGCCAACCGCCCCGAGTGGCGTACCCCATTGCAGAACAACATCCGGAAGTTCCTGCTGGAGACCGGCAACGAGCCCGGTGTGATCCGGATTTCCAGTAGGGCGCTCGGTCGGTTGGCCGACTGGCGGGACTGGCCGACACCGGTCCTGGCGGACGGCCCGACGACCCCGCCCCCGACGAGCCCGCCTCCGACCACCCCACCGCCGACGACGCCGCCCCCGACCACCCCATTGCCGACGACGCCGCCGCCGACCGGTGCCGGCTGTGCGGCGACGGTGTCGGTCAACCAGTGGACCGGCGGCTTCGTCGCCACGGTGCGGGTGACCGCCGGCGCCGCACCGGTCAACGGCTGGACGGTCGGCATGACGTTGCCGTCGGGCGCCAGCATCACCAGCATCTGGGGCGCCAACCGGAGCGGCAGCACCGGGGCCGTCCAGTTCACCAATGTCGCCTACAACGGCTCCATCGCAGCCGGGCAGTCGACCGAGTTCGGTTACCAGGGCAGCGGCACCGGGACGGGGATGGTCCCCACCTGCTCGGCCGCGTGACGTCCAGGCCCGGTGCGGAGGTCGCAAGCCTCCGCGCCGGGCCGTGCGGCTCCGAGGCGGAGCCCGAGCGTCAGAGCCAGACCACGATCCCGGTCAGGTCGTTGAGGACGGCGGCCACGCCCGCCCGGATGGCCGCCGCGCAGCGGTCCGCGGTGAACGAGTTCGGGTCGTACGTCGAGGACATGCCGAGGCCCTCGCCACGGAACGACGCGCCATCCCAGTCGACCGCGGTGACGTTGTGGGTGGGCTCGGCCAGTTCCGCGCCGACCACGAGGAACTTCTCGTCCAGGTGGTTCGGGGTGACCAGCGCGAGCCCGTCGATGAGGTCGTTGCCCGCGCTCACGATGAGGTCCGGGCCCATCTCCATCGCCTTGGCGATGCTGGGAACGGCGTCGTGCGCGTTCCCGACGACGATGGTCCTCAGGTCGACGTGCTCGTCGTCGGCCCACTCCTTGACCGCCGCCACGAGCGTCTTGGTCGGGTTGTCCGCGCCGCTGCTCAGCAGGACCACCCGGTAGTCCTTCGGCGGGTGGACGCCGGCCCACGAGCCGGGCTGCGGGGTGATGGTCGCCTCCGGCGCGGGCTTCGTGGCGGGGTCGACGAACCCCGGGCCGAGAGTGCCGATGGCGCTGGGCGCCGGACGTGGCTCGGACCAGTCGTCGCTGGAGTTGCAGGCGGTGACCAGCGCGGCGGTCGCGGCCAGCAGGGCGACGGCCCGAAGCGGGGGGCGCAAGGTGATCGTCCTCCGGGTGGTGGCGGAAAGTGCGCGTACTTCTTGGTATTCCTATCTCAAGTCCGGTCACCGGTAATCGGTGGGCGGTCGTTCGGGGCTGTTGTTCTCCGGCGGTTCGTCGGCGCGCGGGTTGGTGTTCACCCACGACATGCAACGTGCACTGGCCAACCGAGGGAGTCGAATGTCAGGCCGTATCCGCCGTACCGTTTTCGTGGCCGCTGTCGGGTTCGCCGCAGCGGTGGTTCCCTTTCTGGGGGCCGAACCGGCGTCCGCGCACGGTTTCTCGTCGACTGTGTACGCGAAAATTGCGGCGGGAGACGAGGGTCACATTCGGACCGGGGTGGAGCTCGAATACGACCTTCTCGTCGTGTCCGCCGCGGATGCCGGCGACGACGACCCGCTCTTCCAGGTGGGAACCGCCGCGTTCGAGGCGGGCGACACCGCTGCCCAGGCCGCCGCCCTGAAGAGTCACGCGTCGGCGGTTCTCGGGTACGTCTCCGACCGGTTCTCGGTGACTTCCCGGGGTGCGGCCTGCCAGCCGACCCAGGTGGGTGACGCGACGATCGGCGAGCGCGAGGGCGTGCCGTACGCGAACCTACTGCTGGACTGGACCTGCCCCGAGCGGGTCGACGAGCACGTGGTGCGCAGCGGGCTCTTCCCGGACGACGAGGGCTACGTCAAGGGCACGAAGACGATCGTCACCTACGAGATCGACGGCCGTTCGGGCAGCGCGGCGCTCGACGCCGCCAACCCGTCCTTCTCCACCGCGCAGGCCTGGTACCAGCGGTTCGGCGAGTTCTTCCTCCTGGGCGCCGAGCATCTGCTGACCGGGATCGACCACATCCTGTTCCTGCTGGCGCTCATCGCCGGGTCGCGGCGGCTCCGGGAGATCGTGCTGGCGGCCACCAGCTTCACCCTGGCGCACTCGGTGACGTTCATGCTCGCCGCGCTCGGCCTGGTCGAGGTGCCGGGGGCGGTCGTGGAGCCGGTCATCGCGTTGTCGATCGCCGTCGTCGCCGGCTGGCACCTGTGGGGGATCTGGCGGCGTGGCGAGCACGCGGCCGACCTGGAGACGGCGGGGCGCGGGCACTTCAGCCTGGATCGGGCCGGCTGGATCCGCCTCGGTGTGGTGTTCTGCTTCGGCCTCGTACACGGTCTGGGCTTCGCGGGTGCACTGGGCATCGACGAGGCGTGGTCGTGGACCCTGCTGTGGTCGCTGCTGGTGTTCAACGTCGGCATCGAGGTCGTTCAGTTGACGATTATCGCTGTCGTCTTCCCGCTGCTGTTCGTGCTGCGCCGTCGTGCGCCGAAAGCCGGCCTCTGGGCGACCGGGGCCGTTTCCGCAGCCGTGTCCATTATGGGGCTGATCTGGTTTGTGCAGCGCGTTTCTGGATCATGAGCAGGGCTAAGTAGTTCGTGAAGTGCAGTCTTTCGCAAGATCACGTTCATGGTCGGTTCATCGGGCGGCGAAAGCGTGGAATTGCTTCCCCAGCGTCGGGTGAAGGCACAATCCATTTCTCTATTTGAAAAGGGAACAATGTCGATGACATTGAGCACCTCGACACGGGCCTCCGCGCTCGTGCGGCGGCGCCTGGTCGCCGGGGTCGCAGCCGGGTTCCTGGGAATGGGCGCGGCCCTCGGCAGTGGCCTGATGGCCACCGCGAACGCGGCCGAGTCCACCACGATCACCGGTGTGGTCCTCGGCGTCGGCGCCAACGAGACCCAGCGCATCGTGAGCTGGTACTCCTCCGCCGACACCGCGCAGAAGATCCAACTCGCCCCGACCGCCGAGATCATCAACGGCGAGTTCCCGGCCAGCGCGGTCAGCTTCGACGCCGTTGGTGCGGCGAACACCTCCACCACCGGGTTCAACCGGCACGCCACGATCAGCAACCTGCGCGAGAAGACGGCGTACTCGTACCGGGTCGGTGCCGAGGGCAGCTGGTCCCCGGCGTACGCCTTCAAGACGCAGGACTTCGAGGGCGACTACGACTTCCTCTTCTTCGGCGACCCGCAGATCGGCTCCTCCGGTGACCGGCTGAAGGACCAGGCCGGCTGGGAGGACACCCTGAAGGTCGCCACCGCGGCCAACCCGAACGCCGAGCTGCTGGTGTCCGCCGGTGACCACGTCGAGAGCGCCAACGACGAGGGTCAGTGGACCTCGTTCCTGGCCCCCGACCAGCTGCGTCAGATCCCCCTGGTCGCCACCATCGGTAACCACGACGTCGGCGGCAAGTCCTACGAGCAGCACCACTTCACCCCGAACACCGACCGCTCGTCCCAGTACTACAACGGGGACCAGGCGACCCGGTCCGGCGGCGACTACTGGTTCATCCACAAGGATGTGCTGTTCATCGACCTGAACAGCAACAGCTACGCCAACCCGGCGGACGGCTCCGCCGGCGGCGACGCGGCGCACGTCGCGTACGTCACCGACGTCATCAACAAGCACGGCTCCGAGGCCAAGTGGAAGGTGCTGGTCTACCACCACTCCATCTACTCGCCGGCCAGCCACGCGACCGACACGGACAACAAGCAGCGGCGGGAGGACTTCACCACCGCGTTCTCCAACCTCGGCGTCGACATGGTGCTGCAGGGCCACGACCACAGCTACTCGCGCAGCTACTCCATCAAGAACGGCCAGAAGGAGAACCCGGCCGAGAAGCCGGGTGCTGCCGACGTGTTCCCCGGCCCGGGTGGCGTCATCTACGTGACGGCCAACTCGGCCTCCGGCTCGAAGTACTACGACATCAAGAAGCCGGACACCACCGGCACGGGCATCCGCGGCAACGGCCCGGACCCGCTGGACGCGGACAAGTACTGGTACAACTCCGTGCAGAACCAGGAGCACGTCCGTAGCTACGTCAAGGTGCAGGTTCGCGGCGACAGGCTCGTTCTCGCGAACGTCCGCAGCGGCACCTGCGCGGCACCGAACGCGGCCGTCGAGAAGGGCCTCTCCTGCGTCAACACCCCGGACGGTCAGCCGGTCGGCTCGATCGTCGACAACGTGACCGTGCACCCGTTCCACGGTGACGGCCAGGCCATCCAGGTCAACGTGCCGAACCCGGCCCCGGGCGAGTTCGGCTGGACGATCGACGGCTACAACGGTCTGGTCGACCTGGGTACCGCGCAGGAGCGCGACGGCGCCTACTTCCAGGCCAACGGCAAGATCAACCCGATCCTCGTGTCGGACAGCCGTCGCTCGCTCGCCCCGTGGTCGATCTCGGCCAACGTCGGTGACTTCCAGGACGCCGACAAGAAGTTCGCCGGCTCCTACCTCGGTTGGACCCCGTACGTGCTCGACGCCGGCGCGGGCGCCGAGGCCGGTGCCCCGGTCCTGTCGTCGCTCGACGACCAGGGCAAGGGCCTCTCGGTCTCCAGCGCGCTCGCCGCGGCCGCGCAGGGTCACCCGCGCGGCGGCGCCAAGCTCGGCGCTGACCTGGACCTGAAGATCCCGGACAGCATCGCGAAGGGCAGCTACCGCACCACCCTCACGATCACTGCCCTGAGCAGCTGACCGAACAGTTCCGTCGGCGGGGTAGGCACCTTCGGGTGTCTACCCCGCCACCCATTTGCCATCCGTCCAAGATCACTTCAAGGAACCGACATGCAACCGTCCGTCACGCGCTGGAAGACCACGCCCGCCGCACTCCTCCGTACGACCGCACTGTCCCTGCTCGCCGTCGTCGCGGCCGTCGGTGTCGGTGCCGGTCCCGCCCTGGCCGCGGACGGCAACGTCGCCTGGACGGTCCGGACGGCCTCCAACGGTTACGGCGAGGCCCGCTCCAGCTACAGCTACAACGTCAACCCGGGTGGTGCCGTCGAGGACGCCATGGTCGTGGCCAACCGCGGCCCGGCACCGCTGACCCTCTCCGTGTACGCGGCCGACGGCTTCACCACCGACGCCGGCCAGCTCGACCTGCTCACCAAGGACAAGAAGTCCATCGCGATCGGCGCCTGGGTGAAGCCGAACGCCGGCAGCGTCGTGATCCAGCCCGGAAAGACAGCCCAGGTCCCCTTCACGGTAGGTGTTCCGGAGAACGCCACGCCCGGGGACTACGTCGGTGGCATCCTCACCACGCTGACCCAGGCCGACCAGGCGGAGGGGATCAACGTCGACCGGCGCCTCGGGATCCGGATCAAGTTGCGGGTGGGCGGCGAGCTGAAGCCGAACCTCGCGATCGAGAACCTCCACGTCGGATACGCCGGACCGACCAACCCGTTCGGCAAGGGTGACGCCACCATCACCTACAAGATCCACAACGTCGGCAACGCGGCCCTGTCCGGTAAGCAGGCGGTGACCGTCTCGGGCCCGTTCGGCCTGCTGCGGGTGCGGGCCGAGGACGTCGCCGCGCCGCCGGAGCTGCTTCCGGGTGAGAGCTGGGACGTGACGGTGCCCGTGCACGGGGTGGCGCCCGCCATCTCGCTGGCCGCGACCGCGACCCTGACACCCCTGCTCACCGACGCCTCGGGCTCCACCACCCCGCTCAAGGCGGTCCAGGTCACCGCGCACGGCTGGGCCCTGCCCTGGATGCTGGTGCTCGCGCTCGTCGTGCTGATCGCCGTGCTCGTCGGGGCGTACCTGTACCGGCGCCGCAACCAGGCGCAGCGCAAGGCGCGCGAGGACGCCCGCGTACGCGACGCCGTCGAGCAGGCGCTTCGTGGCCCGGAACCGCAGACCTCCTGATCCCGGCTTCGGTCAACTCGGCTGGCGTCGGCCGGCGGCGGTTCTCGCCAGCTGGGTCAGGCCGATCGCGAACGCGATCACGGCGACCACCAGCACCGCCGCCGGCACGGATGCCCAGGTCGGGGCCGTACGCAGCACCACCGTGCCGAGCACGGCACCGACCACCAGCCCCGCCAGCCGGCCGACGCCACCCACGTCGGCGAACCGGTGCGGGTCGACGACACGACGCCGGACCAACTCGGTCAGCGAGCCGGTCAGGTAGGTGGTCGACGCACCCCGTACGCCGGCGGCCACGGTGATCACACTCTGGATGCCGCTCGACACGGCCGCCATCGCCAGCAGCACGAGCCCGAAGCCGTACCCCGGGCGGGCCGAGCAGGCCAACCAGCCCACCGTGAAACCGAGCAGCAGCACCGCCTCGGCCGACGTCACCACCGCGGTACGGCGGTTCCAACCCGGTGGGGTGTGGCGCAGCGGCACCGTGGCAGCGGCCACGCCGACCGCGTACCCGCCAACCGCCACCACCGCCCCGGCCAGCGAGCGGGTGTCGGCGGTGGCGAGCGCGTGGCCGAAGTGCACCAGATTGCCGGTGACCACGCTGGCGAAGTAGCCGTTGAGCCTGGTCAGACAGAGCACGTCGAGGCAGCCGGAGGCCGCGGCCAGCGCGACCAGGAGCCAGGCCGTGGCCCGCGTCGACGGAGCGTGCACGATGCCCCTTCCGTCGGTCCTGCGGCCAGCGCGGCGCGCCGGGCGTCCGGCGCGGTACGCCGGACATTCCCGTGCCCGCCCCGGCTACGCCCGGCCAGTCCCGCCGAGCGTGGTGTTCGTCCTTGTGGGTGAACGACGCTCGGCTCCGGGCCACGCCTGTGTCCGAGCCGGCATGCTGCGACGGTGACGCCGGCACGGAGAGGGAATCCACATGGTTGACGGGGATGTGCCAGAGCGGATGCAGGCCGCGGCCTTGGACGAGTTCGGCGGTCCGGAGGTGATCACCCTGCGGAAGCTGCCGATCCCGCAGGTCGCCGACGACGAGGTGCTGATCAGGGTCCTGAGCGCCGGCGTCGGGGTGTGGGACGTGTACGAGCGCGAGGGTGTGCTGGTGCCGGAGGGCTCGGCGCTCCCGATCGTGCCCGGCTCCGACGGTGCCGGAACCGTCATCGCGGCCGGCAGCAAGGTGACCAACGTGGGGGTGGGCGACCTCGTCTACGTCTCCGCCACCACGCGGCCGAAGGGCGGCTTCTACGCCGAGTACGCGTCGGTCAAGGCGGAGTACGCGGCGAAGGTGCCCGATGGTGTGCCCGCCGAGCACGCCGGTGCGATGCCCACCGACGCGCTGACCGCGCTGGCCGGGCTCGACGCGCTCAGCCTGTCCGCCGGCGCCTGGCTGTTGATCTTCGGTGCGAGCGGCGGTCAGGGCCACCTGGCCGTGCAGTTGGCGAAGCGGCAGGGACTGAACGTGGTCGCCGTGGCGTCCGGGGCGGACGGCGTCGCGCTGGTGACCCGGCTGGGCGCCGACGTGTCCCTCGACGGCCACGGCGACATGACCGACGTGCTGGCCCGGATCCGGGACGCGGCGCCGGGCGGGGTGAACGCCATCCTGGCGATGGCCGGCGGCGCGACGCTGGACCGGCTCACCGAGGCGCTGGCCGATGGCGGGGTGGTCGCGTTCGCCCACGGGGTGCGGCCGGAGCCGCAGGAACGGCCGGGCGTCATGGTCCGCCCGTACGACGGCGAATCGAGCCCTCGACAGTTGCAGCGCCTCAACGAACTCATCGAGGCGGGACCGTTCGTGGTGCACGTCGCGGAGAAGTTTCCGCTGGGCAAGGTGCGGGATGCGCACCAGCGCCTACAGACCTCCTACGCCGGCAAGCTCCTGCTGACGGTGGCCTGAGACGTCAGGGCGTGCGCTGCTGCGGCACGCGTACCGATGCCATGCCGGCCGCCGTCGCGGCCTGGATGCCCAGGTCGGTGTCCTCGAACACCAGGCAGGACTCCGGGGGTACGCCGAGCTGCTCCGCCGCGAGCAGGAACGCCTCCGGGTCGGGCTTGGCCCGGGTGTAGTCGTCGGCGCAGACCAGCACGTCGAACCGGTCCAGCAGGCCGAGCGCGTCCAGGGAGGCGGTGACCGACGCGCGGGTGCTGCCCGAGACGACGGCGAACGGGACCCGCCGGTGCGCGTCGTGGATGTGCGCCAGCACCTCGGGCACGGCGGCGAGCTGCGGCAGCAATTCCTGGTAGTAGCTCTCCCGGCGCTCGACGACCGCCGCCACCGGCATGGCCAGACCCTGCTGCTCGTTCAGCGCGACGATGATGTCGGCCGTGGGCCGCCCACCCCAGGCGTAGAAGAGGTCCTCCGGGAACTCGCAGCCCCACTCCTCAAGCGCCCGCTGCCAGGCCAGGTAGTGCAACGGCATCGAGTCGACGATGGTGCCGTCGCAGTCGAACAGGTACGCGGCGAACGGCCCGGGAGGCAGAGGCAGACTCACCCGGGGAAGGGTACAGCTCACTCGGTCGAAACGGATCGCAACTGTCTGAGCAGGTACGCGCGCTCCGGTTCGGTGCCCACCAGCGTCAACGCGCTGCGGTACGCGGCCGCGGCCTCGTCGTACCGGCCGAGCCGGCGCAGCAGGTCGGCCCGCGCCGCCGGATAGGGATGGTGGCCGCGCAGGCGCGGATCGTCGGCCAACTCGTCGAGCAGGGCGAGCCCCGCCTCCGGCCCGTCCCGCATGGCCACCGCGGCGGCCCGGTTGAGCGCCACGATCGGTGAGGGCACCAGGCCGAGCAGCACATCGTAGAGCGCCACCACCTGCGGCCAGTCGGTGCTGGCCACGTCGGCGGCCTCGTCGTGCAGCGCGGCGATGGCGGCCTGTACCCCGTACGGGCCGGGCGCTCGGCCGGTCAGCGCCACTACCACCAGAGCCCGCCCCTCCTCGATCATCGGACGGTCCCAGCGTCCGCGGTCCTGGTCGTCGAGGAGGACCATGGCGCCGTCCGGCCCGGTACGCGCGTCGCGTCTGGCGTGGACCAGCAGCATCAGGCCGAGCAGCCCGGCGACCTCCCGTTCGGCGGGTAGCAGTCGACGCAGGATCCGACCCAGCCGAATGGCCTCCTCGGCCAGGTCGGTCCGTTGCAGATCCGGGCCGGAGCTGGCCGCGTACCCCTCGGTGAAGACCGAGTAGACGGCCTGGAGCACCGTGGGCAGGCGACCGGGCAGCTCGTCCGGGCCCGGCACCCGGAACGGGATGCGTGCGTCGCGGATCTTCCGTTTGGCGCGGACGAGTCGCTGGGCCATGGTGGCGGGCGGCACCAGGAAGGCCCGCGCGACCTCGGTGGTGGTGAGGCCGGCCAGGAACCGCAGGGTGAGTGCGCCGCGATCCTGCGCGGCCAGGGCCGGGTGCGCGCAGGTGAAGAAGAGCGCCAGCCGGTCGTCGGGCAGGTCAGGGTCCGCGTCGGCGGGCGGGGCGTGGTCGGCCCGCTCGGCCTCCGCCCGGAGTACGGCGAGCCGCGTCGCCAGCACCCGGTCCCGACGCAGACGGTCCACGGCTCGCCGTCGAGCGGTGGTGAGCAGCCAGGCGCCCGGCCGGCTCGGGACGCCGTCGGTCGGCCAGTGCACAAGCGCCGCCTCGATGGCCTCCGAGGCGACCTCCTCGGCCAGGTCGAGGTCGCCGAAGCGGCGCACCAGCGAGGCGAGCAGTCGGCCGCGTTCCTCCCGGAACACCGCCTCCACCGACGACCCGACGGCTGCCCCCTCACCCGGCACGGTCAGACCTGCACGTCGATCTCGAAGATCGGACGGACCTGGACCGAGCCGGTGCCGACGGCCCCGGGGCTGCGGGCCGCCCAGTCCAGCGCGGCGTCGAGGTCCGGCACGTCGATGACGTCGTACCCGCCGAGCAGCTCACGGGTCTCGGCGAACGGCCCGTCGGTGATCGTGCGCTCGCCGTCCGGGCCCACCTGCACGGTGGTGCAGGTGGTCAGGTCCTGCAAGGGATGCCCGGAGACCCAGACCCCGGCGTCCTTCATCTCCCGGTCGTAGCGGATCCAGTCCTCGAAGCTGCACCCGTTGTCGACGACCTCACCGTCGACCATGGGGCTCATGAACAGCAGCATGTACTTCACGTTCGGCTCCTCTCGGTGCGGCGTGTCGCCGTACAGCATGACGACGAACGCGGACCGCGGTTATCGACACGGCGCGTCAGGTTCTTTTCGTGCTCGGGCTGCACCGGAGGCGCGGAGGCGCTCACGAAGGACCCGGCTGTGCCGGCTCGGGTCGTTCGTCGCGTCGGTCCATCCGCCGCTCGAACCAGGTCACCCCGATCAGGAAGGCGGTCAGCAGGGTGAGCGCCGCCAGTGGCGGCAGGGACCGGCCGATCGGCAGCAGGGGCAGCGGCAGCAGCGCGGCGGCGACCTGCGTCGGGTACACCGCGCGAAGGGTCAGCCGACGGAAGGCCAACCTGCTGAGCAGGTAGAGGGCTGTGCCGCCGTAGAGCGCGGTCGCGGCCTCCCAGCCCAGCCGGCCGGGATGCGTCGACTCCTCGGTGAGCTGGGCGATCACCTCCTCGATGCCGAGCGCGACATAGATGGCACCGATGATCAGCGGGGAGTGCCCGATGCCGTACGCGTCGCCGGCCACGCTGGCCCGCCGCTCACCCGGCACGTTGCTGACGGCCTTGCGCGCGGCGGGTGCCAGCCGGTCGAAGTAGAGCCACCACAGGCAGACCGTGCTGGTGAGACCGAGCAGCGCGGCCAGCACGGCCACACCGACCGGTGCCATCGTCCGTGGCCCTTCGCCGGCCGAGATCAACGACTCGCCCAGCGCGATGATGAGCACCAGGCCGAACCGCTCGGTGAAGTGGTCCACGCTGCCCAGTTGCCACGGCCGGAAGGCCGACGCGATCCGCGAGCCGCCGATGTCCACAAGCAACGCGGCCGTCCAGAGCGCCGTCTGGGCCACGCCGCCGAGCAGCGCGCCGGCGATCAGCGGGAGCCACGCCAGGATCACCGGCACGCTGAAGAAGCGCAGCGTCGAGCGCAGCGGTGGGTTCGTCGCGCTCACCCAGAACAGGATCACGAGCTGCACCGCGCGGCCGACCACGTAGGCCAGGGCGATGGTGAACGGCGCGTCGAACAACCCCGGGCTCTGGTGCCAGGCGTCCGGCAGCACCAGCGCGGCCACGAATATCGCCGCCATCGCGACCAGGGTGGCCGCGCGGACCAGGCCGACGTCCGGCCGCACCAGGTTCCCCACCCAGGTGTAGGGGCCCCAGGAGTAGAGCAGCAGGAGCAGGAGGAGTAGCCCCTGGGCCAGGGTGAGCGCGCTCGGCGACCCCGCCATGAACGTGATGACCCGGGTGAGGGCGAAGACGAAGACCAGGTCGAAGAAGATCTCGAACATCGTGGTCCGGTGGGTCACCCCCGCCCGCACCGGATGAATGCCGAAAATCCTCCTCATCCTCGCATTCTGCGCCAGATGGGCCGGCGGTTCACCTGGTCTACTCGCCCGGCGCCGCTCCGAAGAGCCTGAAGAACCGCTCGGCCGCCCCGATGTCGCCGTGCACCTCGATGTCGCCCGCCGAGACCGCCGATGGCAGCGGTGTGCCGCCGAACATCAGGTCCCGCAGCGCTCTCACCGTGCCGGTGACCGCGACATCGACCTGGCCCGACCGACCACGGGCCACGCTGATCCCACTCGGCGTCACCCCCACCTCGAAGGCGTCGGTGCCCACCTGCAACCGAAGTCGAGCGGTCATCGGCGCGCCGGTCGGTGGCCGGTAGAGGGCCTTGAGCAGCAGCATGAACGCGTCCGTGCTCATCTCGACGTCCGGCTCCGCGGGTAGGCCGGCGCCCCACCGCGACAGCTCGATCAGCGTCGGCTCCAGTTGCTGACCGCGTTCCGTCAGCTCGTACGCGTGCACGCTGGCCGGCGGCCCGAGCTGCACCCGCCGGACGATGCCGGACTGCTCCAGCTCCCGAAGGCGCTGGCTGAGCACGTTCTGGCTGGCCTTCGGCAGGCCGGCCCGCAGATCACCGAAACGCTTCGGGCCGAAGACCAGCTCTCGGACGATCAACAGCGCCCAGCGCTCGCCGACGATGTCCATCGTGCGCGCCGCCCCGCAGGCGTCCTGGTAAGTCCGCTGAGTCACATCGCCATCGTAGTCGACGTCCACCGGCCAGTGCTAATGTCGAATCGTCTAGTCCTAACTTAGGAGTAAGTCATGGATGCACTGCTCGCCAAGGTCATCGAACGACACGGCGGCCTCGACCGCTGGAACACCGCCTCGACCCTCACCACCCGGCTCACCTACGGCGGCCCGTTCTGGGCGTTCAAGGGAAGACCCGACTTCGACGGCACCGAACTGGTCGAGGCCGACCTGCACCGGGAACGGATCCGCCACGTCCAGGAGGGCACCGGCCGGGTCACCGAGTACGACAGCGACACCGACCGGGTCACCGTCACCGCGGCCGACGGCAGCCTGATCGACGAGCTGACGAACCCCCGGGCGAGCTTTGCCGGCTACACCGGGGACAGCCAGTGGACGCTCGCCCAGGCGGCCTACTTCCGTGGCTACGCCACCTGGCACTATCTCGTCGAGCCGTTCCTGTTCACCTGGCCAGGCGTCGAGGCGCACGAGATCGAGCCGTGGACGGAGGACGGCGAGTCGTGGCGCGTACTGCGCGTCACGTTCCCCGAGAGCGTGCACACCCACACCGACACCCAGCTGTACTACTTCGACGACGGCGGGCTGCTGCGGCGCATGGACTACCAGCCGGTGGTCAACGGCTCCTCCCCGGTCGCGCACTTCGTCAGCGGAGCCACCGAGGTCGACGGGCTGGTCGTGCCGACGCGACGCCGGATCCACATCCGCCAGGAGGACCGCACCCCGGACCTCTCCTGGACGCCGATCACCCTGGACCTGGCTGACGTCCGGATCCGCTGAGAACGCGGCGGTTTCACAGCGGACCCGGCGTCACGCCGCCGACTGGACGCCCCGGCCTCAGGTCGAGGCGTCCGTCCGGCGCCGGCTCCGCTCAGCCCGCCGCCGCAGCTGCTGGTACGCGCCGGTCAGCCCCATCGCCCGGCGTACCTCGAGCACGGTCTGGCGTACCTCCTGGCGGGTCCGTTCCGTGCCCTCGACGATCAGCCGGTCGACCAGACCTCGGTCGGCTTCGATCTCGGCCCGACGCTGCCGGATCGGCGCCAGGAACCCCTCCAGCGCGACGACCAGCCGTTCCTTGACCTCCACGTCACCCACGCGCCCGGCCCGGTACCGCCGGGCCAGGTCGGTCACCTCGTCACGGTCCGGATTGAAAACCTCGTGGTACGCGAACACCGGGTTGCCCTCCACCGTGCCCGGCACGTCGGCCCGCACCCGGTTCGGGTCGGTGTACATGCCCAGCACCTTGCGACGCACCGTCGCCGCGTCGTCGGAGAGCGCGATCGAGTTACCCCGGCTCTTGCTCATCTTGGCGGCGCCGTCGGTGCCCACCAGGCTCGGTGTGTCTGCCGGGATCAGCTCGGGCACCGGGAAGACCGGGCCGTACAGGTGGTTGAACCGTCGGGCGATCTCCCTGGTCACCTCGACGTGCGCGGCGTTGTCCCGGCCGACCGGGACCACCTCCCCCTTGACGCAGAGGATGTCCGCGGCCTGGAGCACGGGGTAACCCAGCAGCCCGTACGGCATCTCCTCCTTGCCGGCGTCGCGGGCCATGTCCTTGAGCGAGGGCACCCGTTCCAGCCGGGGAACGGTCACCAGGTTCTGCAGGAGGGTGTTGAGGTCGCCGACCTCGGGGATGGCCGACTGGAGGTAGAAGGTGGCCCGGTCCGGGTCGACCCCGGCGGCGAGGATGTCGGTCACCATCTCGCGGGCGTTGCCGGAAACCTGGTCGATGTCCTCCCGACGGTTGCGGGTGGTGAGCATGTGCAGGTCGGCGATGATGAAGAAGCTCTTGTAGCGCCGGTGCAGCCGTACCCGGTTGGCGATGCTGCCGACGTAGTGGCCGAGGTGCAGGCGGCCGGTGGGCCGGTCGCCGGTGAGCATTCGTGCGACGGACATGGTGGTGCCTCTCGTTGTCCGAGGGTGGGTGACGCGTGGGCGCGCGCCGAGCAGGGCGGGCTCAGCCCTGCTCGGTCAGCGGGATCGACTCAGCGAGTCGCCCGCCATCGCGCGCCGGCGCGAAACCGCAGACCACCGGCACGGAGGACGTTCAGAAGTTGCTCACGGCCATCGCCGGAGCTGGTCGGGATTTCGGGCACGGCACCGAGAAAGCGGCCGTCGACCAGGTCGACCGCCTCGGATGCGCAGTTGCCCGTCCGGACCACGGCCTCACATTACCTGCGGTCCGCTGCCGGAGGGGACAGGTAGCTGTCGGCGTAGTAGGTGCCGACCCGTTCCCAGTACTCCTGGTCGGCCGAGTCCGGATCGAACGCCGGCGCGTCCTTGATCTCCTGGCGGGTCCGGTCGACGTGCACGACGCGTTCCTGATGATCCACCCGGGCCACCGTCCCGGCCGGCAGCAACACCTTCTGGCCGAAGATCCAGGGCCCGGTGTCCACCACCAGGTGCCCGGCGTCCGCCTCGTCGCTGGTCTCGTCGATGGTGCCGATGCGCCCGTCGCTCGCCTGCACCTGATAGCCAACGAGGTCGACAGGTGTGCCCGGGCCGGGCGCGTCCGGGCCGTCGTGCCCACCCTCTTTGCCGTCCGCCGGGGTGGCCGAGGGCGTGGCCTGGGTGTAGCCGCCGGTCAGGGCGGACGGATCACGCCAGGCCCAGGGATTGAAGCTCGACGGTGGCATGGGGCACCTCCAGGGGACGGTCCTCAGCTGTCCTCCTTCGCAGTGCCCATCCCACTGATGCCGGAAACGGCCTGCGCGCTGTACCTCGGTGCTCTGGTCCCGGTGTGGCGTGCACTGCGATGGCATGAGCCGCGGGGCGGCGGTCGACGAGGGCCGGTGTTCGCGCCGCCGGCCTGGTGAGCGGGGGCGCTGGCATACTCGGCTGCCATGGTGCTGTCGCGAGGGTGGGCTGTCTTCCTGGTCGGAGTCGGCGTCTGGACCTGGGTGATCTGGCCTAGGTTCGCGGTGGCCATCTGGCAGGACCCACGGTCCTGGGCGTCCGGCAGGGTGGCCGACGGCTCGGCCACCAGCTTTCTGTGGGTGCACGCGCTGCTGATCGCCGCGTCTCTGGCAATCGGCACCACCGTTGGCGTCCTCGGCATCCGGGCCTGGCTCGCCGCCCGGCGACGGCAGGCGTCCTGATCGCCGCCGTCCACTCCTGCTGATCGGCGGTCGGCGCCCCACCGCTGGTAGTCGCCGAGCCCCAGTTGCTGTCGGACCGGGTCTGACCTGGGGAAACCGTTCGGGCGGACGAATGTGACGCGCGCCGCTACCCGTGGATTTGACGATCAAACCCGCAGACGCGTAACTTTCTCTCTGCCAGCGCGGAACGGGGCAAACGGGACGAAGGTCCTGGGGGCACCGGAACGGGATGGCAACCGGGTCAAGCAGGGGTTCACTCCTGCGGGACGCGGTCCGGGCGGGGCTTGCCGGATCGGCCGCGAGGCGGATTTGGTGCGGCGAAGCCGACCGGGTAAGGTTCACGACCGGCAGGGAACCGGGCGAGACTGCGGGAAACCGCAGCGGCCGGTCTGCCGAATCCGACGACCTGACGCAGCGGTTCGCTGCTGCGTGAGTGCGCCGGCGCTGACCCGTACGAAGCATGACAGACCGGGACACACGGTTTGACACGGCGAAGACGGTGAGGTAACGTAGTAAAAGTGCCCGGCGCGAGAGCGGCGGGGACGCGGTACGAAAAGCCCCGGTTGGGGTTCCACTGTGGTGGGGCTTCTGGTCGGTGTGTGGTTGTTCTTTGAGAACTCAACAGGGTGCTTGTAAAGCCAGTGCCAATTATGATTTATACCCCGGACTGGTCA
>NZ_JBITGG010000037.1:0-33431 GCF_044456765.1 Micromonospora sp. NPDC050784 | reverse complement strand
CTTCGTTGTGTGGGTGGGTGTCTCCCCCCGCCGGGGGGGTGTGGGGGGGGGGGGGGCCGGGGGCGCCCGGGGGGGGGGGGGGGGGGGGGCGCCCCCCCCCCCCCCCCACCCCCGTTCACCCGTTCGGGTCAGACCTTGGCCTTGCCCAGGATGCGGTTCACTGTTGTTCCGCATACCGGGCACTTGCCCTTGGCCATGTTCATTCCGGTCTTCGAGACCTCGACGTGCCCCTCGAAGTCCCGCTTCTCCTTGCACTTCACGCAGTAACCGTTGTAGGTCGTCTGGGCCTGGTCGGCCACGGTGCCCTCCTCGTCTCGTCCGCCGGTCAATGCCGTTCCGGCGGGGTGCCCGGCGGCGGGCCACACGGGGCGCCGGCGCTGGGTCTCACTCCGCGGCCACCTTCGTGACCGCTGGTCCGCGGACCCTACCCAGGTCTGGGCAGTTCCATGTCAGCTGTGCATCGACACTGTGAGCAAGTCGACGTCGAGAGTGTGCATGGCGAAATAGGTCGGATAAGTCAGTTTGGCGGGGACACGCCGACCAAACCCTGACAGCCACCCGTGCGAGTGCCCCCGCAGCGGCATCCGGAGCCGTGATCACCTACGGTTGGGGGAGTGCCGCGTACCGGCGCCATCGGGGTTCACGAAGGGTGACGAGATGGCGCGATGACGCTGCGGTCAAGAAATTTTCGGGACGCCTGGCGACCAATCACCATTTTCTGGGCGCGTGTCGTGCGGTTGACTCTTGCGGACCCCTGGTCAGTACGCATTAGCTTTCCTTCGTGACACGTAGCCGAGGCTGCGCGGGCCAGTGATGGCGGGGACGCGCAAGCCGGTCGTCGAGGTGCGGCGCAGCCAGCGCCGACGACGCACGGTGTCCGCGTACCGTGACGGTGAGCGAGTGGTCGTCCTCATCCCCGACCAGTTCTCCCGCGCCGAGGAGAGCGAGTGGGTCGACCGGATGCTCGCCCGGCTCGCCGCCCGGGAGGGGCGCCTCGCCCGCTCCGACGCCGAGCTCCTGGCTCGCGCCAACCGGCTCATCGACCTCTACCTCGCCGGGTACGCCACGAAAGCGGTACCGGCCAGCGTCCGATGGGTCACCAACCAGAACGGCCGGTGGGGCTCCTGCACACCGGCGGACCGCAGCATCCGCATCTCGCACCGCGTCCAGGAGATGCCCGAATGGGTGATCGACTACGTGCTGCTCCACGAGCTGGCGCACCTCATCGTGCCCAGCCACAACGCCCGGTTCTGGGCGTTGGTCGGTCGCTACCCCAAGGCGGAGCGCGCCCGCGGCTACCTCGAAGGAGTAGCCGCCGCCTCCTGCGCGCCACTCCCCACCTGACGCACAGCTTACGACGCGCGTGATCCGCCTAGATCGACTCGCCTTCCTGAATGCCGCGCTATCGGAGGTGCCGGGACACCGCGACTTCAATGAAGCCGAGTCGATCATGGCGTCAAGCCGCGTCAAGCCGCGTCAAGCCGCGTCAAGCCGCGTCAGGGCGCTCCGGGTCAGGGCCGGGTGGGGTGGGCGCGCGTGGTGGGGCGCTAGGGTCGGGGAATGGCGCGACGGGTGGTGGTGGCGATGCTCGGGCCGGTGCACTGGTCGCCGCCGGGCGTTGACCTGGCGGAGTGGCGAGCGGCCCTCGCGGAAGACGTCATCGACCTGCTCGCCACGCTGAACGAGGTGGAGGTCGCGGTCGCGGTGACCCCGGCCGACCGGGCGCTGGCCGATGCGCTGGTGTGGCCCGGCACGGCGGTGTACGAGGTGGCCGAGCCGACGCCGAACGCCGTGTTCGCCGCCTTGGAGGGGTACGATCATGCGGCCGTGCTGGTCAGTGACGTGCCTGACCTGCCCGCACTGACCGTCGGCAAGCTGCTCCGCCCACTCACCAGCCGACCGGTTGCGGTGGCTCCGGTCGAGGGCGGCGGGCCGGGTCTGCTCGGGGTCGCGGTACGACTGCCCGCGCCGGGCTGGCTACCGACGCTCGAGCTGGACACGGCGACGCCGGCTGAGGCGCGCGCGAATGCCCCGCGACCGGGTGACGTGGCGGTCACCGCCGGCTGGCGACGACTGCGTGGCCCGGCTGACCTGGCCACGCTGGACCCGGCCTTCGAGGGTTGGGAAGCGACCCGCGCCCTGCTCTCCGGGTCGGGCCGACCCGCCTGACCCGTCAGCCTGCCTGCGGACAGGACCCGAGCCGCCGAGCCCCCGGCAGCCAGCCCCGCTGACCAGCCAGCCCTGCGAACACGCCCGGGTGCCCGCTGTCGATCAAGCGGGCACCCGGGCGCAGAACGTCGTTACGCGGGCGTCAGGACTTGGCGTCGCCCTCACCGTCGGTCTCATCGGGCTGGCCCGACTGGCCCGACTGGCCCGACTGGCCGGGCTGCCCGGGGGCCTTCTCCTCCACGCCGCCGGGGGCGGTGAAGTCGAAGCTGTCCAGCTCGCTGAGGTCCATGTCGTTCATCGCGAACGCGACCGGGTCGGCGAAGTCGTCGTCCGACGGGAGCAGGTCCGGGTGGCCCCAGACGGCGTCGCGGCCTTCGATGCCACGGTGCTGGGTGAGCGCGGCCCAGAGTGCCGCCGCCTCGCGCAGCCGGCGGGGGCGCAGTTCCAGACCGACCAGCGCGGCGAAGGTCTGCTCGGCGGGACCGCCGGCGGCCCGGCGACGGCGGAACGCCTCGCCCAACCGGACGACGTTGGGCAGCCGGTCGCTGGCGGCGCTGTCCACCACGTGGCACACCCAGCCCTCGACCAGGGCGAGTGCGGTCTCCAGGCGGGCCAGTGAGGCCTTCTGCGCCGGGGTGTCCTCCGGGGTGAAGATGCCCTCCAGGGCGATCGCCTGCATCGACTCGGGGTCGGTCGGGTCGACCCGACCCATCGCCTCCTCGATCGCCTCCCGGTTGACCCGGATGCCCGAGGCGTACATCTCGACCGCGCTGAGCACGTGCCCACGCAGCCACGGGACGTGCTGGAACAGCCGCTGGTGGGCGGCCTCGCGCAGCGCCACGTAGAGGCGGACCTCGTCCTCGGGCAGCTCCAGGCCCTCGCCGTACGCCCGGATGTTGGCCGGGATCAGCGCGGCCGTGCCGGCCGGGCCGAGCGGCAGCCCGATGTCGCCGGCGGAGAGCACCTCCGCGGCGAGCGAACCGAGGGCCTGCCCGAGCTGGCCGCCGAAGAGCGCGCCACCGAGGGAGGCCACCATCGACTGCATCGGGCCGAGCTGGGCGCGCGCCTCCGGTGGCACCAGGTCACCCATCGCGCCGACCATCCGGCTGGCGACCGGGTCGCACAGCTTGCGCCACACGTCCAGCGTCTTGAAGATCCACTCGTTGCGGTTCCAGGCAACCGGGTTCTGGATGCCAGAGGGCCACGCCGAGGCGGGCTCCAACCACAGGTCGGCGAGGCGCAGCGCCTCCTCGACCGCGTTGCGTTCGTACATCGACACCGCCGGGTCACCGGCGGCCGAGAGCTGGCTGGCGGCTACCTGCCGGGCCAGGTCCCAGTTGACCGGCCCGCTGCCCGGCGCGGACAGCAGGTGCTGCAACTGCGACATGAACTGCTGCATCTGCGCGGGATCGTTGGGGTCTGGTGGCTGCCCACCCGGGAGCGCGAAACCGAACGGAATATCAGGCACGACATCTACGGTACGCGGACCGCGCCCCAGGTCGCCGCCGCTGGCGTTGCGCTGAGGGCGAAGTCGCGCGGCGCATCCGGCGGATGGCCCGCGACCGGTCGGTACGCTCTGCGGCATGAGACGTCGCGGCCTGACGGTCCTGCTCGGTGCCCTGTTCACCGCCCTGCTGAGCATCGGGGTGCTCCGGGTGCCGATTCCGTACGTGGTGCTGGGCCCGGGGCCGACGGTCAACACCCTCGGTACCACCGACGGTAAGGAGGTCATCCAGGTCTCCGGCCGGGAGACCTCGACCTCGGCCGGCCAGCTGCGGCTGACCACGGTGGGGGTGCAGCCCACGGTGCGGTTGCGGGGGGCGATCGCCGGCTGGTTCTCGGACGACGAGGCGGTGGTGCCGCGCGAGCTGGTCTACCCGCCGGGGGAGTCGACGGAGCAGGTCGAGCAGCGCAACGCGGAGGACTTCAAGGCGTCGCAGACCAGCGCGGAGACCGCCGCGCTGCGGGAGTTGGGCTTCCCGGTACAGGTCGTGATCAAGACGGTGGCCGGGGACGGCCCGGCGGCCGGGGCGCTGAAGGCCGGCGATCTGATCACCTCGGTCGACGGTCAGCCGGTGCCGGTGGCCGCGAAGGTCACCGAGCTGGTCCGGGCCAAGCCGGCGGGCACGGCGTTGACCATCGGCTACACCCGTGACGGCGTGCCGGCCACCGCGACGGTGACCAGTCAGGAGCAGGACGGCCGACCGCGGATCGGCGTCGAGATCGATCAGCAGCAGCCGCACCCGTTCACGCTCGGCATCGACCTGGGGGACATCGGTGGGCCGAGCGCCGGCCTGATGTTCGCCCTGGGGATCGTGGACAAGTTGACCCCGGCCGACCTCACCGGCGGCCAGGTCATCGCCGGCACCGGCACCATCGACGACGAGGGCGCCGTCGGCCCGATCGGCGGGATCGCACAGAAGCTGGTCGGCGCCAAGCGCGCCGGGGCCAAGGTCTTCCTGGTGCCGGCGGACAACTGTGCGGAGGCGGTCCGTAACCCGCAGCCCGACCTGCCGCTGTTGCGGGTGGGCTCGTTGGACGAGGCGATGACCGCACTGGAGACGTTGCGTGCGGGCGGTCAACCGACGCGTTGCTGACCGGTGTGACCGTGCCCCGACACGCTCAGGAACACCCCGTACTCTGGGTGCCTGGTCGGAGCCGATCATATCGAGCGTGCGGAGCCAACAGTGGTCATGCGTAGCAGCAGCCCCCTTCCGAGGATGAGCCGGCGCGGACGCGTCACCATCGCTGTCCTGGTCGGGGTGTTCGTGCTCTTCACCCTGCTCGGCTGGGGTGTCCAGGCGTGGACCGACTGGCTCTGGTTCGACGAGGTCCGCTACACCGAGGTCTTCACCGGCGTCCTGCTCACCCGCCTGGTGCTCTTCCTCGCCATCGGCCTCGGCATGGCGATGATCGTCGGCGGCAACCTGTGGCTGGCCTACCGGTTGCGCCCGCGGCTGCGTCCGCACTCGGTGGAGCAGGCGACCCTGGAGCGCTACCGGATGGTGCTCAGCCCGCGTCTCGGCACCTGGATCTCGCTGACCGCCGCGGTGGTCGGGCTCTTCGCCGGTCTCTCCGCGCAGAACCGGTGGAACCAGTGGCTGCTCTTCCGCAACGGCGGTGACTTCGGCATCAAGGACCCGGAGTTCGGGGTCGACATCGGCTTCTACGTCTTCCAACTGCCGTTCTGGCGTTACCTGCTCGGGGTGGCCTTTACCGCGGTGGTGCTGGCCGTGATCGGCGCGCTGGCGGTGCACTACCTCTTCGGCGGTGTCCGCCTGCAGGGCGTCGGTGACCGGATGAGCAACGCGGCCCGCGCGCACCTGAGCACCCTGGTCGCGGTCTTCGTGCTGTTGAAGGCGATCGCGTACGTGTTGGACCGGCGGGCCATGCTGCTGGAGTACAACGAGGGCGCCAAGTTGTACGGCGCCGGCTACGCCGACGTCAACGCGTTGCTGCCGGCGAAGGAGATCCTGGCCTACATCTCCATCGTGGTGGCGATCGCGATCCTCGTGTTCTCCAACGCCTGGATGCGGAACCTGGTCTGGCCGGGGATCTCGCTGGCGCTGCTCGGCGTGTCCGCGGTGGCCATCGGCGGCATCTACCCCTGGGCGGTGCAGACCTTCGAGGTCAAGCCGAGCGCCAAGGACAAGGAAGCGCCGTACATCCAACGCAGCATCGACGCGACGCGGGCGGCGTTCGGGCTGGGGGCCACCGAGACGACCCCGTACGCGGCGAACAACCTCACCCCACCGGCGAACCTGGCCACCGACACCTCGGTGGTGTCGAACGTGCGGCTGCTCGACCCGCAACTGGTCAGCGAGACGTACACCCAGCTCCAGCAGGTGCGTGGCTTCTACGACTTCGGTCCGAAGCTGGACATCGACCGGTACGGCGTGAACGGCAAGGTCTCCGACTACGTCGTCGGCGTCCGGGAGATCAACTACGGCGAGCTGACCGACCAGCAGAACACCTGGATCAACCGGCACACCGTCTACACCCACGGGTACGGGCTGGTGGCCGCCCCGGCCAACCAGGTGGTCTGCGGTGGGCAGCCGTTCTTCGTCTCCGGCTTCCTCGGCGAGAAGACCCAGGAGGCGTGCTCCTCGCAGACCGAGCAGATCCCGGCCAAGCAGCCGCGCATCTACTACGGCGAGCGGATGGCCGCCGACGACTACGCCATCGTCGGGCAGTCCGACCCGAACAAGAAGGCCGAGTTCGACCGGCCGGTCGGTGAGGGTGGCGGCGAGTCCTACACCTACACCGGTGAGGGCGGTGTGGAGATCGGCTCCTTCACCAGTCGGCTGCTGTACGCCATCAAGGAGCAGGAGTCGAACTTCCTGCTCTCCGAGGCGGTCAACAAGGACTCCAAGCTGCTCTACGTGCGCAACCCGCGCGACCGGGTGGAGAAGGTCGCGCCGTTCCTCACCCTGGACGGCGACCCGTACCCGGCGGTGGTCGGCGGTCGGGTGCAGTGGATCGTGGACGGCTACACCACGGCGGCCTCCTACCCGTACGCGGAGAAGGTCAACCTGCAGACCGAGACCACCGACGAGTTGACCAACCGGGGCACCTTCCAGCTGGCCCGGGAAGACGTCAACTACATGCGCAACTCGGTGAAGGCCACCGTCGACGCGTACGACGGCACGGTGAAGCTCTACGAGTACGACGACACCGACCCGGTGCTCAAGGCGTGGAACAAGGCGTTCGGCGGTGACCTGGTGCTGCCGAAGGCGGAGATCCCGGTCGAGCTGACCGAGCACCTGCGCTACCCGGCGGACATGTTCAAGGTGCAGCGCAACCTGCTCACCAAGTTCCACGTGACGAACCCGGGCGACTTCTACTCGGCACAGGACTTCTGGCAGGTGCCCAACGTGCCGGACGCGCCGGACAGCGGCCAGAAGCAGCCTCCGTACTACCTGTTCACCCAGTTCCCGGGGCAGGAGAGCCCACGGTTCCAGCTCACCTCGGCGGTCACCCCGAACGGTCGGCAGAACCTCGCCGCGCTGATCTCCGGGTCGTACGTCGAGGGGAAGCCCCGACTGGAGGTGCTGGAGCTGCCGGACCAGACCCGGATCTCCGGCCCGGTGCAGGTGCACCAGCAGATGACCAACAACGCGAACATCCGCCAGCAGCTCAACCTGCTCTCCAGCAACCAGGCGCAGGTGCAGTACGGCAACCTGCTCTCGTTGCCCTTCGCCGACGGGATGCTCTACGTCGAGCCGGTCTACGTGAAGAGCAACCAGCAGGACGCGTACCCGCTGCTGCAGAAGGTGCTGCTCTCGTACGGTGACGGTGGCTCCTTCGTGGCGCTCGCCGACAACATCAACGACGGCATCAAGCAGTTGGTCGAGCAGGGTAAGAAGGCCGGGCAGGGCACGTCGCCGCCCCCGACGACCGGGGGCAACCCGACGACGCCGACGCCAACGCCGTCGGGGACGGCGACCCCGGCGCCGACGGTGACCCCGAGCCCCGGCACCCCACCGCCGACCGGTGACCTGGCTGCCGCCGCGGACCGGGTGCAGACCGCGATCACCGAGGTCCGGGCCGCACAGACGTCCGGCGACTTCGAGCGGTACGGGCGTGCGCTGAAGGCCCTCGACGAGGCGCTCACCGCGTTCCAGCAGGCGCAACAGGCCGCCGGTGGGCCGGGCGCCAGCCCGAGTGCGGGAGGCTGACCCGCCACCGCACGCAGTTCCTCTCCGAGCCCCCGTCGCGCGGACCGCATCAGGTCCGAACGGCGGGGGCTCGGCGGTTGTCCTGATCTGTGCGTGTCTGTCACGTCACCGACAGCACCCTCCACCTCCGCAACCTGCGACGCCGGTCCGCCGTCCTCAAAGCAACGGGGTGGGGACGAGGGGGAACAGTCGTGCGGGACGCGCAGAGTTTCGATGACTTCTACCGCAGCACTGCCCGGCGGACGCTGCGGTACGGCTATGCGGTCGCCGGCGACCACAGCGAGGCGCAGGACCTGGTGCAGGAGGCGTACACCCGGGCGTGGCGGCAGTGGGGGCGACTGTCGTCGCATCCCGCGCCGGAGGCGTGGCTGCGGCTCGTGGTGGCCCGGTTGGCGACCGACCGGTGGCGGCGTCTGCACCGTAGGCGGGTGGTGCTGAGCCGGAGCGGACCACCGGCGGTGGCGCCCCCGCCGAGCGAGGACGGGGTGCTCCTGGTCGGGGCGCTCCGGCAACTGCCCGCCACGCACCGGCAGGCGCTGGCCCTGCACTACCTCTTCGACATGTCCGTCGAGGAGATCGCCCGGGAGACCGGCGCCCCGGTCGGCACCGTGAAGTCCTGGCTGTCCCGAGGCCGGTCCCGGCTGGCCGCGCTGCTGCCCGACCTCTGCGCCGTGGAGTTGGAGGCGAACGATGTCAGTTGAACTCTCTGACCTGTACCGGTCGCTCAGCACTGTCGCGGACGGCCACGAGCTGACCCATCCCGAGTCGCTTCGGCGGTTCGCCGACCGGCGGGCACGAGTCCGGGTCGCCGGCTCGACGCTCGCGGTGGCGCTGCTCGTGGGCGGGGTGGCCGTCGGTGGCCGGCTGGCGTACCCGCCGGACGGTTCCGCACCGCTGCCGCCACCCGCCGACACGCCTGGCCCGGTGCCGACCGGGGCGACCGTGCCTTCTCCGCCGTCAACTACGCCGCCCTCGGCGCCCTCGTCGCCGCCGTCGCGGACCACCCCGAGCGGTACGCCGTCGCAGCCGGTCAGCGGCCCGGCGGCACCCCGGCCGCCCACCTCGATTCCGGACCGCGCCTTCTTCGTGCTGGCGGCCCCGAACCGGACCGGGTTGGAATCGTCGGGGGAGGGCCCGGCACTGCCGACGCTGTGCGGAACGCGCCTCTCCAGCGACTCGGCAGTGGTCCAGCGCCGGGGCCGGTACCTGGCGTACAAGTTGGCGGAGACGCCGACGGGGCACGTACCGGACGGCAGCTACCGGCACACCATCACCATCTACCGGGCGGGCCGCGCCGACGACGCCTTGCGTGAGCTGCGGCAGGCCGTGCGTGGCTGCCCCGACCAGAGGCTGCCCGACGACAGCAGGAGGTGGCGACAGCGGCTGCTGACCCCGGAGGCGTACGGGGACGAGTCGGTGCTGTTCGAGATGCGGGCCCCGATGCCGGACGGGATGGGCGAGCCGGGATCGGAGGAGGTGCGGCTGGTCCGGGCGGTCCGGATCGGCGACGTGGTGACGGTGCTCTGGGAGCAGGGTTGGGAGCACACGACTGTCGTCCGGTCCCAGGTCGACGCCGACAGTCGACGGGCGGTCGCGGCGATCGAGACCTGGCTCGACTGACAACGGCCCAGGTCAGAGGTGTCCGTGTCGGCGGTATCGGAGTCGCTTTGCGGTGCCCCGGGTCGGTGCGCTACGGTTAGCGAACCGACGCGGGGTGGAGCAGCTCGGTAGCTCGCTGGGCTCATAACCCAGAGGTCGCAGGTTCAAATCCTGTCCCCGCTACGAGAGAAACACCAGTTCGAAGCCCGTCCCCGGTCCACCAGGGGCGGGCTTTCGACATACCGGGGTGGCGGGCCCCAGCGGTTGGTGACCCCCGCTGATCATCGTTCGGAACGGGTGGGTTAGTCTTAACCAGTCGACGCGGGGTGGAGCAGCTCGGTAGCTCGCTGGGCTCATAACCCAGAGGTCGCAGGTTCAAATCCTGTCCCCGCTACCACGGAAAGTGATATGAGTCCGGCCCCCACTGTGTGGGGGCCGGACTTGTTTGGTGCGGCTGCGCAATGGTTGCCCCCGGGGGGCCGGCACCGCGCAGGCGCCGGCCCCCCGCGGGTCCTACCGCAGGCCGAAGGCCCGGGTGACGGTCTGGGTGACGGCGCCACCGCTGCGCTGCTTGGCGGTGACCCGGATGGACACGAAGTCAGCCCGGTGCGGCGCGTTCAGCGACGCCTGCCAGGTGCCCTTCTTCTCCCTCAGGTTCTGCCGCTGCCAGGTCGCCCCGTCGTCGTAGGAGATCTCCAGCTGGAGCGACGACACGGCATCCCGAGCGGCGGTGCTACCCACCACCACGGGCGTGATCGCGAAGTCGGTGCGGCGCTTCGTCCGACCCGCGAAGTCCACGTCCGTCCCGTAGTCCAGTTGGACCAGCGGGATTGCCTGCACCTCCGCGCTGCCGCCGGAGACGAAGCTCCACTCGGTGTGCGTGGCGGTCGAGTACGGGCTGAACTCGGGCTTGCCCTTGGTCTCGACGACCAGCCGGTACGGCAGTTTCTCCGGCGATAGGTCACCCGCGCCGACCTCTGGCCAGCCGTCGAACTGGGTCAGCTGCTTGTCGCCCTGATAGAACGTGGCGATCTGCGACATGCTGGCCCCGCCGCTGTGTGCGGCGCCCGCGTCGCCGAACCCCTGGATGTAGGCGCTCATGGCGGTCTCGCCACGGAACGGGATCTCGGTGCTGAGCAGCCGTGGCCGGGTGATGGGCCCGAACCAGCGGTCCTTCTGGACACTGCCCGGCCGGTAGGCGATGGCCTCCGTGTTGGACCGCGCCCAGTCGGCGACGTCGGCGTACTGCATCCATCTGATCCCGCCACCCGCGGAGACCCAGTCGGTACGCGGCCCCGGCGCGACCGGCTCGAACGGGAACCCGCGTGCCGCCGCGTACTCGTACGGCGGGAAGTCCATCCGCGTCTCGCTCGACTGCTTCCCCGGGGGCGGGGAGAAGGTGAGATCGATCCGGGCGAGGTTGCGCGGGTCGGTCTTGGCAGACGGATCCTTCGGCACCCCGCCACGGTGGTAGTCCACGAGGTCGTACAGGTACTTCGCCCTGGGGTGGGCGACCACGACCAGTCGTACCCCGTTGCGGCCCGCAGCGGTGATCTTCTGGATCAGCGCCTCGCCCTCGTCCATCGTCACCGAGGCCACCGGGATCGGCCCGGTCGTCACGGCGTCGGGGTTGCCGTACCAGTCGCTCTTGCGTCCCGCCCGGTCGTTGACCACGACGAGCATCGCCGCGCCGGCGGTGTGCGCCGCCGCGGCCTGATCCGTGGGGGTCACCGAGTCGTCGCCGCGGACGACAACGGCCCTGCCCCGGGCGGAGAGGCCGGCGTAGTCGGCGGCGCCGCCGACGCCCGCGAAGACCGCGTCCAGGCGCGAGGTGCCGTCGGGCAGCGGCGGGGAACCGGGCTGCGCGAGCGGGTCGCTGAGGTGCCGACCCTGGTAGCTGATCGCCAGCGGCGTCTGCTCGGCGCGGATCCGGGTGGTGAAGACGAAGCTGCCCTTCTTCACCTTCTCCCCGGTCGGCAGGGCCCACAGGCTGTCGTAGGCGGCGCCCGGCCAGAAGGTCTCGCGCAGGGCGCTCCAGTCGGTGGGCGTCGGCTCGCTGGAGGTGAAGGAGCGGTACACGTCGATCCTGCTGTTGACGACGGCGGTCGGCTGGGGCGTCGCCACCTTCACCTGGCGGGCCCGTGCGGCGTCGAGTTCCACGACCCGGTTGGTCGTCAGGTCGACCTCGGGAGCGGTCAGCATCGCGAGGCCGAGGGAGCGGGGTCCGTACAGACCCTCGACGTCCGCCGCGGCGACGACGGTGTAGGAGCCGGGGGCCAGGCGGGCGGTGAGCTTCCCGTCCGGCACCCACATGAAGGCGGAGCCGGTCTCGGCGTTGACGACCTCGACCTCGCCGCTCATGGGCCGGCCGGCGCGGTCCCTCAGGTTGATGGTGAGGTCGTACTTCTTGGACTCGACGGCGACCCCGACGGCGGTGTGCACCTCGCCGGCCGCGAAGCGGGCCGCGACCTGGGCGGAGTACCTGCCGGCTGGAAGGCCGGCCGGGGCCACCACGACGTCGGCCGTCGCGCTCGCCCGAGCGGGCACCGTGACGCGGTCGGCGGTCGTGGTGAACGTCTGCGCGGGGGAGGCGCCGCGGTCGACGGACAGCTCCAACGTGATCGGGCTGTCCGTGGTGTTGGTGTAGGTGATCGTCCGCTTGGTCGGCTGTGGAGTGCTGCCCGGCGACCACCTGACGAGTCCGGCGTCCACCGACCCGGACGCGATGACCTGGTCCTGGTGGTAGGCGGCGGCGACGTTCAACCGACCGCTGCCGGCCTGGTAGGCGTTGTAGTCGGGCGTGCGGACGCTGGTGCTCATCAGCGCGTCCTTGATCTGGCGCGCACTCCAGGTCGGGTGCTTCTGCACCAGCAGGGCGGCCGCCCCGGCGACGTGGGGCGCCGCCATCGAGGTGCCACTGTCGACGCGGTAGTAGCCCTCACCCCAGGGGATGTGCTGCGAGCGCGCCGCCAGCACGTCCACCCCGGGAGCGGTCATGTCGGGCTTGAGGGCCTCGTCGTTCATCCGTGGCCCGACGCTGGAGAAGTCCGCCAGGTGGTCGGAGGTGTCCACCGCGCCGATGGTCAGCGCGGCGTCCGCGGTGCCCGGCGCACCGAGGGTGTACGGATCTGGTCCGCTGTTGCCGGCGGCGACGACGAAGAGCGCGCCCGTCTCGGCGGTCAGCTGGTTGACGGCCTGGCTCAGCGGGTCGTCCTGGGTGTGCCACGCGCTCACGCCCAGGCTCATGTTGATCACCTTGGCGTGCTCGGCCCGCGCGGCCCACTCCATGCCCGCGATGATCCCCGAGATCGACCCGCTGCCGTACTCGTCGAGGACCTTGCCGATCACCAGGTCGGCGTCGGGGGCCACGCCCCGTTCCTTTCCGCCGGAGGCGGCGCCCGTCCCGGCCACGGTGGAGGCGGTGTGGGTGCCGTGCCCGTTCCGGTCGATCACGTCCTGCCCGGGGATGAAGCTCTTGGAGGCCACCACCTGGTCGGCGAGATCCGGGTGGGTGGTGTCCACCCCGCTGTCCAGGACGGCGACCCGGACACCGTTGCCGGTGCCGCCCGCGGCCCACGCCGCGGGCGCGCCGATCTGGGCGGTGGTGTCGGCCAGGGTGGCCTTCGCCTTGCCGTCGAGCCACACCTTGTCGACGCCGGCCGTGAAGGAGGGTGCCGGGGTGGCAGCGCTGCGGCCGGTCGGCGACTGTGCACCGGTGAGGGCCGACCAGAAGTCCGCGGCCTGCGCTCGGCGGGTACGGATCGCCTCGCCACGGACGGAGGGAAGCTCCCGCGTGGTCTGCGCGCCCGGCAGCGTGGTGCCGGTCCTGAGCTTCGCCGAACCCGTCGTGCGGGTGACTATCAGGGGGAGTTCGGCGGTTCGCGCGTCGTCGTAGCCCTGGGCGATGAGTCGGGTGACGTCGAACAACTGCTTGTCGAGCCGGCCGGTGGCGAGGTACGGCACCGCCTCGTCCGGGTACACATAGGTGTCCCCGCCCTCGGTGGAGATGCGTACCGAGCCGGTGGCGCCCGGCGCGCGCTTGACGTCCACCGAGGGGGTCGCGCCGTGGACGCCCGGGGTCACCGTCACGCGGTCGCCGGTGATCAGCGTGACCGTGATGGGTGTGCGGTCCGCGTTGCCGCTCGCAGCGGGTCTCGTCGGCGGCGGTGTGGGCGGTGGGGCGCCATGGGCCGCCGTGGGGGTGAGGAGTGCGGCGACGAGGGTGACGCCGACCGCTGCCGCCGCGGATCTTCGGGTGCGAGAGATCCGCGCACTGTCTACAGAGTTGAGCATGAGGCGAATCCGATCACCTCAACAGATTCATGTAAAGATCATCATCTTTGCCGGGACGTTGCGAGCGCGTTGCGCGCCGGCCGGACAGCTTCTGGAGCATCCGGTCCCGTGATTCGGCGTGGACCGACGTGCCGAGGTTGCGCCCTTCGGCGAGGATGGGCACATGTCTTCATTCGGTAAGTGGTGGGGCCGCCTGAGCGCGGTCTTCGGTGCTGTCGTACTTGCGGTCTTCGTGCCCGTGGCGGCCTGGGCGTCCACGGGCACCGGCGAACTCGTGGTGGAGGCCGCCCGGCGGCGCAGCCGCGGCGGTTTCGGGATACTCCCGCTGCTCTGCTGCCTGGTGGTGGTCGCGATCGTCGTGTTCCTGGTGCTGCGGCTGATGCGCAACCGCCGGGGTGGCCCGCCGCGCTGACCGGGCCGGAGGCCCCGACTGGTCACCAGCGGCCGGCTCCGGGCCGGCCGCCGGTGCTCACACCGCCAGTGCCGCGATGGCCTGGGACAGGAAGCGCGCGGTGGCCTCACGGGTGCCGTCGCGCTTGACGCGGATGCGCTCGGCGGCGGTGACCAGCAGGGTGCGTACCTTGGCGTGCCCTCTGGGCGGCGGCGCCGGCGCCGGCCCGAGCAGGTCGGCGATGCTGGCGCCGAACGCGGCGGCACGTCGCTGGGCCGAGTCGGTGATGCTGCCCTCGGCGTAGCGGCGGACCGCGGCGCTGGCGTTCAGCCCGCGCTCGTGGCCGAGGACGGTGCCGACCTCACCATTGATGGTCAAAAAGTTGATCACGTCGGCGACCACGTCCGGGTGGCGGGTGCCCCTGAACGCCGCCCAGTACATCGACGCCCGCGCCCACTGAGCCCCCGGCGGGCCGGGGAAGCTGACGATGCCCAACTCGGACTCGGTGAGTCGCTGCAGCTCCGGTAGCTGGTGCGACCAGGCGAAGGACGCGGCGGTCACCCCGTTCACCACCAGTTGCCGGGCCGGCTCGCCGCTGTCGGCCTGCTCGACCAGCGCCGCGCTCGGCGTGGCTCGCCCCCGGCGGGCCCGCTGCCACAGCTCGAACCACGCGATCAGCTCGTCCGCGCCGAAGCCGAGCTGGTTGCCCCGGTAGAACTCGCCACCCTGCGACCGCAGCCAGAGCCAGAGCGCCCGGTAGTCGCCCGACCCGTCCATCGTGCCGGCCACCCGGCCGTCGCTGGCCTCGGTGACCTGCGTGGCCCAGGAGATGTAGTCGGCCCAGGACATCCCGGTACGTGGCTCCGGCAACTGCAGCTCCCGCAGCAGGTCCCGGTTGAACACCACGACGGCGTGCGTCTGCCCGGCGGCCACCGCCATCGTCCGCCCCTCCACCGTGCCGTAGCGGATCAGACCCTCCGGCAGGCCCCGAAGATCCAGGTGGCGGTCGGTGAGGTCGAGGATGACCTGACGTTGGGTGTACTCGGTCAGCATGGCGTCGTCGATCTGGATCAGGTCCGGTACGTTCCCGCCGCTCGCCTGGGTGGCCAGCCGGTCGTAGTAGCCGTTGGCGCCCTGCCAGGTGACCCGGAAGGTGACTCGCGGGTTGCGATCCGAGTAGAGGCGCAGCGCCTTCTCGGTCAGCTCGGCCCGCTTGGTGCCACCCCACCAGAAGACCGACAGCTCGACGGGCCCGTCCTGGGTCGAGGTGGCGGCGCCGTCGCTGCATCCCGCCAGCCCGCCGGACGCGAGCAGAGGTGCGCCGAGCAGCGCGCTGAGCAGTCGGCGCCGGCCCGGGTCGGCGCCGAGGCGGTCGAGCGGGGGGCGAACAACGGGCACGGGGCTCTCCTGGACCTACGGGGGTGGCGGTCGGACCATTCACGCAGGCAGCGCACGAAGGTGTCAACGTCCGTCCGGTCACCCTCGGCTGGGTGGTCGAATCAGGCCCTTCCAATGTCGCGTGGTGTACTAGGGCGCGTGGAACTTCTGCACTCGGGCAAGGTTCGGGACGTCTACGCCGACGGCGATGACCTGATCCTGGTCGCCTCGGACCGCATCTCGATCTACGACGTGGCGCTGCCGACGCCGATCCCGGACAAGGGTCGCCTGCTCACCGCGCTCTCGCTCTGGTGGTTCGAGCAGCTCGCCGACCTGGTGCCGAACCACGTCATCTCGGCCACCGACGTGCCCGCCGAGTTCGCCGGGCGGGCCATCCGCTGCCAGCGGCTGGACATGGTCCCGGTCGAGTGCGTCGCTCGCGGTTACCTGACCGGCGGCGGCCTGCGGGAGTACGAGCAGACCGGAGCGGTCTCCGGCGTACCACTGCCGCGAGGGCTCGGCGAGGCGTCGATCCTGCCCGAGCCGATCTTCACCCCGTCGACCAAGGCGCCGATGGGCGAGCACGACGAGCCCATCACGTACGACGACGTGGTGGACAAGGTGGGTCAGGCCACCGCCGAGCGGCTCCGGCAGATCACCATCGACATCTACCGGCGCGGCGCCGAGCTGGCCGCCGACCGGGGCATCCTGGTCGCCGACACCAAGATCGAGCTGGGCTGGGCGCCGGACGGCACCCTGGTCCTCGCCGACGAGTTGCTCACCTCCGACTCGTCGCGGTTCTGGCCGGCCGAGTCGTACCAGCCGGGCCGGGTGCAGTTCTCCTACGACAAGCAGTACGTGCGGGACTGGGCCACCGGCAGCGGCTGGAACAAGCAGGCCCCCGCCCCGGACATGCCGGCCGACGTGGTGGAGGCGACCCGGGCTCGCTACGTCGACGTCTACGAGAAGCTCACCGGTAACCGCTGGGAGTGACCGCCGCACCGGCGATCACTCCACCCAGTCGAGGGTGCGCTGCACGGCCTTGCGCCACTGGCGCAGCTCCCTCTCGCGCAGGTCCGGGGCCATGGTCGGCTCCCACTGCGCGTCGGAGCGCCACTGTGCCCGCAGGGTGGCCAGGTCCGGCCAGAAGCCGACCGCCAGACCGGCCGCGTAGGCGGCGCCCAGGCAGGTGGTCTCGGTGATCCGGGAACGGACCACCGGCACGTCGAGCACGTCGGCGAGGAACTGCATGAGCAGACCGTTGGCGGTCATGCCGCCGTCCACCCGCAGACGGCGCAGCGCCACATCGGAGTCGGCGTTCATCGCGTCGACCACCTCGCGGGTCTGCCACGCCGACGCCTCCAGCACCGCACGCGCCAGGTGCCCCTTGGTGATGTAGCCGGTCAGCCCGGCGATCACCCCACGGGCGTCGCTACGCCAGTGCGGGGCGAACAGCCCCGAGAACGCCGGCACCACGTAGCAGCCCCCGTTGTCGTCCACGGTGCGGGCCAACTCCTCCACCTCGGCGGCCGTGGAGATCAGCCCGAGGTTGTCCCGCAGCCACTGCACCAGTGAGCCGGTGACCGCGATGGCACCTTCGAGGGCGTACGCCGGTGGTTGGTCCTTGATCCGGTAGGCGACCGTGGTGAGCAGGCCGTGTGTCGACGGGACCGGGCTGGCGCCGGTGTTGAGCAGCAGGAAACTACCGGTGCCGTAGGTGCACTTCGCCTCACCCGGCTGGAAGCAGGTCTGCCCGAACAGGGCGGCCTGCTGGTCGCCGAGCGCACTGGCCACCGGCACCCCGGCGAGCACCCCGCCGGCGGTGCCGTACACCTCGGCGGAGCAGCGGATCTCCGGCAGCATCGCCGCCGGCACGCCCATCGCGTCCAGCAGCTCCGGTGCCCAGTCCAGGGTCGTGAGGTCCATCAGCATGGTCCGGCTGGCGTTTGTCACGTCGGTGACGTGCTCGCCGGTCAGCTTCCAGATCAGCCAGCTGTCCATGGTGCCGAAGAGCACCTCGCCGCGCTCGGCGCGCTCGCGCAGGCCGTCGACCTCGTCGAGCAGCCAGCGCAGCTTCGGCCCGGCGAAGTAGGTGGCCAGCGGCAGGCCCGTGCGGGCCCGGAACCGCTCCTCGCCGTACGCAGAGGCAAGCTCGCGTAGCAGCGGCCCGGTCCGGGTGTCCTGCCAGACGATGGCGTTGGCCACCGGGCGGCCGGTGGCCCGGTCCCAGACGACTGTGGTCTCCCGCTGGTTGGTGATGCCGACGGCGGCCAACCCGGACGCGTCGGTGCCGGCGGCCCGCAACGCCTCGGCGACCACCTGCTGGACGTTGTCCCAGATCTCCTCGGCGTCGTGCTCCACCCAACCCGGCCGGGGGAAGATCTGCCGGTGCTCGCGCTGGGCCACGGCGACGATGTCCCCGGCCCGATCGAAGACGATGCACCGCGAAGAGGTGGTGCCCTGGTCGATGGCGGCGACGTACTGGGGGGTCACCGCAGCACCGTACCCGGACGGCGGCGCGGCGCGACAGGCGTCACGGTGGGTGGGTTCCGGCCCGCCGCCGTTGGCGGCCCAGCCGCTTCGCCTACGATGTGCGAACGTGCGCGACATCGCAGTTTTCAGTGGAACCGCCCATCCCGACCTGGCTGCCGAGATCTGCGCCCACCTGGGGGTGCCGCTGCACCCGGTGCGGGTCTCCCGGTTCGCGAACGACTGTCTGGAAGTCCAGTTGCAGGCCAACTGCCGGGAGCGGGACGTCTTCCTGATCCAGCCGCTGGTGCCGCCGGTGCAGGAGCACCTGGTCGAGCTGCTGCTGATGATCGACGCCGCCCGGGGCGCCTCCGCCGGTCGGATCACTGTGGTGCTGCCGCACTACGCGTACGCCCGTTCCGACAAGAAGGACGCGCCGCGGATCTCGATCGGCGCCCGGCTCGTCGCCGACCTGCTCACCTCGGCCGGGGCGGACCGGGTGCTCGCGATGACCCTGCACTCGCCGCAGGTGCACGGCTTCTTCAGCGTCCCGGTGGATCACCTGCACGCGCTGCGGGAGTTGGCCACCCACTTCCGGCGCTACGACCTCAGCAACGCCGTCGTGGTCTCACCCGACCTGGGCAACGCCAAGGAGGCGGCGGCCTTCGCCCGGCTGCTCGGCACGCCGGTCGCGGCCGGGGCGAAGCAGCGGTTCAGCGACGACCTTGTCAAGATCAGCGCGGTGATCGGCGACGTGGCCGACCGGGACGTCATCGTGTTGGACGACGAGATCGCCAAGGGCAGCACGGTGGTCGAGCTGATGGAGCATCTGCGGGGCCTGAAGGTCCGGTCGATCCGGCTCGCCTGCACGCACGGCCTCTTCTCCGGGGACGCATTGCAGCGGCTCAGCGACCAGGACGGCGTCCTGGAGATCGTCTGCACCAACACGGTGCCCATCCCGGACGCCAAGCGGGTCCCCAAGTTGCAGGTCCTGTCGGTGGCCCCGGCCCTGGCCGAGGCGACCCGTCGAATCCACAACGGAGAATCCGTCTCCGCCCTCTTCGCCTAACCAGCCCAGCCCCCGCCCCTCGCCCCGCGCGATCTTGCGGTTTCTGCCGCGACATAAGGCATATTCCACTCATCCTGACAACCGAAACCGCAAGATCGCCGGAACCTCCGGCCTGGCCTGCGTCGATCATGGAGTTGTGGTGCCTCGCATAAGGGGCGCATGCGGAGCCGTCGCCCACCACGACTCCATGATCGACCGGCGGGGTGGGGCTCGGGGCTCGGGGGCGGTGAGGCGGTGGGGGCGGTGGGGGCGGTGGGGGCGCGGGGCGGGGTCAACGCGGGGCGGGGTCAGCGCGGGGTGTGGTTGTGGTTTGTCAGGCCGGTGCTGATCCGGACGGTGGTGCCGGCGGTGCCGGTGACGACCTCCATCGCGTCGGTCAGCTCGCGGGCCAGCCAGAGGCCCCAGCCGCCGGCGGTGTCCGGGGCCGGTCGACTGCGGTCGCCCAGCCGCTGCGGGCTGATCCCGTGCCCGTGGTCGGCGACCTCGCAGACCAGCACTTCCGACTCGTGCCAGAGTCGCAACCAGCCGCGCCCGCCGCCGTGTCGCACCGCGTTGGTGATCAGTTCGTTGATCGCGAGCACGAAGTCGTCCAACCGTTGGCCGCTGAGACCCGAGGCATGCGCGCAGGAGGTGACCGAGTGTCGAATCTCGGTCACCTGAGCCTGGTCGAAGGCTTCGGCGATCAGGAGGGCAGGTTCGATGGGCACAACCGTACGCGGTGCGTGCGGATCTGCGTTCGTCATGGGCCCGTCCTGGCGGCGCATCTCGGAGTATTTCGCGGCTTTTCCACCGTACGTCAGGGTTTCCCGAACCGCACTCGCTGCTCGCCGTGCGGCGTCCCGGTTGTGGCATCCTGACCGCCATGCCGTCGCCGCCGGGTGGGTTCGAGGTGCCGCTGTGGCGTGCGCTCACCGTGTTCAGGCTGGCCTCCCTGGCGTACGTCTGCGCGCTCGCGGTGCGCGACGCCGACCGGTACGCCCACCCGTACGCCGTCGGCGTCCTGATCCTGTTGATGATCGTCTGGACCGGGGCGACCGCGATCGGGTACTCCCGACCGGCCTGGCGGCGCTGGCCGCTGCTGCTGGCCGACCTCGGGGTGGTGGTGGCCATCGTGCTGGCCACCCCGTGGGTGGTCGGCCGGACGGCGCTCACCCACGGCGTACCCACCCTGGGGGTGGCCTGGATGGCCGGGCCGGTGCTGGCCTGGGCCGTCTCCGGCGGCCGGCGGCGGGGCACCGTCGCCGCGTTGCTTGTCGCCGGCGCGGACCTGGCCACCCGGGAGCGGATCGGCCAGTCCTCGTTCACCGGGGTGATCCTGATGCTGCTCGCCGGGGTGGTGGTCGGACACGTGGCCCGGTTGGCGGCGAGCGCCGAGGAACGGTTGCAGCGCGCGGTGGAGTTGGAGGCCGCCACCCGGGAGCGGGAGCGGCTGGCCCGGGGCATTCACGACTCGGTGCTCCAGGTGCTGGCGCTGGTGCAGCGGCGCGGCGCTGACCTGCCCGGGGAGGCCGGCGAGTTGGCCCGGCTGGCCGGCGAACAGGAGGCTGCGCTGCGGGCGCTGATCGCCGGTGCCGGCCCGGCGAGCCTCCCGGACGGCGGCGAGGCGGTAGACCTGCGGACCCTCCTCGGCCGGTACGCCTCGGCGGCGGTGGCGCTCTCCGCCCCGGCCACCCCGGTGCCGCTGCCCCGACGGGTGGCCGGCGAGTTGGCCGCCGCGACCGGCGCGGCCCTGGACAACGTGGGGCGGCACGCCGGTGGGCGGGCCTGGGTGCTGATCGAGGACGAGGGGGCGACGGTGACCGTGTCGATCCGCGACGAGGGGCCGGGCATCCCGGACGGCCGGCTGGCCGAGGCCGCCGCCCAGGGGCGGCTCGGCGTGACCCAGTCGATCCGGGGCCGGGTGACCGACGTGGGCGGCACGGTCCGGATCGTGTCCGCCCCCGAGGCGGGCACCGAGATCGAGCTGAGCGTGCCGAGGTCACCGCGGTGAACCAGATCCGGGTGATGGTGGTGGACGACCATCCGATGTGGCGGGAGGGGGTGGCCCGCGACCTGACCGAGGCCGGTTTCCTGGTGGTGGCGACCAGCGGCGAGGGCCGACAGGCGGTTCGGGTGGCCGCCGCCGCCCGGCCCGACGTCGTCGTCCTCGACCTGCAACTACCGGACATCTCCGGCGTCGAGGTGATCCTGGGGCTGCGTGCCGCACTGCCCGCCGTGCGGGTGCTGATGCTCAGCGCCAGCGGCGAACAGCAGAGCGTGCTGGACGCGGTAAAGGCCGGGGCCACCGGCTACCTGGTGAAGTCGACCGCGCCCGCCGAGTTTCTGGAGGCGGTCCACCGCACCGCGGCCGGCGACGCGGTCTTCACCCCCGGCCTGGCCGGGCTGGTGCTTGGCGAGTACCGCCGGCTGGCCGCCGGACCGGGGCGGGGGACCGGCCCGGCCGGCGCTGCCGAACCCGCGACGCCCCAGCTCACCGAACGGGAGACGGAGGTGCTGCGGCTGGTGGCGAAGGGGATGTCGTACAAGCAGATCGCCCAGCGGCTCGGCCTGTCGCACCGCACGGTGCAGAACCACGTGCAGAACACCCTGGGCAAGCTGCAACTGCACAACCGGGTCGAGCTGACCCGGTACGCCATCGAACGCGGCCTGGACGACTGAGCGGACGTCCAGACCGAGCGGACGTCAGACCGAGCGCGGCGGCTCCGTCTCGTGGATGGCCAACTCCTCGGCGGTCGCCCCGCCACCGGCCGATCCGGCGTCGTACGCCACCGAGTCGGTCTCCTGGTCGGTGTGCGATCCCTCGTCCGGTTCCACCAGCCGGCCCACCGTGGCGTCGGCCACCGTGCCGAGCTGACCGTGGTCGTAGAGGGAGACCGGTGAGTTCGGGTCCGAGGTCGGCCCGGGATCCATCACGTCGGCGTCCAGTTGGGCCTCCGCCGCGGCTTCCAGGTTGTCCGCCTCGAAGGCGATCTTCGGGTCGATGGTGCCGGCCAGCGGGTCGTCGGCCGGGCGCTCGTAGACCTCGCGGTCGAGCTTGTAGTCCAAGGACTCACCGTCGAGCTGCTCCTCGGCTGTCGTTCCGAACCGGTCCACCGCCACCGGCGTCCGGTCGCCGGGCAGTTGGGCCGGGTCCGGGCCGTCCGCCTCGCGCCCGGTGAGGACGTCGTCGTTGGCGCTCGAGTCGTCATCGGCGGTGTCGGGCAGCCCTTGCGCCTCGGTGTCGGACACGGGGGTCGGGTACTCGTTGTCGCGCATGTCTGATCACTACCCGCTGCCCTGCCGCCATAACCGGACGAGCTTCGGCGGTACGGCCCGGAACCGGGCGCGGACGCCGAAAACCCCGTCAGGCGGCCTCGTCGTCCGGGTGCAGCACACACCAGACGACCTTGCCGTCCGGTACGGCGCTGCTGCCCCAGCGACGGGTCACCGTGTCGATCAGCAGCAGACCCCGGCCACCGACCCGGTTCGGCGGGGAGATCCCGGCGAACGTCGGCCGGCGCGGGGAGTGGTCCCGAACCGCCAGGTGCAGGGTGCTCTCCTGGGGTGCCAGCCGAACCGTCATCGGAGTCTGGGCGTGCGCCACCACGTTGTTGACCATCTCGGTGATCGCGATGCACGCCGGGTCGATGAGCGTCGGCATGCCCCAGCGCTCGCAACCGGCGGTGACCAGCTCGCGGGCCTGCCGGGCGGCCCCCACCGCCGGGGCCAGGTCGGCGGTGAGCACCGCCGCCAGCGGTGTCGCCGCGACCGCGGCCAGCGCGCCGTCGAGCGTCGGCCAGGCCGGCACTCCGGCGAGCGCGGTGTCCGGGCGGGCGGGCCCGTCGACCGCCGGGTCACACAGCAGCAGATCCGCTGCGGGCCAGTCGGCGACCTCCCGGCGAATGTCGGCGAAGACGCCCCGCCCGGCCGGGTCGACGACCCGCAGACCGGTCACGTCGGCCACCACCGGGCCGGGCCGGTCCACGAGACGGGCGAGCAGCGCGCCGCGTACCGCCTCGGCTCCGGCGGCGTCGAGCACACCGGTCAGCCGGACCACCGCTGACCACTCGTCGATTTCCACGAGACAGCTCGACATGATCGTCCCATTGTGCGCGCCGGTGACGGTCAGCGCATTCGGGCGCTCGACATCCGCCATCAGCGGTCCGACCGGGAGCGGCGGTTGATGGCCGCCAGGGTGCCGACAGCGGTGCCGGCGGCGGCCAGACCGAACGCGGCGGTCATCCGCACCACCTGTCGCCGTCGCCCGTTCCAGCCACCGTCCTGGCGCGCCTGGGCATCGGGGTGGAACACATTGCCGCTGCTGTCCAGACGGGCGCCCGGCCCGAACTGGGTGCGGTGGGCGTACCAGCCGAGGGTGCGCTCCACCAGCGCGGGCGCCAGCCGCCACTGCAGGCCGATCAGCCGGGCCGCGCCACCGGCGTACGCCTCGCGGCGGGGCCGGCGCAGCAGCCGGACGATGGTCTCGGCGACCACCTCCGGCGGATAGATCGGCGGAGGTGGCACCAGTTCCCGGCCGCTGTGGTTGCCCGTGTGCCGGAAGAACGGGGTGTCGATCGTGGCCGGCAGCACGGTGCAGACGGAGATGTGACCCCGACCGGTGACCCGCAGTTCCTGTCGGACGGTGTCGGCCAGCCCTCGGATGCCGTGCTTGGTGGCGTTGTACGCCGACTGGTACGGCATGGCCACCTCGGCCAGCACCGAGGCGTTGTTGACCAACACACCGCCACCGGCGGCGCCCAGGTAGGGCAGGGCCGCCTTGATGCCGTGCACCGCCCCGAGCAGGTTGACCTCCAGCACCCGGCGGAACTCGGCGACCGGGATCTCGTCGAACAGACCCACGGCGCTCACCGCGGCGTTGTTCACCCACGCGTCGATCCGGCCGAACTCGGCCGCCGCCTGGTCGGCCAGCCGCCGTACCGACTCCAGGTCGGTCACGTCGGTCGGCACCACCAGCGCCCGACCGCCCAACTGCCGGCAGTGCTGCGCGACCTGTTGCAGGGCGGGCTCACTGCGGGCGGCCAGCACGACGGCGGCACCCCGGCGGGCCAGTGCGTACGCGGTCGCCGCGCCGATCCCGCTGGACGCGCCGGTGATCACCACGGTCGAATCGTCGAGACTGCGGGTCAGCGGCATTCCTGAGCGGTACCCCAGGCCGGGCCTGGTCACACCGACGACGGCTTGTCGATCATCGTCGAACCGTGCTGTCGCGTGCCGCGTGTGCTTGCCGTGGCGCAAGTGTCGGTGGCACTCGCGCGGACTCTTCCTGATCTGCCAGGTTTCGGCTCAGTGTCGCGGGGTTAATGGGACGCTCTGACCGGGAGGACCACCGCCGAGGAAAGATCGCAGGGAGGTGACCCATGCGCGTCGGCCTCGTCTGCGCGCACGCCAGTTCCTACCGCCACGCCGACGGCCCACCGGTCGGCACCCGACAGCACATCGCGCGCGTCGCCACCGAACTGGCCGAGCGAGGCCATGACGTCCGGCTCTACGTCCGCCGGGACGACCCGGCGCTGCCGGCGACGATGACTGTCGACGGCTACCAGGTGCACCAGGTGCCCGCCGGTCCGCCCACCGCGCTACCCACCGTCGAGCTGATCCCGTACGTGACGGAGGTCGGCCGCTGGCTGGCCGACGAGTGGTCGGGTGCCTGGCGGCCCGAGGTGGTGCACGGGCACTACTGGGTCGGTGGCCTGGCCGCCGCACACGCCGTTCGGGAGACCGACATCCCGGTGGTGCAGACGTTCCACTCGCTCGGCATCGAGCAACTGCGGCACCTGGGCGGCAACTACGACGGGCCGGGGCAGCGGATCACGCTGGAGCGCGCGTTGACCCGGGCGGTCGACATCGCCGTGGCCCAGTCCAACGACGAGGTCGACGAGCTGACCCGGATGGGTCTGCAACGCAGCTCCGTCGCGTTGGTGCCGGCCGGCGTCGACATCGACCTGTTCCACCCCGACGGCGAGGCCGCACCGCGTGAACAGCGGCCCCGCATCCTCTCGGTGGGCTCGCTCGCCGCCGGGCACGGCCAGGAGGACCTGATCCGGGCGATGCGGCTGGTCGGAGACGCCGAGCTGGTGATCGCCGGTGGGCCACCGGCCGACCAGTTGGCCAACCACGCCGAGGCGCGACGGCTGCGTGAGCTGGCCGAACAGCTCGGCGTCGTCGACCAGGTACGGCTCGTCGGTGCGGTGCCGCACGACCAGATGGCCACCTGGTACCGGTCGGCGGACGTGGTCGCCTGCACACCGCACTACTCCTCGGCCGGGCGGGTCTCGCTGGAGGCGATGGCCTGCGGGGTGCCGGTGATCGGCTATGCGATGGGCGGCCTGGCGGACGCCGTCGTCGACGAGGTCACCGGCCGCCTGGTGCCCCCCGGTGACGTGCGGGCACTCGGAGTGTCGCTGCGCCGGCTGCTCAGCGACAACGCCGGGCGGTTCGCGTACGGGCACGCCGCGGTGGACCGGGTGCGCAGCAGCTACACCTGGGAGCGGACCGCCGGTGCGTTGGAGCGTCTCTACGAGCGGGTGGTGAGCCGGCGCAAGCCGGTCGAAGCCTGAGGTGGCGGTGCTGCGGCAGCCCAGCCGTGGTGCGGTGCCGGACGGTCAGCCCGGCCGGCCGGCACCAACCATGGCGGGGTCCCGACGGCGTGCCACCGAGCGGTGCTGCTGCGGTTCGGCGTACCGGGTCAGGCCGATCACCGCGGCCAGGGTGACCAGGAAGCCGGCCGCGGCCAGCCACTCCCGCCCCGGCCAGATCTTGTCGTTGAGCAGCAGCAAGCCGACGATCGCGGCCGGCACCGCGCCGGCGGCGTCCATCGCGGCGACCGCGGCGGTCGTCGAGCCACGCTGCATGGCCAGACCGAGCAGCAGCTGACCGACGATCGAGTGGACGATCAGCAGGTAGAACAGCGGGTCGGCGAGGAACGCCTCGGCGGACGGCGCGGACGCCAGTGGCCGGGCGGCGACCGCGGCCGAGCTGAACGCCAGCCCGGCCAGTGAGCCGAGGGCCACCGAACCCGGCGCCCCGTGCAGCCGGACGGCGAAGACACCGAGCACCGCGATCACGCCGAGTGCCACCAGCAGGGCGATCGAGCCGGCGGTGCCGAGCTGCTTCGACGGCGCCGGCCGGGCGGACAGCACCAGCGCGGTGATCCCCACGAAGAGCAGCGCCAGCAGCACCACCTCCGCCGCGGGCAGCCGCCACTTCAGCACCAGCACCCCGAGGATGGCCGTCACCCCGAGCCCGGCGGCCACGCTGGCCTGTACGAGGAACAGCGGCAGGTCCCGTCGGGCCAGGAAGGCGAGCACGAAGCCGCCGATCTGGAAGCCGAGACCGACCAGGTACGTCCGGTGCCCGGCGAGGCGCAGCAGCAGGCCCGGATCGAAGGTGTGGTGGACCGTGGTGCGGGCCGCCGCCACTGACTGGAGCAGGTTGGCGAAGCCGTACGCGACGATCATCGCCGCGAGGAAGCACCAGCCGGAGGAGACCACCTGGCGAGGATAGAGGTTGCCGGGGGTCAGCGCTCGGCTGGTCGATTGAGCCGGGTGAGGATGTCGGCGTGCAGCACACCGTTGGTGGCCACCACGCTGCTGTCGGTGCCCGGCGTGCCGGCGGGCGCGGGTTGTCCGTGCAGATCCGTGACCGTGCCACCCGCCTCCGTGATGATCGGCACCAGCGCAGCTACGTCCCACAGGGACAACTCCGGCTCGGCCATCACGTCGAGTGCCCCCTCGGCCAACAGCATGTAGCCGTAGAAGTCGCCGTACGCCCGGTTGCGCCAGCTGTCCCGCATCAGGTCGAGCACCGCGTCGAGCCGCCCGGCGCTCTCCCACCCGTTCAGCGAGGAGTAGCAGAAGCTGGCGTCGGCGATCTCACGCACCGCGGACACGCCGATCCGTTCGCCCGCCTCGGGGCCCGGCCCGGCGTACGCGCCCGCGCCCGCGCTGGCCCACCAACGTCGGCCGAGCGCCGGTGCGGACACCACGCCGACCGCCGGCCGGTCGCCGTCGTAGAGCGCGATCAGGGTGGCCCAGATCGGCACGCCACGGACGAAGTTCTTGGTGCCGTCGATCGGGTCGACGATCCACCGGCGGCCGTTCGGGTCGGTGGACGGCTGCGCCCCGTACTCCTCACCGAGCAGCCCGTCGGCCGGCCGGTGCTCGGCCAGCACGGCGCGGATCTCCCGCTCCACGGCGGTGTCCGCGTCGGAGACCGGCGTCAGGTCGGGCTTCGCCTCGACGCGCAGGTCGAGCGCGCGGAACCGGGCCGTGGCGATGGCGTCGGCCCGGTCGGCGAGCAGGTGGGCGAGGGCGAGGTCGTCGGCGTACCCGGTCATGCCGGCAACCTAGCCCACGCCCGTCGGGTCACTCGTCGGGCCCGCGCCGGTCACCCTCGCCGGGCCCGCGCTGGTCGCTGTCCCCGCGCGAGTCACCCTCGCCGGCACGGGAGGCGAGCAGCCGACGGTACGAGGCCAGCCGGCGCGGGTCGGCCTTACCGGCGGCCACCCAGGCATCCAGCCCGCAGTCGGCCTCGTCGGCCGTGTGGGGGCAGTTCGGTGGGCAGTCGACGGTGCCCTCGACCAGGTCCGGAAAGCCGTGCAGCAGGCTGTCGGCCGAGACGTGCGCCAACCCGAAGCTGCGGATCCCGGGAGTGTCGATGATCCAGCCCGGGTCGGTGTCGACCCCGGGCGCCGGCGGCAGCCGCAACGCCACCGCGCTGGTCGAGGTGTGCCGGCCCCGGCCGATCGCGCTGACCACGCCGACCGCGCGCAGCGCGTCCGGAACGAGGCGGTTGACAAGCGTCGACTTGCCCACCCCGGAGTGCCCGACCAACACCGACACCTTGCCGCTCAGCAGCGTACGGAGCGCGTCGAGGTCGGAGTCGGGGCGGTTGAGCACGTACGGCAGCTCCAGCTCGGTGTAGTAGCCGAGCACCTCCTCCGGGCCGGCCAGGTCGGCCTTCGTGAGGCAGAGCAGCGGCTCGACGTCCGCGTCGTACGCGGCCACCAGGCAGCGGTCGATGAACCCGGTGCGCGGCGGCGGGTCGGCCAACGCGCTGACGATCACCAACTGGTCGGCGTTGGCCACCACCACCCGTTCCAGCCGACCCTCGGCGGTGGTCTCGTCGTCGTCGGCGGTACGGCGCAGCACCGAGCGGCGCTCGGCGATCCGGACGATGCGGGCCAGCGCGCCCTCCGCGCCGGACGTGTCGCCGACCAGGCTGACCCGGTCACCGACGACCACCGACTTGCGGCCCAGCTCGCGGGCCCGCATGGCGGTGACCGTGGGCAACTCGGCGCCGACCACGCCGCGCTCGGCCCCGGAGAGCACGCAGGTGTAGCGGCCCCGGTCGACGGCGATGACGAACCCGTCGACCGCGTCGGCGTGCTGCGGGCGTGTGCGCGTACGCGGGCGCGACGACTTTCCGGGCCGGACCCGTACGTCGTCCTCGTCGTACTCCCGCCGTTTGGTCGCCAGGACCTTCCTCCGTCGCGTCAGCTCTTGCCGGTCACCATCGCTGACCATAGTGCCGGGAACTCGGGCATGGTCTTGGAGGTACACCCCACGTCGTCCACGTCGATGCCCGGAACGGCGAGCCCGGCCACCGCGGCGGCGTGCGCCATCCGGTGGTCGTGGTAGGTGCGGAAGACCCCACCGCGCAGCGGGCGGGGTCGGATCTCCAACCCGTCCGGCGTCTCGGTGATGTCCGCCCCGAGCCCGCCGAACTCCCGCGCGAGCGCGGCGAGCCGGTCGGTCTCGTGGCCACGGATGTGCCCGACGCCGGTGAAGACCGACGGCGAGTCGGCCAGCATGGCCAGCGCGGTCAGCACGAGGGTCAGCTCGCCGACGTCGGACAGGTCGGCGGTCAGGCCGTGCACCACGCCGGTGCCGCGGACGGTCAGCCCGTTGGTGGAGAGGGTGACCTCGCCGCCCATCCGCTGTAGCAGCGAGCGGAGTTTCTCGACCGGCTGCGCGCTGCTGTGCGGCCACCCCTGCAAGGTGACCTCGCCGCCGGTGACCAGGGCGGCGGCGAAGAACGGCACGGCGCCGGAGAGGTCTGGCTCGATATCCCAGCCGCGTCCGGTGAGGGGGCCGGGCTCGACGGCCCAGACGTCGGGGGTGCTGTCGTCGACCGCCGCGCCGGCGGCCCGCAGCATCTGCACCGTCATTCGAAGGTGCGGCGCGGAGGGCACCGGCGGGCCGACGTGGCGTACCACGACACCCCGGTCGAAGCGGGGGGCGGCCAGCAGCAGCCCGGAGACGAGCTGGCTGGAGGCGGACGCGTCGATCACCACCTCGCCCCCGGTGACCCGGCCGGTGCCGAGCACGGTCAGCGGGAGGCTGCCGGAGCCGGTGACGTCGATCCGGACGCCCAGCGAGCGCAGCGCGTCGACCAGTGGGCCGAGCGGCCGGGTGCGGACGTACGGGTCGCCGTCGAAGGTGACCTGCCCGTCGGCCAGGCCGGCCACCGGTGGCACGAACCGCATCACGGTGCCGGCCAGCCCGACGTCGACGTGCGCGGGGCCGGCCAGCGGGTGCGGCCGGACCAGCCAGCGCTCGTCGTCGCTGATCGACACGTGTGCGCCCATCGCCCGCAGGCCGGCGGCCATCAACTCGGTGTCACGGGCGCGCAGCGGCCGGGCCAGCGTCGACGGGCCGGCGGCCAGCGCGCTGAGCACCAGGGCGCGGGCGGTCATCGATTTGGAACCGGGCAGGCGCAGCGTCGCCGCCACCGGGTCGGATGCGGTCGGTGCGGTCCACGGCTGCGGCGGCCGGGTCGCGGTCAGGTTCCCCACGGTTACATTCTGCCGTGTCGGCGGGTGGGCGGCGGCGCCCGGCGTTCGTACTCCCGGTTGGCGGGACAGCCGGCGGGGCCTCCGACGCGTTAGCGTGTGCCCCATGTGCGGCAGGTACGCGACGACCCGGAGCTCCGGCGAGCTGAGCGCGCTCTTCGAGTCGTCCGACGACACCGACGGCCTGGTCCGAGCCGATCACAACGTCGCGCCCACCGACCCGGTGCCGCTGGTCCGGGTCAGCCCCGAGGGGCACCGCAGTCTCTGTGTCGGCCGCTGGGGGCTGCTGCCGCACTGGTCCCGGTCCGCCGCGGGGGCCGCCCGCATGATCAACGCGCGGGCGGAGACGGTGGCCACCAGCCGGGCGTACGCCGGCTCCTTCTCCCGTCGCCGCTGCCTGGTCCCGGCCGACGGCTGGTACGAGTGGGTGCGGCTGCCCGACGGCGGACGACAGGCGTACTTCATGACGCCTCGGGACGGCTCGGTGCTCGCGCTTGCCGGCATCTGGTCGGTCTGGGAGTCCGACGTCGAGACCCGGCTCACCTTCAGCGTGCTGACCACCGCGGCGCTCGGCGACCTGACCGAGGTGCACGACCGGATGCCGGTGCTGCTGCCACCCGAGCGGTGGTCGTCGTGGCTCGCGCCGACCGACGAGCCGGGGCGGCTGCTCACCGCGGCTTCGGCGGAGCAGTTGGCGGGGTTGGAGATCCGCCCGGTGGGTGCGGCGGTCGGAAACGTTCGCAACGACGGGCCGCAGCTGACCGCCCGGGTGGCGGTGGCGCCGACTGTGACACCGCAGGAGTTGCCCCTGTTCTGACACCGGCGCGCATCGTCGGCTGCCGATTTGCCAGGGTTCCGCGCGATTCGTCTCCTGACTGTTCGGTCATGTTCCCGGCAGACCCTTGTCCCGGTGTTGTGAAGTGCGATAGAACACAGCGCCGGTAGTGGCTGTCGATCCGCACGGGGCGGACGACGTCCACAGATCTTGCCGGTCCCACGGGGGAGGTGGGTGGATGACACGGGCACGTATGCCGCGCCCGCACGAGGTGGCGGCGGCGCGGCGAGATCCGCGACTGCTGCGGGCCGTGCGGGAACGGCGACAGGACGACGCGTGGCGCACCAGAGGAACCTGCCAGAGCGTCGATCCGGAGACATTCTTTCCGGCACCGAACGAGCCGGCGGACGCCGCCGTCGCGCTGTGCCGCAGTTGTGACGTACAGGGGTCCTGCCTGGCCTGGGCCCTCGACGTCGGTGACTGCCACGGCGTGTGGGGCGGCACCACGCCGCGGGAACGGCGGGCGATGCTTGTCGCCTGGCGGGGGGAGGTCGACCCCGACCCGGACGCCATCGACGACGCCGGCCCGCCGGTGCGCGATCGCCTGCTCGCCCTGGTCCCGCTGAGCTGATCGACGGCCGGTTCGCACCCGTCGCCCGTCCGGCGGCGCAGAATAGGCCGGTGCCAACCAGCGACGAGATCGACACCCCGCGCGGTCCGGCGCGGATCGACACCGACCTGCCGGTCCGCCCGGCCACCGCCCTGCTCGTCCTCGGGCACGGCGCGGGCGGCAGCGTCGACGCGCCCGACCTGCTCGCGGTCCGGGACGCGTCGGTCGCGGCCGGCCTGGCGGTGGTCCGGGTGACCCAGCCCTACCGGGTCGCCGGTCGACGTGCGCCGGCACCGGCTGGTCACCTCGACGAGGCCTGGGTAGCGGTGCTCGCCGCGCTGCGTGACCGGCACGCCGACGTGCCGGCAGTGGTGGTCGGTGGGCGTTCCAGTGGCGCACGGGTGGCCTGCCGGACGGCGCGTGCGGTGGGCGCGGTGGGTGTGGTCGCGTTGGCCTTCCCGCTGCACCCGCCCGGCCGACCGGAACGTTCGCGGGCCGCCGAACTGGGCACCGGCCTGCCGACGTTGGTCGTCAACGGCGACCGGGACCCGTTCGGGACGCCGGAGCCGGGGCCGGTCGTGCAGGTGGTGAGCCGTCCCGGTGAGACGCACGATCTGCGCCGGGACCCGGCCGGCACCGCCGCCGCCGTCCGCGACTGGCTGTACGCCCAGGGCTGGGCGGCCGGCTGACCCGTCGGGGCCGGCTCGCCGGGGCGACCGTTTCCGGCGCCGGGCACGGGTCGTTGCATCCGATGGTGCCGCCGGCCCGATCGGGGCCGGTGACACCAGTCCTCCCAGGCCCTTCCTGGTCCCAGCGCCGGCCGCCGTCGGGGCCGGGACCAGGAACGGGAGGGCCGGCCGGAATGCCCCAGTGGTCATCAGGCGTTACTACCCCCGGACGACTTTTCTGCGAGGGGGGTGACCGGTGCCAACCGAGACACGAAGCCTGGAACGGGACGAGCGGGACGCCCGGCAGCTGAAGCGGCTGCTGGATGGCCCGGAGTGGCCGGCGACGGCGGGACCGGGCGGGGCGGGTGCGGTGAGCACGGGCACACCAGCCGGAAGTGAATCTGCGGGCAGGTCCGTGCGCGTATCCTCGGCGGGAAAGCATCCGACGCGAGGGGATGTGCGGTTGACCACCGAGAAGACGGACGAGCGCAGGGCCCGATTCGAGCGGGACGCGATGCCATTCGTCGATCAGCTCTACGCTGCTGGGCTGCGGATGACACGCAACCCGGCGGATGCCGAGGACCTGGTCCAGGAGACGTACCTGAAGGCGTACGCGGCCTTCCACCAGTTTGAGCAGGGCACGAACCTCAAGGCCTGGCTCTACCGGATCCTGACCAACACCTACATCAACTCCTACCGCAAGCGGCAGCGCCAGCCGATCCAGGCACCCACCGAGGAGATCACCGACTGGCAGCTCGCCGAGGCCGAGTCGCACACCTCCAGCGGGTTGCGCTCCGCCGAGACGGAGGCTCTGGACCGGCTGCCGGACAGTGACGTCAAGGAGGCCCTCCAGCAGTTGCCGGAGGAGTTCCGCCTGGCCGTCTACCTCACCGATGTCGAGGGCTTCTCCTACAAGGAGGTCGCGGACATCATGGGCACGCCGATCGGCACCGTGATGTCGCGTCTGCACCGGGGCCGTCGTAATCTGCGCAAGCTGCTCGAGCGCTACGCGGGGGAGCGGGGCTTCAGCGCTGCCCGCTCGGCGAAGGGCTCGACCGCCGCCGCTGCCGGCCGGGAGGTGTGACGTGAGCTGTGGGGAGCCGCACGAGACGGACTGCCGCGAAGTGCTCGCGGAGGTGTACCTCTACCTGGATCTGGAGTGCGCCGACGAGCGCCGCTCGCTGATCCGGCACCACCTGGACGAGTGCGGGCCCTGCCTGCGCGAGTACGGGCTGGAGCAGGAGGTGCGGGCGTTGGTGGCGCGTTGCTGTGGCAACGAGACCGCACCGGACCAGCTGCGCGAGCGGCTGCGGGTCAAACTCACCGAGCTGGTGGTCTTCGAGACCAGCGACTCCCGTGAGCTGGCCGACTGAGCGTCTGAGCTGGCACCAGCTGGCAAGACCGGTGGGGGGGGGGGGGGGGGGGGGGGGGCGCCGCGGCGGCCCCCCCCCGGGGGGGGGGCCGGCCCCCCGGACCGTCCAGCCGTCGCCGAGGGAGTCGAAGAGCGCCACGTCCCCGGGTGACTGGTGGGTGCGGCCCTC
>NZ_JBITGG010000036.1:0-34750 GCF_044456765.1 Micromonospora sp. NPDC050784 | reverse complement strand
GCGGGTTTACCGGGGGGGGGCCCCCCCCGGCGTGCGCCACCCCCCCGCCCGGTGTGCGTCCTGCCCCCCGTTGGGGGGGGGGGGGGGGGGCGGGGCGCGGGGGGGGGGGGGGCCCGCCCCCCCCACGCCAGTTGGTGCGATGTCAGGAGTTGATCGGGGTCAACTGGTACGGCAGCTCACCGTCGGCCAGTTCCAGTTGCCGTTGGCCATGATCGTTAGTCCGAAGTTGTTGCCGTTGCCGTTCGGTGTCGCGGTGACGGTGCCGCTGGTGCCGCTGACGGAGGCGTTCCAGCTGTTCTGAACGCTCTGGCCACCGCCGAGGCCGAGGCTGACGACCCAGTTGTTGGTGCCGCTGACCGCGACGTTGAGGTTGAACCGGTCACCCCACTGCTGGCCGGCGGTGATCGTCGCGTTGCAGTTTCCGGTCCCCGGATTGCCGGTGGGGGGCGGGGTGGTCGGGTTGCCGCCGCCGCTGCCCTCCCGGACGGTGATGTCGGAGCTTCCGCTGCTCTGGTACCCCTCGGTGGCCATGATCTGGTAGCTGTGGTTGGTGCCGAGGTTCAAGCCGGCGCGGGCCCAGGCGTCGAAGTGGTTGGCGGTGGTGATGGTGCCACTCGAACGCTTCTGCTGGCGGACGCTCCAGAACTGGTAGAACGTCTGGTTGCCGTCGATCGACGGGGCGTTGACCCGCTGGCTGCGGAGGATGTCGTAGGTGCCCCCGTCGGTGGTGACCGTACCCATCCGGGTGGCGCCGCTGCTGGGGTTGTAGCTGCCGAAGTTCTCCACCACGTAGTACTCGATCAGCGGGTTGCGCGTCCATCCGTACAGGGCGAGGTAGGTGTTGTTGTTGCCCGGGTTGTAGCTGCCCGAGTAGGTGACCGTCCGTCGGTTGCCGGTGGCCCAACCCTTGCCGCCGACCCAGTTGTTGGTGCTCCTGTCCCAACTGCTGGTGTACCGGCCGTCGGCGCGCAGCGTCATGCTGGCGTTGCCGCTGTCCTTCCAGAACGAGAAGAAGTAGCCGTTGTGGGTGCCGGTGAGGTTCGAGGTGAGGGTCCGGTCGGCCTCGGCGTACGCGTTGGTGGCGGTCATCGTGCCGGTGACGGCCAGGACGGCGGCGCATGCGGCGCCAAGGAGCAACCGCATGCGGCCGCGCCTTCTCGGTGCGGTGTGGCTGGTGTCGGTCATGGAACTGTTGCCTCCTCTGACGGCTGGCGGGGGCCAGCGGCGCGGTACGCCTCGGCAGGCTGCCGGTGGTCGGTAGCGGCCACGGCGTCGTACCGCTCGGTGGTGGTGGGCCGGTCGTCCTGCACGACGACTGGAGAAGTGGGTCGTGGTGGCTGGTGCTGACGACAATTGAGCGCCGTCGATGGCGACCGTATTAACCCGGCCGTCGACTTGTCAACAATTCTCGGAAACAGGGTGGCAACGTCGCTGTCGCCGCCGAGCGGCATCCATCCAGGTCAGTAGTCGATCAGAGGTCAGGGCGGTCACCGCGGAGTCTCGATGCCGGATCACGCTCCGAGGGGATGGCGCCGAAAGTTCCGGAGACTTTCCGGACCAGGCGCGCCGACGGTGGCACCCGGTACGAGGGCAGCGGCTCCCGGCGTGACCGGTCAGCGACGCCCGAGGGAGTTGAGCCGGGCGGCCTGGCGGGTCAGGTGGTCGCGTTCGGCGAGGTTGGTGGCCTGCTGCGCGGCCTCGGTGTACAGCCGCGCCGCCCTCGCCAGGTCGCCGTCGCGCTCGTGCAGGTACGCCGCCACCGCCGTGTACCGGGGCAGCGCGTCGTCCACCGTCGCGAGCGCCGCCAGGCCGGCCCGGGGGCCGTCGGCCGCACCGACCGCCACCGCGCGGTTGAGTCGGACGACCGGGTTGTCGGTCAGGCGCGCGAGTTCGTCGTACCACTCCACGATCTGCACCCAGTCGGTCTCGGCGGCGGTCGGCGCGTCCGCGTGCAGTGCCGCGATGGCGGCCTGGGCCTGGAACTCGCCCAGCTGGTCGCGGGCGAGGGCCGCCTGCAGGATCTCGACGCCCTCGGCGATCGACCGGGTGTCCCAGCGGCTGCGGTCCTGCTCGGCGAGCGGCACCAGGCTGCCGTCGGGCGCGGTCCGGGCGGCGCGCCGCGCGTGGTGCAACAGCATGAGGGCGAGCAGCCCCGCCACCTCGGGGTGGTCGATCGCGGCCGCGAGCTGCCGGGTGAGCCGGATGGCCTCGGCGGCGAGGTCCAGGTCGCCGGAGTAGCCCTCGTTGAAGACGAGGTAGAGGACGCGCAGCACGGTGGCGACTTCACCGGGTCGGTCGAACCGCAGCCCGGAGACGGTGCGCTTCGCCCGGCTGATGCGCTGCGCCATGGTCGCCTCGGGCACCAGGTAGGCGTGGGCGATCTGGCGGGTGGTCAGCCCGCCGACGGCGCGCAGTGTGAGCGCGACCGCGGACGACGGCGTCAGCGACGGGTGGGCGCACAGGAAGTAGAGCTGAAGCGTGTCGTCCACGGTGGGCGCCGGCCCGGACGCCGGCTCCTCGTCGACGAGATCCTCCCGCCGACGACGGGCGGCGTCGGACCGGGCCGCGTCGAGGAACCGCCGCCACGCCACCGTGGTCAGCCAGCCCTTTGGGTCGCGCGGCGGGTCGGCCGGCCAGACGCGGACCGCCTCGACCAGGGCGTCCTGCACGGCGTCCTCGGCCGCCGCGAAGTCGATTCCGCGGCGGACGAGGATCCCGAGGACGCTCGGCGTGAGGCTCCGCAGCAGCGTCTCGTCCATCGGAGTCGTCACTCCGTGATGGTGGGTGGCTCAATCAGGAACGGGCGCAGCTCCAGCCACTCGTGAATCGGCTTCCCGCCCGCCCCGGGGGCGGCCGACAGCTCCCCGGCCAGCTCGACGGCCCGGTCGTGGCTGTCGACGTCGATCACCATCCAGCCGGCGATGAGATCCTTGGTCTCGGCGAACGGGCCGTCGGTGACCGGAGGGCGGTCCTCGCCGTCGTACCGGACGAACGTCCCCTCCGGGGCGAGCGCCTGGGCGTCGACGAACTCGCCGGTGCCCTCGAGTCGAGCCGCGAAGTCGCGCATGTACTGCATGTGGCCCGAGATCTCCGCCGGCGTCCACTGGTCCATTGGCACGTCGTTCACCGCGGCCGGGGCGCCCCGGTAGTGCTTGAGCAGCAGGTACTTCGCCATCGTGATGCTCCTTGGTGCTGGCTGCGACCCATCGTGGTCACGTTCACACCGGGGACGAAGCCGGTGGGCTCTTCTCGACATGGCTGTCCGGTTTTTTTCCTCGCGCAGGTTAACCTCGGGTGAATCGTCCGCCGTTGGGGTAGCTCGGGCGGGGCAAAACTTGATTCGTTCCAAAATAGTGAGCTAGTGTTCGTACCCGTGATGTCCGACTTCGAGGCGCAGCTGCGGGCTGTCTCGTTGCGCGTGACCCGGCCCCGGTTGGCGGTGCTCGCGGCGCTGCGCGACCACCCGCACGTCGGCACCGACGCGGTGATCGAGCTGGTCCGCGCGGATCATCCCACGGTCTCCCACCAGGCGGTGTACGACGTGCTGCGCGTGCTCACCGAGGCCGGTCTGGTGCGGCGCATCCAGCCGGCCGGGGCGACCGCCCGCTACGAGTCCCGGGTCGCGGACAACCACCACCATGTCGTGTGCCGCTCCTGCGGCGCCATCGCCGACGTCGACTGCGCCGTCGGTCACGCCCCCTGTCTCACCGCCTCGGGCGACCACGGTTTCGTGGTCGACGAGGCGGAGGTCGTCTACTGGGGCACCTGCCCCGACTGCGCGACCGAACGCACGCCCCAGAGATCCGCAAGCTCGGAAGGAAGCACATGAGCGACACCCAGGACAACGGCCCCACCAGTGCGCAGGGCGTGGACCAGAAGGCAGCGGCCGGCTGCCCGGTCGCGCACGACTCGGTGACCGCGCACGGCAGCGAGAGTGAGAACCCGGCGATCGACTCGCCGACCCCGAAGACCGGCGGTCGTCCGCGCACCAACCGGGACTGGTGGCCCAACCAGCTCGACCTCTCGGTGCTGCACGCCCACTCCTCCAAGGGCAACCCGCTGGGCGAGAACTTCAGCTACGCCAGGGAGTTCGCAAAGCTCGACGTCGAGGCCCTCAAGCGCGACATCGTCGAGGTCCTCACCACCTCGCAGGACTGGTGGCCGGCCGACTTCGGCCACTACGGCGGCCTGATGATCCGGATGAGCTGGCACGCCGCCGGCACGTACCGCATCGAGGACGGCCGGGGCGGCGCCGGCGACGGTGGGCAGCGCTTCGCGCCGCTCAACAGCTGGCCGGACAACGCCAACCTGGACAAGGCCCGCCGGCTGCTCTGGCCGGTCAAGCAGAAGTACGGCCAGAAGGTCTCCTGGGCCGACCTGCTCGTCCTCGCCGGCAACGTCGCCCTGGAGTCGATGGGCTTCAAGACCTTCGGCTTCGGCTTCGGTCGCGAGGACGTCTGGGAGCCCGAGGAGATCTTCTGGGGTCCGGAGGACACCTGGCTGGGCGACGAGCGCTACGCCTCCGAGAAGGAGATGGCGGCCGGCGTCGGCTCGACCGAGATGGGGCTGATCTACGTCAACCCGGAGGGCCCGCGCGGTAACGCGGACCCGGCCGCGGCGGCGCACTTCATCCGCGAGACCTTCGGCCGGATGGCGATGAACGACGAGGAGACGGTCGCCCTCATCGCCGGTGGTCACACCTTCGGTAAGACCCACGGTGCCGGCGTCGCCGACAACCACGTGGGCCCGGAGCCCGAGGGCGCCCCGCTGGAGGCGCAGGGCCTGGGCTGGCTGAGCACCCACGGCAGCGGCAAGGGCGCCGACACGATCACCAGCGGTCTCGAGGTGACGTGGACCGACGTGCCGACGCAGTGGAGCAACCGCTTCTTCGAGATCCTCTTCGGCTACGAGTGGGAGCTCACCACCAGCCCCGGTGGCGCGAAGCAGTGGGTCGCCAAGGACGCCGAGGCGATCATCCCGGACCCGTTCGACCCGGCGAAGAAGTACAAGCCGACGATGCTCACGACTGACCTGTCGCTGCGCGTCGACCCGGCGTACGAGAAGATCTCCCGCCGCTTCCTGGAGAACCCCGACCAGTTCGCGCTGGCCTTCGCCAAGGCGTGGTACAAGCTGCTGCACCGCGACATGGGCCCGATCGAGCGCTTCCTCGGGCCGTGGGTGGCCGAGCCGCAGCTGTGGCAGGACCCGGTGCCGGCCGTCGACCACGAGCTGGTGGGCGACGCCGACATCGCCGCCCTCAAGGCGAAGGTCCTGGAGTCCGGTCTCACGGTCGACCAGCTGGTCTCCACCGCCTGGGCCTCGGCCGCGAGCTTCCGGCACACCGACAAGCGCGGCGGCGCCAACGGGGCGCGCATTCGCCTCGAGCCGCAGCGCAGCTGGGAGGTCAACCAGCCCGAGCAGCTGGCCACCGTCCTGACCGCCCTCGAGGGCATCCAGCAGGAGTTCAACTCGGCCGGCGGGGCGACCATCTCGCTCGCCGACCTGATCGTGCTGGCCGGTTCGGCCGCCGTCGAGAAGGCGGCGCGGGACGCAGGCGTCGAGGTGACCGTGCCGTTCCGGCCGGGCCGCACCGACGCGACCCAGGAGCAGACCGACACCGACTCCTTCCGGGTCCTGGAGCCGCGCGCCGACGGTTTCCGCAACTACCTGCGCGCCGGCGAGAAGACCCAGCCGGAGGTGCTGCTCGTCGACCGTGCCTACATGCTCAACCTGACCGCGCCCGAGATGACCGTCCTCATCGGCGGTCTGCGCTCCCTCGGCGCCAACGTCGGCGGCAGCCAGCACGGTGTGCTCACCGACCGGCCGGGCGTGCTCACCAACGACTTCTTCGCCAACCTGCTCTCCCCGGGCACCCGGTGGAGCGCGTCGAAGTCCGACGAGCACGTGTACGAGATCCGCGACCTGGCCACCGATGAGGTGAAGTGGACCGCCACCGCGGTCGACCTCATCTTCGGGTCCAACTCGCAGCTGCGGGCCCTCGCGGAGGTCTACGCCAGCCAGGACGCCCGCGACAAGTTCGTGGCCGACTTCGTGGCCGCCTGGACCAAGGTCATGGAGCTCGACCGGTTCGATCTCGTCTGACAGGCACCACCGACGAGCCCCGGCCGATCCACGTGATCGGTCGGGGCTCGTCGCCCTTCGCGTGCCGTTCGACGCGGCACCGGCGCCGTCCACCTCGATGCCACTCTGGTGGTATTCCCTTCGCAACGAATCCCATGGATGATTTTTTTGTCTCATTGATCAGCTGGCGGACGGGCCCATCCATGGCAAGGTGTTGATCTGCCCGGGCGGCGGGCGCTGACCTAGTCACGCAGGGAGTCAACGTGGGCCATCCCAACCTGCAGGCCGAGGAAGTGGACCAGCACGCCGGGAGCCGGACGATTCCCCGGCAGCGGGTCGTCCCCGGCGGGCCGGCCAGCGCCGATGGCACCGCCTGGCGTCCACTGCGGATCGCGATGATCGGCCAGAAGGGGATGCCGGCGACCTACGGCGGGATCGAACGGCACGTGGAGGAGATGGCCAGCCGGCTCGCCAGCTACGGGCACGAGGTCACCGTCTACTGCCGCCGCAGCTACGGCGAGACCCCCGCTGACGGCTACCGGGGCGTACGGCTGCGCCAGACCCACACGATCGCGAGCAAACACCTCGACGCCATCGTGCATGCGGCGACCTCGACCGTGGCGGCGATGACCGCGCGGCCCGACATCGTGCACTACCACGGGCTGGGGCCGGCCCTGGTCGCCCCGCTCCCGCGCGCCCTGTCCCGGGCGCGTGTGGTGTTGACCGTGCACGGGCTGGACAACCAGCGGGGCAAGTGGGGGTTCGCCGCGCGGGCGGTGCTGGGCAGCGCGCACTGGTTCAGCGGCTACGTGCCACACCAGCGGGTGGCGGTCTCCCGGGGGCTCGCCGCCCACTACGGCACCCGGTTCGGCCGCCCGACGACCTACATCCCGAACGGTGTGAACCCGGCCCGGCCGGTGCGGGCCGGCCAGATCCAGGACCGGTTCGGGCTGACTCCGGGCGGCTACCTGCTGCTGGTCGGTCGACTGGTCCCGGAGAAAGCGGCCGACCTGCTGATCCGGGCCTTCCGCCGCACCGAGACCCCGATGCGCCTGGCGATCGTCGGCGGGTCGTCGTTCACCGACGACTTCGTGGACCGGCTGCGTCGTGAAGCCGGCGCGGACGACCGGATCGTCTTCACCGGGTTCGCCTACGGCGACCTGCTCGCCGAGCTGTACTCCGGCGCCGCCGGCTTCGTCCAACCGTCCCGGTTGGAGGGACTGCCGTTGACGTTGCTGGAGGCGGCCGCGTACGGGCTGCCGGTGGTCGCGAGCGACATCGCGCCGCACGTCGAGGTGCTGAAGTCCGACGCCGCCGGAGGGCGGTTGTTCCGAGACGGCGACGAGGACGACCTGGTCCGGGCGCTGACGTCGCTGCTCGCGGACCTGCCAGCTGAACGGGCCGGCGCCGTGGCGCTGGGCGAGCGGATCACCGGCAGGTACAGCTGGGACACCGCCGCCCGCGAGTTGGAGCGGCTCTACCTCCGGCTGGCCCCGGCGCCGGGCCGACGGACCAGGGCACGATCCGCCCGGGCCCCCGACTGACCGGACGGCGTTCGCTCAGGCAGCGTCGGATCAGCCCCGCGGAGGACGGCCCAGTCGGTGCAACGGCCCCTTCTGCCGTCGGGGTGACAGGGCTAGATTGAACCGATCTTGTGCCGGGAGGACATCGGTTGGCCGCGCCCGGCAGCGGCCGGGCAGCGCCGATTCAGTTCAGTGGGATCAGTGGAACAACACACGCAGCAGGTCACTCCGCTCATGGCCAGGCGGCTCGACCCGACCCGCCTCCTCACCGGCGGCGCGGCGCTGGCCGCCGCGGTCGTGGCGGTGGTCGCCGGTGTCTCCATGGCGGCCGGTGACCGTAGGGGCATGGTGCTGCCGCTCGCGGCCGTCGCGGGGATCGCGGTGGCCGTCCTCGCACTGACCCGGTTCGCCGGGTACGTGCTGCTGATGCTCGCGGTGCGCTCCTGCGTCGACCTGTTCAAGCTGACCGGCCCGAGCGCCGGCCAGGCCGACTCCGCCGGATCGGCCCGGGCGGTGGACCCCTCCACACTGCTCGCGGTGCTGTTCCTCCTCGCCGCAGGGCTCTGGCTGGCCGCACAGCTCAGCCGGCACGGGCGCCTGCGCGGTTCCGCGCTCAGCTGGGCCATGCTGCTCGTCGGGGCTAGCAGCGTGGTCAGCGCCCTCGGTGCCAGCCGGCCGGCGAACAGCCTGTTGGAGGCGCTGCGGATCCTCACCGTGGTGGTGATGTTCGTGGTGCTGGAACAGCTCATGCCGGACACCGCGGCGATCCGTCGGGTCCTGCTCGCCTGCTACGCCTCGCTGGTGCTGGCGCTGGGCTACACCGTCGTCCTGTCGCTGCTGGGCAACCCGCCGGCCGAGGTGAAGGGCGACTTCACCCGGATCAGCGGCACGTTCAGCCAGTCGACCACGTTCGGCCGCTACCTGATGTTCATGGTGATCTTCGGGTTCGCGGTGTACCGCTTCCTGGGTCGCCGACAGCGGGCGTCGCTCGGCGTGCTGCTCGCGCTCTCGCTGCTGTTCCTGCTGCTCACCAACACCCGCAGCGCCCTGCTCGGCGCGGCGATCGGCCTGGTGGTGGTCGCGGCGCTGCATCGCAGCAGGCGGATGCTTGTCACCCTCTGCGTGGTGGCGGTCGCCGGGGTGGCCCTGGTACCCGCCGTCGGCGAACGCTTCGCCCAACTCGGCACGTCGCGCGCGGTCGGCGGAGACCCGACCGGAAACACCCTGGCGTGGCGGATCGGCTACTGGACCGAGATCGTCACGCTCGCCGACCGGAACCCGGTGACCGGCATCGGGCCGAACATGACCCAGCGCGAGACCGACGAGGCGAAGAAGCCGCACAACGACTTCCTGCGCGCGTACGTGGAGACCGGGCTGCTCGGTCTCGGGGCGTACCTGCTGATGCTGTTCACCTTCCTGCACACCGCGCGGAGGGCGCTGCGGCGCGCGCCTCCGGGCAGCTTCGAGCGTGGCGTCGCGGTCGGGTTCACCGGCTGCGCCGCCGCGTTCGTGGCGGTCAGCGCCGCCTCCAACGTCATTTCCAACGTGGTCACCCTCTGGTACTTCGTCGCGTTCGCCGCGGCGGCCAGTGTGATCGCCCGCCAACCGGCTCCGAACCTGACCGGCGAGCAGCCACGAGGCACGTCCGTCCCGGTTTGACTGAACGACAGCATTGGGGAAAAAGTGGAGATCGTCGACTACCTGCGGGTCGCCCGACGGCGCCTCTGGGTACTCGTGGGGGTGCCGGTGCTCGCCACCGGCGCCGCGGCCGCCATCGTCCTGTTCGCGCCACAGCAGTTCAGCGGGACCGCGTACGTGGCGGCGCCGGCGCTGGTCGGCGGTGCGGCCGGAACGCAGTACACAGGTACGCAGGCGGCGAACCAGTTCGTCGCGGCGTTCGGCGCGGCGGTGACCTCGCCCCGCGTCCTCGCCGACGTGGCCGGTGACACCGGGGTGCCGCCGGAGCGGCTGCGCGACGGGCTCGCCGTCACCCAGGTCGGCGCGAGCAGCCAGTTGGAGGTGACGTACACCGCCGGTGACCGGGCGAAGATCGCGCCGGTGCTGACCGCGACCACCACCCGGTCGCTGGCCTTCCTCTTCTCCTCCCAGGTCGGCATCGCCACCGGCGAGGTCGAGGCGGCCAACGCCGACGTCACCGCGGCGACCAGGGCGATCGGGGAGTGGGAGAGGACCAACAAGGTCTCCCAGCCGGACCGGATCTACCAGGCGACGCTGGGCGAGCTGACCAGCCTGCGCCAGCAGCAGCTCTCCATGCAGGCGGTCGGCAACAGCCGCGGTGTCGACGCGGCGACAGCCGCGATCACCGCGGCCCAGAAGAAGCTCGACCAGCTGGGGCCGAAGCTCCCCGACTACCAGGCCCTGCTCGCCCAGCGGGACGCGGCGACCAACGCCCTGTCCCAGGCGCGGGAGGGGTTGCAGGCGGCGCGGGCGCAGGCCCAGGCCGCCGATCCGAAGCAGGTGACAAGCATCGGCGAGGCGCACGAGGTGAGCCGGATGACCGAGCTGGTGCGTACCGCCCTGCCGGTGGGCGGCGCCGGTCTGCTGCTCGGCGTGCTGCTGGTGGGCGTACTCGAACTGCTCTCCCGGGGTCGTGCCGCCACCCGGCCGGCGGCGGCGACCGCCGCGGCCCCTCCGGTGCCGGCGGAGACCATGACCGCGGCCCGGCCGTGACCACCCGGGAAGGGGCCGCCGGGTGCGCGAGGTGACCGACCAGCCGCCGGCCGCGCCGGAGGCCGGCGACCAGCAGGTACGCGGCATGGCCCGCGGCGGTGTGCTGAACCTGGGCAGCGCCGTGCTCAGCCAGGTGGCGCTTTACCTGGTCATGCTGTTGCTGGCCCGGGCCCTGGGTGTACGCGAACTCGGCCGGTACGCCCAGGTCTACGCCGTGCTGTCGCTGCTGGGGCTGCTCTCGCTCTCCGGTTTCCGGGCCGGGCTGACCCGGTTCGTGGCGGTGCACCTCGCCGACGACGAGCCGGCCGCCCTCCGGGGCGCGATCCGGCTCGGGCTCGGCATCTCGGCCGTGGCGTCCACAGTGATCGCCCTCGGTCTGGCGGTCGGCGCGCCGTGGCTCGCCGACGCCCTGCACGACCCGCAGCTCACCACCGGACTGCGGTTGGCGGCGCTCTGCCTGCCCGCCTCGACCGTCTGCGAGGCCGCGCTCGCGGCCACCCGGGGGTGGCGCACGCAACGGGCCTATGCGCTCATCGGCCAGGTCTACGAGCCGGCCGCCCGGCTGGTGCTCACCGCGCTGGCGATCGCCCTCGGGGCGGGCCTGACCGGCGCGTTCTGGGCGCTGGTGGCGGCGAGTTGGAGCGCGGCCGGGTTGGCCCTCGTGGCGCTCGTCCGAATGGTGCGCCGGGTGCCCGCCGCCCGACCCGCGTACCGGCCCGGCGAGCTGTTCCGGTTCTCCACGGTCAGCTGGGTCTCCTCGTTGTCGTCCACCGGGCTGATCTGGGTGGACGCGCTACTACTCGGCTTCTTCGACTACGGTCCCGACGCGATCGGCGTCTACCACGTGGCGACCCGGCTGGTCACGATCGCGGTGTTCGTGTTGGCTCCGGTCAACGCCTCGTTCGGTCCGCACCTGGCGCACCTCTACCACCAGGGTCGACTGGACGAGGTACGCCGGATCTACCGGGTCGCCACCGGTTGGGTGCTCCGGCTGTCGCTGCCGGCCTTCGTGGCGTTGCTGGTCTTTCCGGAGCAGTTGCTGCGGCTGGTCGGCGGGCCGGGTCTGGCCGGCGGCGCGGCGGTGACGGTGGTGCTGGCGCTCGGCCAGCTCGTCAATGCCGCGACCGGGCCCTGCGGGACGCTGCTGAACATGTCCGGCCGGGTCTCGGTGAACATGGTGGACAACCTCGCCGCCCTGCTGCTCAACGTCCTGCTCAACCTCTGGCTCATCCCGGCGTACGGCATTCTCGGCGCGGCGGTGGCCTGGGCGGTCTCGCTGGCGGCGGTGAACATCGCCCGGGTCTGGCAGGTGCGCGCGCAGGTGCACACCGTGCCGGTGACGGCGGGCATGGTGAAGGGCCTGGTCGCCGCGCTGGTCGCGATGGGCGTCGGGTTCGCCGTGCGGTGGCTGGTCGGAGGCGGGACCGCGCAGCTCGTTGTCGGTCTGGCCGCGATCGTGGCGACGTACCTCGCCGCGGTGCTCGCCCTCGGGCTCAGTCGGGAGGACGTCATGGTGTTGCGCGCGGTGACCCGCCGTGGCGGTCGACGTGCCGCCGACGGCAGCGCCGATGCCGTCGTGGGCAGCGGAGTCCGCTCGTGACCGGCGTCGCACGGCGTCAGGTCACCGACCGGCTGCGCCGGGGGGTACGGGCGGCACGGGCCTGGGGGCGCGCCGCCCGGCCGGGAGAGCCAGGTCCGCTGCCCGACTTCCTGGTGATCGGTGGGCAGCGCTGCGGCACCACGTCGCTGTACCACCACCTCGCCGCGCATCCCCGGGTCCGGGTGGCCAGCGGCAAGGAGTTGCAGTACTTCAGCGTCCACCACGCTCGGGGGGAGCGGTGGTACCGGGGGCACTTCCCGCACCTCGCCCCGGGCGAGCGTACGTTCGAGGCGAGTCCCTACTACCTGTTCCACCCGAGCGTGCCGGCCCGGGTCGCGGCGACCCTGCCGCAGGCCCGCTTCGTCGTCCTGCTGCGCGATCCGGTGCAGCGGGCCTACTCGCACTACCTGCACACCCGCTCGTACGGCTTGGAGCCGCTGTCCTTCGCCGACGCGCTCGACGCGGAGGAGGAGCGGCTGGCGCGGGCAACGCGCGGTGGCCCGGACAGCGCCGCCGCGCACCGGGCGTTGCGTAACTACTCGTACGCGGCCCGGGGTCGCTATGCCGAGCAGCTGGACCGGTGGTTCGCGCACGTCCCCCGGCAGCGGATCCACGTCGCCCGGACCGAAGACCTACACACCGACCCGGCCGGCACGTACGGCGACATGCTGCGCTTCCTCGGCCTGCCGGCCTTCACCCCCGAAACGTTCACCCGGCACACCCGTCGCGTCGACCACGGCGTCTCGCAGCTGACCCCGGCTCTGCGCGAGCGTCTCGGCGCGCACTTCGCGCCGCACAACGCCCGCCTGACCGCCCTGCTCGACTGGCCCGAACCCTGGCCCGGCTAGGGCACGGCGGTCACCGCCCGTCACCGCCGCCGAGGACGGGCACGGCAATGAGCGGTATACCTCAGAGACATATTTATACCTCTGAGGTAGGCCAGCGTGATGCCGTGCGCAGATGCCAAGTATTCGTAGGAGTGGCGCAGGTATTCCCGTGCTGAAGACCCGGCACCGCTGCTCCACGGCGTATCCGACCTGAACCTCGAAACTGCACGGCCGGGACGTTCGCGGCCGGCTGGCGGTGGTCAGGCAGGAATCGGGTGCGCCCGACCCGGACCGGGCACCTGCCTGACGGGTTTGCCCCTGGCGAGGGTAGGGGTAACTCCCAACCCGACTCGGAGGTAGCAGGATCGAGCAAGATCCAGCAACCGTGGAAGCTCATTTCCATGACCACGCAGATCTCCCGGTTCCATCGGGCCGCCCTGGCCCTCGTCCTTCCCGTCGCCGTGATAGCGGCAGTCGCCGGGTGTGATGACTCGGCGGCGCCGAAGGCCGCGCCCGCGGCCAGTTCGGTAGCCGCGGTTCCCTCGACCTCGACAAGCGCGGCCGGCCCGGCAAGTGCGGCCCCCGCAGCGGGCTTGCATATGATCGCCAACAACGGGCATCAGCTTGCCTTCCACGTCACGCCCGGGAGTTCTCCCACCATCGTGCTGGACGCCGGCGGTGGCGAGGACTCCTCGTACTGGGATGCCCTGGTGCCGCAGCTGTCGCAGGCCACCGGATCGCAGATCATCACCTACGACCGGGCCGGTCTGGGCGCCAGCGAGGAGGTGAAGGGCCCATGGGACCCCAAGGCCGCCGCCTCCGACCTGCAGGCCGGTCTGCGTGAACTCGGCGTCACCCAGAACGTGGTCCTCGCGGGCCACTCGCAGGCAGGAGAGGTGGCCCACTACTTCGTCCTCGCGAACCCCGGCGTTGTCTCCGGGGCGGTGCTCATCGATGCCAACGTGCCGCAATTCTTCACCGACACCCAGACCCAACGCCTCGTCACGCTAACCGCGCCGCAGATCGAAGAGCTCAAGAAGGCGCCGTCGACGAAGGCGAACCGCCAGCTCATCGCCACGGCCGACAACTTCGGTCCCACGCACCAGGCGTACCACAAGGTCTCCTGGCCCGACGGCGTGCCCGTCATCTATATCGTGTCGGACAAGACACCCTTCGATGGATCTCCGCAGGACGCTCAGGCCTGGCGCGACGCGGCAGCGGCGTTCACCAAGGCGGGGCCGGACCGCACACTCGTCATCGCCGAGGGAAGCTCCCACGACGTTCCCCAGGACAAGCCCGCCCTGGTGCTCAAGGAAATCGAACGGATGACCGCCACCGTCAAGTAAAGGCCATCGGGCCGACGGCAGACAGGACCGGCGAGCCTGGTTGACCGGCACTGCCCGTAGGTGAGCGCGACAAGCCACACGGTCCGGATCCCGATGACGGCGAGGTGGTGGTCGAGATTCGGGGAGCGGGCCGGAACTGCCTACGCGATGGGTAGCGTGTGTGCGGGTGTCGATCGATCGAGCCGTCGATCGGCAATGCGAGCCTCCGTGGACCACGGACGGACACCATGGTCGCTGGATCCCGCGCGACGTGGGGGACACCGACCGTGGGGAAGTGCGGATCGCCGGCCAACATGAATCACCAGCCCGGCGGTTCGGCACGATGCGCAATGATGGAGTGAGATGACCGATAACAGCGGAACCGCCCTGTCCGGCGGCTCCTCGCCCTCGCGGGAGGGCTCCCGGCCGGGTGGCGTCGCTCGCAGCGGTCCGATTCCGCGCTCCGCGCTGGCCCAGCGGATGAGCCTGCTGGGCTGGTCGCTGGTGCTGGTGCCGGGCGCGGTCCTAGGTGCCGTGCTGGCCACACTCTGGATCACCTCGATATCGATCGCCGTGCTTGGCGTCGGAATCCCACTGACCCTGCTCGCGACCGTACTGGTGCGCTGGTTTGCCGACCTGCATCGCCAGTGGGCCGCCGACCGGCTCGGCGAACCGGTGCCCGCCCGGCCCTATCAGCCGACGCCGGGCGCCGGGTGGCCGGTGCGGCTCTGGACGATCCTGCGCGACCCGGCGACGTGGCGGGACTGGATCTGGTTGGTGGTCAACTCGATCACCATTTGGTTGAGTTGCGGACTGTCGCTGCTGTTCTTCGTCTTCGGAGTCGTTTACCTGATCTATCCGCTCATCTATCAGCTGACGCCTTCTCAGGTATTCCGCACTCCGCTGGGGGAGGGCTTCCGGCTGCACAGCGTCGCGCAGTCGTTCGGGCTGGTACCGCTCGGTCCGGTTTTCCTTCTGCTCTGGTACGTCACTGCGGTGCGCCTCGCGAACCTCAACGCTCGGGTGATCCGCGCTCTGCTCGGCCCCACCGAACAGGCGCGCCTGCGGGCCCGCGTCCAACAGTTGGCGACCTCGCGGGCTGAGGCCGTCGACAGCCAGGCCGGTGAACTGCGCCGAATCGAACGCGACCTGCACGACGGCGCGCAGGCCCGGCTGGTGTCGCTGGGTATGAGCCTGGGCTTGGCCGAACAGTTACTGCCCAACGATCCGCAGGCCGCCCAGCAGTTGCTGGCCGAGGCCCGCGAGTCGACCTCCAGTGCCCTCACCGAGCTGCGCGACCTGGTACGAGGCATCCATCCGCCGGTGCTGGCCGACCGTGGCCTGGACGGCGCACTCAAGGCCTTGGCCCTGGTCAATCCGATCCCGACCACGGTGGTGACCCGCCTACCCGGACGGCTGCCGGCCCCGATCGAGTCCGCGGCCTACTTCGCCGTCGCCGAGGCCTTGTCGAACGTCATCAAGCACGCCCAGGCCCAGCAGATCCGGATCACCGTGGAGTTCGCACCCCACCGGGGCGGCGCTGCCGGGGAACTGAGGATGCTGGTGTCCGACGACGGCCGTGGGGGTGCTTCGATCGATTCCGGCACGGGCCTGCGTGGCATCGTCCGTCGCCTGGCGGCCTTCGACGGCACGCTGACCGTTGACAGCCCGCCGGGCGGACCTACCGAGGTGAGGATGTCGCTGCCGTGCGTATCGTGATAGCCGAGGACCTCGCCCTGCTCCGCGAGGGCCTGATCAGGATCCTGCGGGCCAATTCATTCGAGGTCGTGGAAGCCGTCGACAACGGCCCCGCGCTGATCCGGTCGCTGACGACGCACCGCCCCGACGTCGCCATCGTCGACGTGCGGTTGCCGCCGACCTTCACCGACGAGGGGCTGCGTTCCGCGATCGAGGCCCGCCGCCAGATTCCAGGGCTGCCCATCATGGTGCTGTCGCAGTATGTCGAGCAGATCTACGCCAGGGAGCTGATGTCAGATCGCGCGGGCGCGGTGGGCTACCTGTTGAAGGACCGGGTTACGGACGTCGACCAATTCGTCGCCAGTGTCCGGCAGGTCGCTACCGGCAGCACCGTTATGGATCCCGACGTGGTGAGTGCGCTACTCACCCACCGCTCCACCGACCCTAAGCTGCTGGAGCTGAGCCCACGCGAGCATGAGGTCCTCACCCTGATGGCCGAGGGCCGCTCGAACGCTGCGATCGCCGCCCGGATGTTCGTCACCGAGAAAACCGTCAGCAAGCACAGCAACAACATCTTCACCAAGCTCGGTCTCAAGCCCTCCGAGGACGACAACCGCCGCATCCTGGCGGTCCTCGCCTACCTGGAAGGCTGAGTCCTTGGCCTCTGCCCCACCAGGAGCGCGACCGAGGAACTGCCGACCCGAGGAGTGGTGCCCGACGGTCACCCTATTCCGATGGTTCCAATATCCGACGTTGCCGGCACATCGACATGCGGGCCAGCGAGCGCACGCTGGAGGTCGCTAACGGACGGCGGCGAGGATCCGGTCCACCGGCTGGTCGGCGCGGAGCAGGACGGGGACGTCGGTCACCGTGGTGCCGCCACCGGCCGCGCCGAGCGGGGAACCCACCGCCCCGGTCCGCCCGCCCGGCGTCGCCGGCACGGTCACCGGCGTGTCCGCCGTCGACCAGAGCACCAGGGTGCTCGACCCGTCCCGGACGAACGCGACCCCGTTCAGCCTGCCGGCCACCGAGGCGGGCAGCGGCGTGACGGTGGCGTCCCGGGCCGCGTCCGCCAGGGCGGCCAACATCCGGCCGGCCTCGCGTTCGGTGCCGTCCGGGTCGAGCAGGCCGTAGCGGACCTCGCTGCCGGCCGCGTTGTTCGGGTTGTACGCCAACGGCAACCAACTGATTTCGCCGATCCCGCCGGCGGCGAGCAGGGTGACCGTCTTGACCATCTCGGCGGCCCGGCTGGCCGGGTCACCGTCGCCGTCGCGCCAGAACTGCCCGACCTCCCACGCCTGGATCGGCGTACCCGGCGGCGTGGTCGCGCGCAGGTAGTCCAGCAGCGGCGCCACCCCGCTGAAGTGCTCGTAGAAGTGCACCTGCCGGACGTCGACGGTGCGGTCGGTCAACAGCGACTCGGTGACCGCCAGGAAGCGCAGGCTGCGGCTGTTGGTCTCGGTGCCGAGCGCCCTGCGCAGCTGCGCCTCCCCGGTGACCGCCGGGATCTGCTGCCCCCGCGTGCCGACCCGACGCTGGAAGTACGCCTGGTAGGCGGCGACCGCCTCGGCCCCCCGACCGGCGCGCGCCAGCCGGTCGGCGACACCCATGCCGTACGCGACGCTGCTGATGCCGGAGTCGACCACCCGCGCCTTCGGGTCGGTCGCGCGGATCGTCTCGGCGGCGGCCCGGACCAGCCGCGCGTACTCCTCGGGGCTGCCGGCCCAGTAGCTCGGCGCGTTGACCTCGTTCTCGATGGCGTACTCCCGCACCCCGTACGGGCCGTAGCGCTGTACCACCGAGCGGACGAACCGTTGGTACGAGCCGAGGTCGGTGGGCATCGCCGACTCGGTCTTGTTCGCCGTGCCCCGGGTGTGGCGTGCGGTGCCACCGGTCGCCCAGCACACGCCGGTGCGGATCTTCAGGTGCAGGGTGATGCCCAGTTCCCGGCTGCGCGTGGCGATCTCGTCCAACCCGGCCCAGTCCGCCTGCCCCGAGGTCCGTTCGATCTCACACCAGGAGATCTCCTCGTACGTCGCCGAACCGGCGAGCCGGCGCAGGTACGGCTCGAACTGCTGGTACCGCGACCAGTCCCAGTGCGCGCCGAACGGGTTGCGCACCCCGTCCACGGTGCTGGTGGCTGCGGGTGCCGCCGTCGCGGAGGGGGTGGCGGCCGGTGGCGGATCGTCGTCGCCAGCGGTGCAGCCGGCGCTGAGCAGAAGTGTGGCGGTGACGGCGGCGGCGACGGCACGCAGCCGGCCCGGGCGGGTCACCGGTAGCCCAGGGCGCGCAGGGTCGGGCCGGAGAAGACCCAGACCAGAAGGCGGAGGAACGGGTCGAGCTCGCGGCGGTGGCTGCCCACCCGGGAGCCGTAGATCGGTGCGGTGTCGCCCACCGCCGCGCGTCGCCGCTCCGCCTCGGTGGTGTACTTCTGGGCCACGTCGTGCTGCTTGCTGTCGTAGTCGAGGATGCCGTCCTCCCACGGTTCGCCGAGGAACTCGAAGAGGCCCCGCATCGTCTTCTCCGGCTCGCCGACCGCCTGCTCGTAGCGCAGCTCGTAGTAGCGGTCCGCCGGCAGGGTGGCGCCGACCGCCCGCGCGGTGCGGATGTAGCGCGGCCACTTCACCACGCACTTCACCGCGGACCAGTAGCCGAACCGTTTGCGGTGCGAGACGACCACGTCGCGTCCGTCCCGGATGAGGTGCACGATCTGGGCGTCCGGGAAGACCTCGGTGACGAAGTCGAGCGACATGGCGTACAGCGGGGTCTTGTCGGCCCACCGGGTCTTGCCCCGGGCGGCGGCGTAGTCGGCGTGCACGCCGCCGAAGAAGTCCCGGATCCGGCGCAGCCAGTCCTCGCGCGGGAAACCGAAGCGGGCCAGCCGTTCCCAGTCCCGGCCGACGATCCGTCGCAGGTCCGGCAGGAACCGGGTCTCCGGGCCGCAGCTGATCCGCGAGTGCGAGTCCAGGACGAGGCGCACCATCGTGGTGCCCGACCGCTGGCAGCCGACCAGGAAGATCGGCGCGGTACGGGTTCCGGTCTCAGCCACGGTCGACCGCCTTCGTCGTCTCGGATCGGGCGTCGGCGGCGGCGCGGTCGAGCCGGTCGGTCAGCTCGTCGCAGTGCGCCCGGACGCGCCTGTCGATCGGTAGCCGTCGGTGGCCCGCCGCGCCGTGCGAGATGCGTGGGGCGATGTGCGCGTGCAGCCGGGGATGGTAGGGGAAGTCGAGGAAGGCGCAGAGCCGTCGGAGCTGCGCGGCGGGCTCGGCGACCAGGCTGTCGTAGCGGCAGAGCAGCACGTCCGCCCGCTGGTCCAGGCCGAGCTGGAAGAACAGCGAGTTGCGGACGTACCAGAACAGCGCCGCGCCGCTGTGTGGATCCAACCGCTGCGGGTCGTGGGCCCGGATCAGCTCGACGGTGTCGGCGTCGAGCCGCTGCCCCTGCCACCGTCGGCCGATGCTGCCGTCGGCGATCGCCCGTAGGGCCCGCAGGTTGGCGTCACCGAACTTGGCGACCTCGGAGCGGGCCCGGTCGTCGACGTCACGGTAGACCCACAGCGCGCGTCCGGGCGGCAGCCCCGGCAGGGCCAGCAACTCGTCCACCCGGTGGCTCTCGCAGAGCGGCTTGACCAGGACGTACGCGTGCCGGCTGCGGTGGAGGGTGGCGGTCAGCACCGGGTCCGGGCGCAGCTGGAAGCGGTGGAAGAGGGTGCCGTCGTTCTCGTTGCGGACCTCCACCTCGGGGGCGGCGTCCAGGCCCCGGACCAGCATGTTCGTGCCGGAGCGTTGCAGGCCGACCAGGTAGACCGGCATCGCCGAGCCGGGTGGGCGGCCGGCCCGCCGTCGCCAGCGTCGCTTCGCCAGGGCCGTGCCGATTCGCTCGACCGGGTTGAGGCGGTCCTCCTCGATCAGCCGTCCGACCCCCTCGGTACGCGCCCAGCGCAGGTGCCGCCGGACCCGCCGCGCGGTGTACGCGAGCGCGGAGACCTCGTCGTCGGCTGCCACGGGTCCTCCTCGTCGGGCACCGGCCCGGCCCGACACCAGAGCGGATGCGACCGGCGGCAGCCAGGCTATCGGGAGATCATGGCGGGAAGCCAGGCTGCGGACCGCACGGGCAGACGAAGATCACCCGTTCAGCCACAAGGCAAACGTGAGCTGGACTCGCCGACTCGCCCTGCATACCGTGGGCCCTGGCCGGGGCGGGCAGACCCCGGTCATCACCTCCGGGCCCGGTTCGCCCGATCGACGTGAGCAGGCCGAGTCGATGCGCGTGCTGCATGTGAACAAGTTCCTCTACCGCCGTGGCGGCGCCGAGGGGTATCTGCTCGATCTCGCCGACCTGCAACGGGCCGCCGGCGACACGGTGGCCTACTTCGGCATGAGCCACCCGGAGAACGAGTCGCCGCTGCCGTACGCCGAGCGGTTCCCGTCCGAAGTGGAGTTCGAGCCGGCGCCCAGCGGGGTGCGGCCCCGCGCGGTGGCCGTCGGCCGGATGCTCTGGTCACCGACGAGCCGCCGCGGGCTGGCCCGGGTGATCGACGACTTTCGGCCGGACGTGCTGCACCTGCACAACATCTACCACCAGCTCTCCCCGTCGGTGCTGGCGGCGGCCCGCGCGGCCGGTGTGCCGTGCGTGCTGACCATGCACGACTACAAGCTCGCCTGTCCGAGCTACCAACTGCTGGACCGGGGCCGCCCCTGCCAGGCGTGCGTCACCGGCGGCCCGTTGCAGGCGGCCCGTCGCCGCTGCAAGGACGGGTCGCTGTCGCGCAGTGGGCTGCTCGCCGTCGAGTCCTGGTTGCACCGGCAGTTCGACGCGTACGACCCGGTGCAGCTCTTCGTCAGCCCGAGTGCGTTCCTGGCCGACGTGATGCGCCGCGCGGGCGTCTACCCGGACCGGTTGCGGGTGGTCAACCACTTCGTCGACCTGACCGGCGTCGCGGCCAAGCAGACGCCCGGCGGCGGTGTCGTCTTCGCCGGTCGGCTGGCGCCGGAGAAGGGCGTCGACGTGCTGATCGAGGCGGCCGCCGCGCTGCCGGCCGGGGTCGGCGTGGACGTCGCCGGAGACGGCCCGGCCCGCCCGGAGTTGGAGGCGCTCGCCGCACGGCGGGTGCCCGGCCGGGTCCGGTTCCACGGCCGTCTCGACAAGTCGCGCCTGCACGAGCTGATCCGCTCGGCGGCGGTGGTCGCCGTCCCGTCCCGGTGGCACGAGAACCAACCGATGGCGGTGCTGGAGGCGTTCGCCTGCGGCGTGCCGGTGGTCACCACCGACCTGGGCGGGCTTCCCGAGCTGGTCGAGTCCGAGGTGGATGGTCGCATCGTCGCCGCCGATGCACCGACGGCCCTCGGCGACGCGCTCAACGACATCCTGGCCGACCCCCAGCGGGCGTACCGGATGGGCCGGGCCGGCCGGGCGAAGATCGCCGCTCAATTCACTCCGGACCGCCACCTGGACCGGATCCGTGGGCTGTACGCGGAGGCCGCCGAGGCGCTGCCCTCGCGACGGCGGGCCGGCCGTGCCGCCGCCGGTGGGGGAGCGGCCCGGTGAGCCCGGTGCGGGTGCTCTACCTCGCCGGCAGCGGCCGCAGTGGCAGCACACTGGTCACCACGGTCCTGGGACAGTTGCCCGGTTTCTTCGCGGCGGGCGAGCTGCGCTACCTGTGGCGGCGCGGCCTCCTGGAGAACCGGCCCTGCGGCTGCGGTTCCCCGGTGGCCGACTGCCCGCTCTGGGCCCGGGTGCGCGCCGACCTGCCCGACGCCGACCCGGCCGGGATCGCCGCCCGGTTGGCCCAGCGGCTGCGGCTGCGGGGGTTGCCCGCACTGCTGCGCCGCCAGCGTCGGGGGCAGCCGCCGGTCGCCGGCCACCCCGACGACACGCACCTGACCCGGCTCTACGCCGCGATCGCCGAACACGCCCTGGCCGGCCGGTCGGACGGTGTCATCGTCGACTCCTCCAAGCTGCCGCCGTACGGCGCCCTGCTCGGCAGCCTGCCCGGCATCGACCTGTACGTCCTGCACGTGGTCCGCGACCCGCGCGCCACCGCGTACTCCTGGCGTCGCCGACGCCCGCTGGACGGGCGCGCCGACGACCAGCTGATGAGCCGACCACCGGTGGGCAAGGCCGCGCTGCTCTGGCTGGTCTGGAACACCGCGACCGTACGACTGTGGGGTGGCCGCCGCCGTCCGCCGGGCCGCTACCTGCGGGTGCGGTACGAGGACTTCGTGGCCGACCCGGCCGGCACCACCGCCCGGATCGTCGGCTTCGTCGGCGCGACCCCGGACGCGCTTCCGTTCCCGTCACCGGCCACGGTGCGGCTCACCCCCACCCACTCGGTGGCCGGTAATCCGTCGCGGCACCGCACCGGGCTGGTCGACGTGGTCCCCGACACCGAGTGGCTGACCGGGCTCCCCACCCGCGCGTACGCCGTGGTGACCGGGCTGACCGCCGTGGCCCTGACCCGGTTCGGCTACCCGTTGCGCCGCCCGGCGGCAACCTCTCCCGCCGCGGACCCGGCCGTCTCCCCGTCACCCGCCACCCGGCAGGAAGGCTGAACGATGCTCTCACTGGTGGTGGGAACCGGTCGCTGCGGTTCGACCCTGGTCCAGGAGTTGCTCTCCCGGCATCCCGCGGTCGGCTTCGTCTCCGGCCTGGACGACAAACTGGCCCGGCTCAACCCCAAGGGCAGGTTCAACGGCGCGCTCTACCGGCGCTCGGCACCGCGCCCGGCGGGGATGACCTCGCTGCGCCACAGTCGACGGTTGCTGGAGCGGGGCCGGCTCCGGGTCGCGCCGTCGGAGGCGTACCACCTGCTCGACCGGCAGGTGCTGGCCGGCTTCTCCCGGCCGTGCCGGGACCTGCTGGCCGAGGACCTGACGCCGTTCGTGGCCCGGCGGCTGCGGGCCTTCTTCGACGAGCGGATCGCCCGCCAGGGCTGTCAGCAGTTGGTGCAGCACGTCACCGGGTGGCCGCGCACCGGCCTGCTGCACGCCGCGTACCCGGAGCTGCGGGTGGTCAACGTGGTGCGCGACGGCCGGGCGGTGGCCAACTCGTGGCTCCAGATGGGCTGGTGGGACGGCTGGCGCGGGCCGGACAACTGGATCTACGGCCCGCTCCCGTCCGACCTACGGGAGGAGTGGGTCGAGTCCGGTCGCTCCTTCCAGGTGCTCGCCGCGCTGGGCTGGAAGATGCTGATGGACGCCTTCGCCCAGGCCCGGCTGCGTCACCCGGCCCACCAGTGGCTGGACGTGCGCTACGAGGACCTCGTCGAGCAGCCGCGCGAACAGGTCGGCCGGATGCTCGACTTCCTCGGCCTGGGCTGGTCGGCCGCCTTCGAGAAGGGCTTCTCCCGGTACGACTTCGCCGTGGGCCGGGCGGAGGCGTACCGGGACGAACTCAGCCCGGCGCAGCTCGCCGCGATCGAACGGGTGCTGGAGAAGCCGCTGGCCGAGTGGGGCTACCCGGTCTAACGGCGTGGGTCAAGGTCCTCGCTATCGACGGACGTCACGAGGGGCGGCTAATCTTTGGCCCCACATTATCGATGTGAGGAGATGCGATGGCACGCCGTACCGGCCGACCCTCCTATCAGCTGGACAAGGCCGACGTGCACCGCCAGCGCACAATGCGCTTCGCGGCCGTCGCGGGCGTGATCGCACTGGTCACCGCGTTGCTCGGTGGGTTGATCGGCTACCAGGTGGGCCGTCCGGACGCCACCGAGGCGACCATCGCGAGCCTCAAGGAGGCCGAGGCGAAGCGGGACGCCCAACAGATCGCGGAGCTGATCGAGACGGCCCGACGGGTCCGCGACCAGGTCGCCCCGGTCCTGACCGCCATCAAGACGGAGACGACCGGCGGACGTGCCCCGGATCCGGCGAAGGCGCGCCAGTGGCAGGAGGTCATGCGTCAGGCGGCGGCGCCGTTCGCCGACCCGCCGTCGGGGACCACCGCCACCAACGTGGCGCGCGGAGGGTTGCGCGGTGCGGTCCAGCAGGCGTCGCTGGCCGTCGACACCTACGCCCTGACCGCCAATGTTCCGTCCGCGCAGCGTGCGGCCCTGCTGGACATCACCGCCCGGCAGGCGGCCGAGGCCGCGACGATCTGGTCGGTCGCGGCGACCCAGCTCGACCAGATCAGCGTCGATGCCGGCAAGGGCCACCAGCATGTGTTCCTGGACACAGACCCCCACGGAGGGGCCCTCACCCCGGACGGGGCGGAGGAGGGAACGGGCGGCTGAGGCGCATTCCGGGCCAAGTGTCGGGTTTGCCGGTGAGGGCCGGCGTGCCGCACCGGCTGAGCGGTCGCCGCGCGATCTGGGGGCGACGCGCCGGATCGGGTACGGTCGCTTATCGCAAAGTCTATGAATCAGATTGGCTTTCTGTGCAATGGAAGCCGAATCGGAGGGACACAGCCGTGAGGTTCCCAAGCGCCGTCCGTCAGGCCGGCCTCGTCGTGGCCGTCGCCGCCCTCGCGCTGAGCGCGGGTTGCGCGAAGAAGGACGACAGTGAGGTCCAGGCCAGCGGCGTCAAGCTGGTCGCGGCGGGCAAGCTGACCGTCTGCACCCACCTGCCGTACCCGCCGTTCCAGTCGAAGGACGCCAGCGGCAAGGTGACCGGCTTCGACGTCGAGATCATGGATCTGGTCGCCAAGGAGCTCGGCGTCGAGCAGACGATCATCGACACCCCGTTCGAGGGGATCAAGTCCGGCCAGGACCTCAACACCGGCAAGTGCGACGCGGCTGCCGCCGGCATGACGATCACCGAGGAGCGGCGGAAGGTGATCGACTTCTCCGATCCCTACTTCGACGCCACCCAGGCGATGCTGGTGAAGACCGGCAAGACGTACAAGTCGCTCGACGACCTCAAGGGCAAGAAGCTCGGCGTCCAGGCGGCCACCACGGGTCGTGACTACGCCAAGAAGCTCGAGACGGAGAAGGGCCTGAAGCTCGTCGAGTTCGAGGACCTCGCCGCCCTGCAGCAGGCCGTCGCCAACGGCCAGGTCGAGGCCGCCATCAACGACCTGCCGGTCTGGACCGAGTACCTGAAGAAGAACCCGGGCGGGTTCGAGGTGGCCGCCGAGTTCGACACCGGCGAGCAGTACGGCTTCCCCGTGAAGAAGGACGCCAACCCGGAGCTGCTCAAGAAGATCAACGAGGTGCTGGCCAAGGCCAAGCAGGACGGCACGTACAACACGATCTACGAGAAGTGGATCGGCAAGCGGCCGAGCGCCTGAGCCGCGTAGCGGCCGAGCGTCTGAGCACCGCGCAGTACCGGAGGGCGCGCGTCCCGCACGCCCTCCGTGCCCTTTACCTCCGGGAAGGCAACGAGCGAACGTGAAGCTGCGACGCCGCCAGCGGGAGCGGCTGTCCCTCGGGCTCCAGTACCTGGTCTTCATCGCCATCATCGCCACGGTGCTCGTCGCCGCGGACTGGGACAGGTTGGCCGACGCGTTCTTCCGCGTCGACATCATCAAGTCGATGTTCCCGACGATCATCACGGTCGCGCTGCGCAACACCATCCTCTACACGCTGGGCGCGTTCGCCTTCGGCCTGGTGTTCGGCACCATCCTGGCGCTGATGCGGCTGTCGAGGGTGGCGCCGTACCGCTGGGTGGCGACGGCGTACATCGAGCTGTTCCGGGGTCTGCCCGCGCTGCTGGTGCTCTTCCTCGTCGGGTACGGCATCCCGATCGCCTTCCCCGAGCGCGAGATCCCGGGCGGGGTGTTCGGTTCGATCGCGATCGGCCTCGGGTTGACCGCCGCGGCGTACATGGCGGAGACGATCCGGGCCGGCATCCAGGCCGTGCCGAAGGGGCAGATGGAGGCGGCGCGGACCCTCGGCATGTCGCACTTCACCGCCATGCGCACGATCGTCATCCCGCAGGCGTTCCGGATCGTGATCCCACCGCTGACGAACGAACTCATCCTGCTCACCAAGGACTCGTCGCTGGCCTACGTGCTCGGCGTGACGGCGCAGACCATCGAGATCACCAAGTTCGGTCGGGACATGCTCAACGACCGGGTGAACGCGACCCCGCTGCTGGTGGCCGGCCTCGCCTACCTGGTGATCACCCTGCCGCTGTCGCAGGTGGTACGACGCCTCGAACTCCGCTACGCCAAGGCTCGGTGACCCCCATGACGACCACCCCCTCCCGCCCCGCTGTGGAGATCCGCGACCTGCACAAGTCCTTCGGGCCGCTCAAGGTGCTCAAGGGCATCGACTTCGAGGTCGGCCAGGGCGAGGTGGTCTGCGTCATCGGCCCGTCCGGCTCCGGCAAGTCGACCCTGCTGCGCTGCGTCGACCTGCTGGAGGAGCCGACCGCCGGCAAGATCTGGGTGAACGGGGTCGAGATGACCGACCCGGACGTCGAGATCGACGCGGTCCGCCGCGGCATCGGCATGGTCTTCCAGTCGTTCAACCTGTTTCCGCACCTGACCGTCCTGAACAACCTCACCATCGCCCAGCGCCGGGTGCTCCGGCGTGGTCGGGCCGAGGCCGAGCGGATCGCGCGGGCCAACCTGGAGCGGGTCGGGCTGACCGACAAGGCCGACGTGTTCCCGGCGCAGCTCTCCGGTGGGCAGCAGCAGCGGGCGGCGATCGCCCGGTCGCTGTCGATGGAGCCGAAGCTGATGCTCTTCGACGAGCCGACCTCCGCGCTCGACCCGGAACTCGTGGGCGACGTGCTCACCGTCATGCGCAAGCTGGCCGAGGACGGCATGACGATGATGGTGGTCACCCACGAGATGGCGTTCGCCCGCGACGTGGCCGACCGGGTGGTGTTCATGGATGGCGGCGTGGTGGTCGAGCAGGGGCCGCCGCAGGAGGTGCTCGGCGCGCCGAAGCACGAGCGGACCCGCGCGTTCCTCTCCCGGGTCCTCGACCCGACCCACGTCGCGCAGCTCGGTCAGCCGGACCAGTCGCCGGCGCCCTCGCCGGCTCCCAGCCTGCCGACGGACGACCGCCACAACCTCTGACCACAGCTCCCGTACGTCCTTCCCGCCGGGTTGCCACCTCGATGGCAGCCCGGCGTCGAGCTGTGCGCTGCTTTCCGTTGCCGATACGGGTAGCGGCGTACACCCGCGAGCGACCCGGCCGAGGACCCTGCGGTCGACGGCCTGTGTGTCAGCTTCATGTCAATCGACCGACGTCGTGATGTCAAGGTAATCTTTTTGCAATCAGACCTGTACTTTTGTCGATGGATTACATAAGTTGCTGTCATCCATCGAAAGTTCTGAGTCTTCCGAGCAAAGCCCGCGACGAGCCTCACCCTCAGTCGTGCCACCGCCCGTGCTCGGCGGTCGATGCACCCTGCCCTCGTCGCGTCTTCGCCCGGTCGGGAACGGAGACCCATGGACGATCACGCTGGTGGCCCTCACCGCCACCTGTCCCGCAGATCGCTGATCGCCACCGGAGCGCTCGCCGCCGGGGCGTTGGGCGCGTCCGCCCCAACGATCGGCACAGCGTTCGGAGGCAGCCCGGCCCGGGCCGCCGCCGGTGTCACCAAGAAAGTCACCATCTACGCCGAGCAGTTGCCCGGCAACCTGTTCGGGTACGGCCTGGCGCCCGGTCAGGCCACCGTCCCGGGCCCGATCCTGGAGATGTACGAGGGTGACACGCTGGAGGTCACCCTGGTCAACACCACCACCCAGCGGCTGTCCATCCATCCGCACGGGGTGGACTACAGCACCGAGTCCGACGGCAGCCCGTTCAACGACTCGTTCAACAACCCCGGTGAGACGCGGACGTACGTCTGGCGCTCCCACGAGATGGTTGCCGCGGCGGGTCGGCGGTACATGCCGGGCAGCGCCGGCTACTGGCACTACCACGATCACGCGATGGGCACCGACCACGGCACCGCCGGTGTCGCGAAGGGACTGTACGGCGCGCTGATCGTCCGGCGGCGCGGCGACATCCTGCCGTCGAAGCAGTTCACGGCCGTGTTCCACGACATGATGATCAACAACAAGATGGCCCCGGCGACCCCGATGTTCGAGGCGAACCTGGGCGAGCGCGTCGAGTGGATCGCCATCGGCCACGGCAACCTGTTCCACACCTTCCACCTGCACGCGCACCGGTGGGCGGACAACCGCACCGGCATGTTGGAGGGGCCGAGCGATCCGAGCCTGGTGATCGACAACAAGGACCTCAATCCCGGCAGCTCGTTCGGTTTCCAGGTGCTGGCCGGAGAGGGCGTCGGACCTGGCGCGTGGATGTACCACTGCCACGTGCAGACGCACTCCGACGGCGGCATGGCCGGGATCTTCCTGGTGCGCAACGCCGACGGCAGCATGCCGCCGGGCGCAGAGGAGGCGATCCACCGGTTCCAGGGCCACACCCACACGCACGGAAGCTGACCGAACCGAAAGTGGGGACGGGCATGACCCGAAATTTACGACGAACCCTCGCCGCGGTAGCGGCCTTCGCGGCGCTGATCCCGGCGACGACGGCGGCCGCGGCCGCACCGCGAACGGCGGCCGCCGCGCCGGCGGCACAGCCGCAGAAGACCGCGGTCCTGGTGTTCCACGGCCCGGTGGCCGAGCAACAGGACCCGGTCTCTCGCGCGGTGGACACCATCAAACAGCTTGGTGCCATCCATGACATCGATGTCACGGCCACCACCGACCCGGGTACCTTCACCGCGGCCGGGCTGTCCGCGTACCGCAGCGTGGTCTTTCTCTCCGCGACGGGCGCCGCGCTCAACCGCGACCAGGAGTCGGCGCTGCAGAGCTACGTCAAGGCCGGCGGCGGTTTCGTCGGCATCGCCGACGCCGCCCGCGCCCAGGTCGACTCCACCTGGTTCACCGGGCTGATCGGCACCCGCCCGGCCGGCGCCATCCCGGTGGCCGAGCCGGTGGCCCGAGTGACCGCCAGCGGGGAGAACCCGCCCAACGAGACCAAGGAGAAGCTGACCGACGGCGACGCCAACACGAAGTGGCTCGTCCGCACCCCGACCGCCTGGGTGGCGTACGAGTTGAGCGCACCGAAGCGGATCACCGGGTACGCGCTCACGTCGGCCAACGACTCCTCCGGTCGGGACCCGAAGGACTGGACCCTGCAGGGCTCCACGGACGGTCAGAGCTGGACCGACCTGGACCGCCGCACCGGGCAGACCTTCCCGGAGCGGTACCAGACCCGACGGTTCGACATCGCCGCGCCGCAGGAGTTCACGCGCTACCGGCTGAACGTCACCGCGAACAGCGGTGAGCCGCTGGTTCAACTCGCCGACCTGCGCCTGTTCACCGGCAGCACCACCGCCCCGGAACCGCCCGCGGTGAACCGCGCGGTGGTGAACATCCTGGACCGCAAGCACCCGGCCACGGCGTCGCTGCCGCTGACCATCACCCGCTCCGACCGCTGGGAGAACTGGGACCCGAACCCGATCGGCACCGTGCACACGCTCGCCCAGGTCGAGGAGCGGCACTACAACCCGGGGGCCAGCGCCAACGGCGCCTTCCACCCGGTGTCCTGGTGCCGGGACTACGACGGCGGCCGGTCGTTCTACACCGGCATGGGCCACACCGAGGGCAGCTACGGCGAGGAGGCGTTCCGTACGCACCTCGCCGGGGCCCTCAACTGGACCACCGGTCGGGTACGCGGTGACTGCCAGGCCACCATCGCCGCGAACTACAAGGTGGAGCGACTCACCGCGGCGAACCAGACCGGGCAGCTGGACCAGATCGGCGAGCCGCACGGGCTCACCATCGCGCCGGACGGCACGGTCTTCTACGTCGGCAAGGCGGCCTGCCCGAGCGGCCCGATCGCGGACTGGACCAACCCGAAGGTCGGCCTGGGCTGCGGCACCATCCACTCCTGGGACCCGCGTACCAAGCAGGTCAAGCTGCTCACCACCCTGGAGGTGATGGGCAACCGGGGCAGCGGCTCCGAGTTGGTCAAGAACGAGGAGGGCCTGCTGGGCATCGTGCCCGACCCCGCGTTCGCCGAGAACGGGTGGCTCTACGTCTACTGGATGCCGCACGAGTCGGTCGACCGGGAGAAGCGGGTGGGTCAGCGGACCGTCTCCCGGTTCACCTACGACCGGCAGGCGCAGACCATCGACCAGGCCACCCGCAAGGACCTGTTGCAGTTCCCCGTGCAGATCCACAGCTGCTGCCACGCCGGCGGCGGCATGGCGTTCGACGCCAAGGGCAATCTCTACGTCGGCTCCGGCGACAACAACTCCTCGGAGGGGTCGCAGGGCTACGCGGGCAACAACTGGACCCAGGAGTACGAGGGGATCTCGTTCCAGGACGCCCGCCGCACGTCGGGTAACACCAACGACCTCGCCGGCAAGATCATCCGGATTCACCCGGAGGCGGACGGCACGTACACCATCCCGGAGGGCAACCTGTTCCCACCGGGCACCGAGAAGACCCGGCCGGAGATCTACGTGATGGGCGTGCGCAACATTGCCCGCCTGCAGATCGACCCGGTGCACCAGTGGCTGACCGCCGGCTGGGTCGGCCCGGACGCCTCGTCGCCCAGCCCCACGCTGGGCCCGGCGAAGTACGAGACGGCCACCATCATCACCTCGGCCGGCAACCAGGGCTGGCCGTACTGCATGGGCAACCGGCAGCCGTACCGCGACCGCAGCAACACCGACGCGACGGTGCTGACCGGCTGGTACGACTGCGACAACCTGAAGAACACCTCGCCGCGCAACACCGGACTGGTGGACATCCCGGCGGCCCGGGACAACATGATCTGGTACTCGCCGGACGGCGGCGGCCCGGTGTTCCCGAAGCGGACCGACGGCAGCGGCCTGCCGACCTACGTGGCCGCCGACGCCACCTACACGCAGCCCTACCTGCGCGGCGGCGGGCAGGCCATCATGTCCGGCCCGACGTACCACCGCAGCCTCGTCGACACCACCAGCGGCGTGGCCTGGCCGGAGCACTGGGACGGCAAGTGGTTCATCGGCGACCAGTCGAACGCCGCCAACCGGGTCGCGGTCACCGTCGACCCGGCCGGCGTGCCGCAGGCCGCCCCACCGGTGTACGCCGAGTCGCTGCGGGCCATCATCCCGGGCGGCAACGGCGACACCAAGTTGCAGAGCTGGATGGACGCGAAGTTCGGCCCGGACGGCGCGCTCTACCTCCTCGACTACGGCGGCGGGTTCTTCAGCCTGCACGCCAACCAGAAGTTGATCCGGATCACCTACACCGGCGGTGCGCCCACCCCGGCGCCGGCGGCGACCTCGGTCGCCGTGCAGAACAAGCCGCTGACCATCGCCTTCACCGGTTCCCGCTCCGGCGGCGTCAGCCACCGCTGGGAGTTCGGCGACGGCACCACGTCGACCGAGGCGGACCCCCGGCACACGTACGCCACGGTCGGCACCTACACCGCGAAGCTCACCGTCACGTACGCCGACGGTCAGACGGCGACGGTGCAGACCACGGTGACGGTGGGCTGCGCGGTGCCCGACGACCGAGCCACGGTGTGGCTCGGTGACACGGACACCGGGGTGCCCAGTCGCACGGTCGGGCAGGGCTGCACGGCCAACGACCTGATCGACGACGAGAGCACCTGGGCCGACCACAACACCTTCGTCCGGCACGTGACCGCGGTGACTCGCGAGTTGCAGGACGACGACCTGCTCAGCGCCCGTGAGGCGGGCACCCTGACCCGCCTGGCCGCGGCGTCGGAGATCGGCCGCGCCGGCCACACCGGGTACGAGCCACTCTTCGACGGCACCGCCGAGTCGCTGCGCGGTTGGCAGCAGGCGCCGTCGGGATCGTTCGGCATCCAGCCGGACGGGTCGCTGCGCTCCAGCGGTGGCATGGGCATGCTCTGGCACACCAAGGAACTGGGTGACTTCTCGCTGAAGTTGCAGTTCCGGGACATCGCGCCGGGCACCGGCCGGGCCAACACCGGAGTCTTCACGCGGTTCCCGGACCCGCGCATCCCCCTCGACCAGCGCCCACCGGACAGCTGCGGCACGGTCGGGTCGGCGCGGACCTCGCAGGCGTGGGTGGCGATCTACTGCGGACACGAGATCCAGATCTACGACGGTGACACCGGCGAGCCGCAGAAGACCGGCTCGGTCTACAACTTCGACACCGTGCCGCTGGCCCAGGCCGGCGTGACGCCGAAGAACGAGTGGAACGACTACGAGATCCGCGTCGTCGGGCAGCACTACACGATCATCCGCAACGGCGTGGTGATCAACGAGTTCGACAACACGCCCGGCAAGCAGTCGTCGCGTGCTGGCGACCCGCCGACCGACCTGCGGCAGTTCCTGCGCGGCTTCATCGGTCTGCAGAACCACGGTGACAACGACCTGGCCGAGTTCCGCAACGTCCGCGCGCGGGAACTCTAGGAGAGACGATGACCCGACGACTGACGGCCGCGCTGGCGGCGCTCCTGCTCACGGTGATCCCGTTGGCAGCAACGCCCGCCTCCGCCGCCCCTCGCGCCGCCGCCGACCAGGTGTTGACCTGGACCGCCGACGACAGCATCACCCGCTACAAGTCCGCGCCCACCACGGCGGTGGCCGGAGCGACCACGATCATCTGGGAGAACAGCGCGGCCACCGGCAACACCACCGGGATGCCGCACACCCTGACCTTCGACACCAGCACCGAGGGCTACAACCACGACGTCACAGTCAACATCCTGGCCAGCCCGTTCGACGCCAACGACGGCCGCCACCAGGCGACCGTGACGCTGACCCCGGGCCGGTACCGGTACTTCTGCTCGATCCCCGGCCACAGCTCGATGGTCGGTGAGCTGGTCGTCACCGAGGGCGGTGGCGGCGGCGACACCACCGCGCCGACGGTGACCGGCGCGGTCTCCGGCGACCAGGACCAGGACGGCAACTACCTCGGCGCGGCCACGGTGACCGTGACGGCCACCGACGCCGACTCGGGGGTGCAGACCGTCGAGTACCAGGTGGACGACACCAGCTTCCTGCCGTACACCGCGCCGGTGCGGGTGACCGCGATCGGTGACCACGCCGTGCAGTTCCGCGCCACCGACCAGGCCGGCAACACCAGCGCCGTCGGCTCGGTGTCGTTCCGGATCGTCGAGCCGGGGGAGGAGGACACCACCGCGCCGGTGGTCACGGCCGCACTGGCCGGCGACCGCGACGGCGACGGCAACTACATCGGTACGGCCACCGCCACGCTGACCGCCACCGACAGCGGATCCGGTGTCGCCACCATCGAGTACGCGCTGGACGGTGCGGCCTTCACCGCGTACACGAACCCGATCGTGGTGAACGCGGCCGGAACGCACATGCTGCACTACCGGGCCACCGACGTCGCCGGTAACACGTCGGCGGAGCAGATGGCCCACTTCACCGTCGTCGAGCCGCAGGCCGAGGACACCACGCCACCGACGGTCGCCGCCACGGTGGCCGGTGACCGGAACGACGACGGCGCGTACGTCGGCGGCGCGACCGTGACGGTCACGGCCACCGACGCCGAGTCGGGGGTGGCGAAGATCGAGTACGCGCTCGACACCGGAGGCTGGACGGCGTACGCCGCTCCGGTCGCGGTCCGCACGCCCGGCGCGCACACGGTGAAGTACCGGGCGACCGACACGGCGGGGAACTCCTCCGCCGAGCAGTCGACGACGTTCACGGTGGTGGCCGACGGCACCGACCGCTGCCCCGACTCGGACACCAGGGCCACCGTGGTCATCGACGGCGGCGATACCGGTGTGGCCAACGTGGACACCGGCGACGGCTGCACCATCAACGATCTGATCGACGAACACGCCGAGTATCCCGGCCACGCCGAGTTCGTCCGGCACGTCGAGGCGGTCACCGCCGCGCTCGTGACCGGCGGCACGCTCGACCGGCGGCAGCAGGGCGCCATCGTCCGGGCCGCGGCCCGATCGGACGTCGGCGCATGAGTCCTCGAACCTCATCGACAGGGAGTACAACGATGCCCGGACGTACCGTCGCCAAGCTGGCCACCGTGAGCGCCGTCATCGCGGCCTCGGTGCTGGCCGTGGCGCCCAGCGCACACGCCGATCTGGTCACCCACTGCATCGGCACCGGCGGCGCGGTGACCGTGCCCAACGACCTGCTCGTGCCCGCCGGCGAGTCCTGCGCGCTGACCGGCACCACGATCACCGGCAACGTCACCGTCGCGGCCGGCGGCAACCTGGTGGTGACCGGTGGCCGGGTCAGCGGTGAGGTACGCGTCGCGGCCGACGGGTACCTCGACGCCACCGAGACGACCGTCGACGGCCAGGTGGTGCTCGCCGCCGGGGGGTACGGGATCTTCCTGAAGGACGCCCGCACCGGCACCGTCACCGTGAAGCCGAAGGGCTCCACGACCATCGACAGTTTCCTGTTCGCCGAGGCGTCGACGGTCACCGGGCACGTCAACGTCGGTGCCGGTGAGGTCCGGCTCGATCGCGGCACCCAGGTGCAGCGCAACCTCAGCAGCACCGGCACCTACTACACGGACCTGCACGACTCGTTCGTCGACGGCACACTGTCGGTGCTCAACAGCGCCACCGGCAGCGTGGTGTGTGGCAGCGCGGTCCAGGGTCGGGCCACCTTCGCCGGCAACCTGGGCGGTGTGCAGCTGGGCCCGAACGGCAGCCTCGACAGCTGCGCCTCCGGCGGTTACTGGGGTGGGGACGTGAGCGTCACCAGCACCACCGGTGGCGTCACCGTCGACGACAACATCATCAACGGCCAGTTGGCGGTGACGTCCAACGACCCGGCCGCCCAGGTGGCCGCGAACAACCGGATCCGTGGTGGCGTGACCGGTGACCAGGCTGCTCCGACCACCAACCGGGCGGCCCGGGCCGCCGCCCCGGAGCGCGAGGACGCCGGTGACCAGCGGGCCGAGGTCCGCCGTACGTCGGCGGTGCAGGAGGCCACCGAGGCGGGCGCGGCGAAGCTCTAGACGAGTAAGTCCTCACCCTGGCTGGGGCGATGGGCGGGCGGGGGGGGGCCGGGGGCCCCCCCCCCCCCGGCGCGGGGGGGGGGCGGGGGGGGGCCCCCCCCGCGGGGGCAAAAACAGGGGGGTAGACCCCCCCCACCACACACCCACGGG
>NZ_JBITGG010000035.1:0-47766 GCF_044456765.1 Micromonospora sp. NPDC050784 | reverse complement strand
CCGCCCGGTTTTAAACGTGGTGGCGCCCCCCCCCCCCCCCACCCCCCGCCCCCCCCCCCCCCCCCCGGGGGGGCCCGGCCCCCCCCCCCCCGGGGGGGGGGGGGGGGCCCCACGGCCCGGTCACTGTCTGGCACTATTCCGGATCCGCGACCGCGACCAGCGCGGGGCGCAGCAGCCGCTCACCGAGCTGGTAGCCGCGTCGCATGACCTGTACGCAGGTCGGCTCGCTGACGTCGGCCGAGGTCTGGTGCGCGACCGCCTCGTGCCGGGTCGGGTCGAACGGGTCGCCCTGCTCGCCGAAGGCGTTCAGGCCGAACTTGCCCAGCGCGGTGGTGAGCTGTTCCGCCACCGTGCCGAACGGCCCGACCAGGTCGCCATGTTCCCGGGCCCGGTCCAGGTCGTCCAGGATCGGCAGCAGCGCGGCCAGCACCGAGCCGGTCGCCTGCTCCTGCACGAGGCTGCGGTCACGGTCGACCCGCTTGCGGTAGTTGGCGTACTCCGCCGACACCCGCTGCAGGTCCCTGGTCCGCTCGTCGAGCTCGGCCCGGAGCGCCTCCAGCTCGGCGCCGAGCGAGGTGCTCGTGCCGCCGCCGTCCGCCGGCTGCGCCGGGGCGTCCACCACCGGCGGACCGGACGGCTCCGGCCCGTCGGTGGAGTTGACCTCGACCTCGATCTCGTCGACCACGACCTCGGCGTCCTCGACCAGACCCTCGGCCGGTACGCCGGTCTCCGCGTCCGCGGCGGTCCCCGCCGGCTCGGCGGTGTCGACGAGCTTACGGTTGTTGCGGATGACGACCCGCTCCCCGTCGCCGGTGGTCGGCTCCGTGGGCGCGGAGCCACCCGGCGTCGACCCGGTGTCGCCCGGGTCGGCGGCTCGTGGCTTCTGCGTCATGCGGCTACCTCATCCCCTTCGCGGTGGAAACGTGTCGGAGGGCGACGGTCACTTCTTGCCGTCCTCGTCCACGATTTCCGCGTCGACCACGTCGTCGGCACCGCCGGCCTGCGGGCCGGTCGCGCCGGTCGCACCCGGGCCGGGCTCACCACCCGGCTGCTGACCCTGCTCGGCCTGCTGCGAGTAGAGCAGCGAGCCGGCCTGCTGGGAGACCTGCGCCAGCTTCTCGTGCGCGGACTTGATCTTCTCGATGTCCTGACCGCCGAGGGCGCCACGCAGCTCGCCGAGCGCCTCGTTGAGCTGCTCGCGGTTCTCGCTGGGCAGCTTGTCGCCGCTCTCGGCGAGGAACTTCTCGGTCTGCCACTGAAGCGCCTCGGCCACGTTGCGGGTCTCGGCGTCGTCGCGGCGGCGCTTGTCCTCCTCCGCGTGCTCCTCGGCGTCCCGGCGCATCCGCTCGATGTCGTCCTTCGGCAGCGAGGAGCCGCCGGTGATCGTCATCTTCTGTTCCTTGCCGGTGCCCAGGTCCTTGGCGTGCACGTTGACGATGCCGTTGGCGTCGATGTCGAAGGCGACCTCGATCTGCGGCACGCCGCGCGGCGCCGGCGGGAGGCCGGTCAGCTCGAAGGTGCCGAGCTTCTTGTTGTAGGCCGCGATCTCGCGCTCACCCTGGAACACCTGGATCAGCACCGACGGCTGGTTGTCGTCCGCCGTGGTGAAGACCTCGGAACGCTTGGTCGGGATGGTGGTGTTGCGCTCGATCAGCTTGGTGAAGATGCCGCCCTTGGTCTCGATGCCCAGGCTCAGCGGGGTCACGTCGAGCAGCAGGACGTCCTTGACCTCACCCTTGAGCACACCGGCCTGGAGGGCGGCGCCGACGGCGACCACCTCGTCCGGGTTGACGCCCTTGTTGGGGTCGCGACCGGTGAGCTGCTTGACCAGGTCGGTCACGGCGGGCATCCGGGTCGAACCGCCGACCAGGATGACGTGCTCGACGTCGGAGATCTTGATCCCCGCGTCCTTCACGGCCTGCTCGAACGGGCCCTTGCACCGGTCCAGCAGGTCCTGCGTCATCCGCTGGAACTCGGCGCGGCTGAGCGTCACGTCGAGGTGCAGCGGGCCGGCCGCGCCGGCGGTGATGTACGGCAGGTTGATGTTGGTGGTGGTGGCGGCGGACAGCTCGATCTTGGCCTTCTCGGCGGCCTCACGGAGCCGCTGGAGGGCCATCTTGTCCTGACCGAGGTCGATGCCGTGCTCACCGCGGAACGTCTTGACCAGGTGGTCGATGATCCGCTGGTCCCAGTCGTCGCCACCGAGGTGGTTGTCACCGCTTGTCGACTTGACCTCGATGACGCCCTCGGCCAGCTCGAGCAGCGACACGTCGAAGGTGCCGCCGCCGAGGTCGAAGACCAGGACGGTCTGCTCCTTGGAGCCCTTGTCCAGCCCGTACGCCAGGGCGGCCGCGGTCGGCTCGTTGACGATCCGCAGCACGTTGAAGCCGGCGATCTCACCGGCCTCCTTGGTGGCCTGGCGCTGGCTGTCGTTGAAGTAGGCCGGGACGGTGATCACCGCGTCGGTGATCTGCTCGCCCAGGTACGCCTCGGCGTCCCGCTTGAGCTTCATCAGCGTCCGGGCCGAGATCTCCTGCGGGGTGTACTTCTTGCCGTCGATGTCGACGGACCAGTTCGTGCCGACCTCGCGCTTGACCGACCGGATCGTCCGGTCCGGGTTGGTCACCGCTTGGCGCTTGGCGACCTCACCGACGAGCACCTCGCCGTTGCGGGCGAACGCGACGATCGACGGAGTCGTCCGCGACCCCTCAGCGTTGGCGATGACGGTGGGCTCACCGCCCTCGAGAACGCTGACGCAGGAGTTCGTCGTGCCGAGGTCGATACCGACCGCACGTGCCATCTTCGCTTCCTCGCTTCGTAAGGTTGTGCAGGTGACGGGCGTCGCCCGTGGGCTGCTGGCGAGCACCGCCCGCAGCGGGCCCCACCACAAGTTGAGTGAACTTGACTCAATAGTGCCACGCGTTGGCCAATCGTCAAGTTGACTTGAGTCAACCCGACGCAACCCACCCGTTATTACCGTCCGGTTGTCTTCCCTTGCATCGGTCGGGCACGCTTTAGCGGTGACGACGCACGGCGATCCCGCCACCCGTTCCGGCGCGCCCGCCGTCGCAGCCCGCACCGACCCGTCGGACGCCGCGGAGGAGCCGCCCGCCACCACCGGGGACGACGGCCTCCCCGGGGCGCTGTCGGGCCTCCGGGAGGCGATCGGCGCGACCCGGTATCCCCTCGCACTGCCCTCTGCCGGCCCCGCCCGGCACACCGCCACCGCCCTCACCGACCAGCTCGACGACTACCTGCTGCCCCGGCTCGCCCGGCTGGACGCCCCACTGCTCGTGGTGGTCGGCGGCTCCACCGGCGCGGGGAAGTCGACCCTGGTCAACAGCCTGGTCAAGGCCCGGGTCAGCGCGGCCGGCGTGCTCCGGCCGACCACCCGTTCCCCGGTGCTGGTCTGCAACCCGTCCGACGCGGCCTGGTTCCGGCAGGGTGACCTCCTGCCCGGGCTGACCCGCACCACCGAGCCGAGCGACGACCCGCGCGCCCTGCACCTCGTCACCGCCCCGGCCCTGCCCGCCGGGCTGGCCTTCCTCGACGCGCCCGACATCGACTCGGTCGTCGACGCCAACCGGGCGCTCGCCACCCAACTGCTGGCCGCCGCCGACCTGTGGCTCTTCGTCACCACCGCCGCCCGGTACGCCGACGCGGTGCCCTGGGAGCTGCTGCGCAGTGCCCGCGCGCGCGGCGCGGTGATCGCCATGGTGCTGGACCGGGTGCCCGCCGAGGCCACCGAGGAGATCGCCGCGCACCTGACCGAGATGCTCGCCGAGCAGGACCTCGGCCGGGCGCCGCTGTTCGTGTTGCCGGAGACCTGGGTCGACGGTCAGGGGCTGCTGCCCGAGGGGGTGACTGCGCCGTTGGCCGACTGGTTCGCCCGGTTGGCCGCCGACGTGGACGCGCGGGCGGCGGTGGTCCGCCAGACCCTCGACGGGGCGCTGGCCGCGCTCCACCCCGCCGTGGAGGAGCTGGCCGACGCCGCCGACGAGCAGCTCGCCGCCGCCGACGGGCTGGACGAACGGGTCCGGGCCGCGTACCGGGGTGCCGAACGCACCGTCGAGCAGGGGCTTCAGGACGGCCGGTTGCTCCGCGGTGAGGTGCTCGCCCGCTGGCAGGAGTTCGTCGGCACCGGTGAGCTGTTCCGCACACTGGAGGCCCGGATCGGCCGCCTACGGGACCGTGTCGTGGCCGCCGTCACCGGTCGACCGGCGCCCTCGGTCGAGTTGCGCAACGCCATCGAGTCCCAGCTGGTGACGCTGCTGCGCGGAGTGGCCTCGGAGGCCGCCGAGTCCACGTACACCGGGTGGAAGGCACACCCGGCCGGTGCCGGGCTGCTCGACCCGGCGCTCGCGCACCCGAGCGACGACCTACCCGAACGTGCCGAGCGGATGGTCCGGGACTGGCAGCGCGGCGTGCTGGAACTGGTCCGGGTCGAGGGCGGCGACAAGCGGTTCGTGGCCCGCACCGCCGCGTACGCGGTGAACGCCACCGGGCTGGCCGTGATGATCGCCGTCTTCGCCTCCACCGCGTTCATCCCGACCGGGCTGGAGTTGGCCACCGGGGCCGGCACCACTGTCGCCGCGCAGGCCGTCCTCCAGGCGATCTTCGGCGACCAGGCGGTGCGTACCCTCGCCGCCAAGGCCCGCACCGACCTGCTGGACCGGGTGCGGACGCTGCTCGACGCGGAGGCCGACCGCTTCCTGAACCGCACCGCCGACGCCCGTCCCGCCGCGGACGCCGGCGACGGGTTGCGCCGGGCCGCCGGCCGGGTCGAGTTGGCCCGGCATCGCAGCGGGCTGTCCACCGGCGACGAGGAGGGTTTCCGGTGAGCAACATCGCCGGCCGGGTACGTGAGGTGTTCCGCGGGGACCAGCGGGTCGACGCCGACGCGCTGATCGCCCGACTGGAGGCGGTACGCCGGTTCCTGACCGCCGTGGACGGCCTGCTGCCGGACGCCGAGCTGGTGCCCGCGCACACCCTGGTCGAGCGGGCCGGCACCCGGCTCGCGCTGTCCCGGGACCACACAGTGGTCGCCCTGGCCGGTGCCACGGGCAGCGGCAAGTCCAGCCTCTTCAACGCGCTGGCCCAGCTGGAACTCTCGCCGGTCGGGGTCCGCCGGCCGACCACAGGCGTCACCCACGCCTGCGTGTGGGGGCCGTTGGAGGGCGCCAACCGGCTGCTCGACTGGATCGGCGTGCTGCCCCGACACCGCTTCGTCCGGGAGAGCGCCCTGGACGCGGACGACGAGACGGCCCTGCACGGCCTGATCCTGCTCGACCTGCCCGACTTCGACTCGGTGCAGCGATCCCACCGGCTCGAGGTGGACCGACTCCTCGGCCTGGTCGACCAGGTGGTCTGGGTGGTCGACCCGCAGAAGTACGCCGACCGGGTCATCCACGACAGCTACCTGCGCGAGTTCCACCGGCACCGGGACGTCACAGTGGTCGTGCTCAACCAGGCCGACCGGTTGCCCCCGGCCGAGGTGCCCCGGGTCCTGGACGACCTGCGTCGGCTGCTCGACACGGACGGGCTGACCGGTGTGCCCCTGCTGGCCACCACCGCCATCGATCCGGCCGGGATGGTCGGGCTGCGCAACGCCCTGGAGCGCACGGTCGCCGAGCGGCAGGCCGCGTTGCGCCGGCTCGCGGGTGACGTCGACACTGTCGTCGCCGGCTTGGACGAGCTGGTCGGCTCGGCCCGGCCGGCAGGTGGGCCGGACGACGCCGCCAGCAACGGGCTGAACCGGGCGTTGGCCGGGGCGGCCGGGGTGCCCGCGGTGACCGAGGCCGTGGAGCGGGCGTACCGGCACCGGGCCGGCGCGGCCACCGGCTGGCCCGTGGTCCGCGGCTGGCGGCGGTTGCGACCCGACCCGCTGCGTCGGCTGCACCTGCCCGGCCCGACCGGCGACCAGACCGACCCGGCGGAGAGCCTGGTCGCGGCCACCTCGGTACCGGACCCGACGGCCGCCCAGCGCTCGGCGCTGGGCCTCGCCATCCGCGCGGTGGCCGACCGGGCCGCCGCCGACCTGCCGGCCGCCTGGCCCGCCGCGGTGACCTCCGCCGCCCGGTCCCGCCTCGGCGACCTGCCGGACGCCCTGGACCGCGCGATCGCCGGCACCGACCTCGGCCTCGACCGCCGACCGCTGTGGTGGCGGGTCGTCGGCGGGGTGCAGTGGTTGGTCACCCTCGCCGCCGTGGTCGGGCTGGGCTGGCTGGCGCTCGGCTACGCGCTGCGGGCGCTCGGCCTGCCCGCGCTGGACAACCCGATGGTCGGTCAGGTGCCGCTGCCGACCCTGCTGCTGCTCGGCGGCCTGCTGGCCGGGCTGCTGGTGGCGGCGCTTACCCGCCCGGTGCTGCGCTGGGCCGCCCGGCGTGCACGGGCCCGCGCCGAACAGCGGCTGACGGCGCGGGTCGCCCAGGTGGGCGACGAGTACGTGCTGACTCCGGTCCGGATCGTGCTCGGCTCGTACGCGCAGGCACGCGACGCGCTGCGGGACGCCGCACGCCGCTGACGCTCCGCACGGCTCGCTACCGCTCTGCGTACGCCTCGGGCGGCGTAGGGTCGGAACATGGCCACGCCTCAGACCCCCTACGACGCGGTGCTGCACGCCGCACGCGACGTGACCAAGCTGGAGTCCGCCCTCGACGCCGAGATGCTCGGCAGCGCCCTGCTGGGCAGTGTCTACGCGATCGCGGAGACCGACCGCGACGCCGCCGTACGGGAGTTCGTCACCGGCTTCCTCGCCGCCACCGCCCGTCGCAGGATCGCGGCGGCCACCACCATCCGGCAGGTCTTCGCCACGCTCGTCCCGACCGCCGTGGGGACCGAGCGGGTGCGTCCGGGCAGCCAGGCGCCCATCTGGACGGCCCAGCTCGGCCGGGTGCACCTCACCGGCACGTGGGCGTACGGCGACGTGTACGGCGACCAGACCTCCTACCTCGCGACCTTCGCCTATGACGACGAGTCCGGCGGCTCGGAGCACGCGCTGGTGGCCCTGGTGGACCACAACATCGGGATCACCAAGGACATTTTCGTGGGCGGGCCGGCCGAACGGATCCTGGACCAGGTCCGGCAGATGTGCGCCGACGACGAGCTGACCTGGTTCCGCACCGAAGATCCGTCCCGGCTCCGGGGCGAGGTGGCCCGCCATCTGGCGGTCACCGACGACCTGGGCGAGTTGCCCGGCGAGGGGTCGCTCGCCACCGACCGGGCGTTGGTCGGCGCCCGGCTGGCGATGCTGCCCACCGCGGCCGACCCGACCGGTCCGGCGGAGGTCGAGCCGCTCTCCGCGGCCGAACGCACCGACCTGGTCCGACGGTTCCTCGCCGCGCCGGAGGCCGTCCGCTTCGGGCTGGACGCCGTCGACGGCCCCGAGTTGGCCTCCCTGCACTTCTGCCTGAGCCTGCTGCTGGACCACTCGGCGAGCTTCCCGGACGCCGACCCGATGCGCTGGAGCCCCGCGGTGTCCGGGCTCTTCCTGCTCGACTGGGTGCACCGCCGGGCCGTGCTGGACATGGACGACGCGGCGATGCTGCCCCGGGTGCTGCGGGCCTGGGCGCGGTACGCGTCGCGCCAGCGTGGGCTGCCCGAGGCGGCGGCGACGCGCACCGACGAGGCGATCGAGGAGATGGTGCCGGAGTTCGCCCGCCTCTACTCGACCGGTGAGCGGCGCAGCGCGGCCACCGCCGCGGTGGCGCAGCTGATGGCCGACGGGGTGGACCCGGACGACCCGGCCGCACTGGACGCGTGGATCGAGGCGAACCGGCACCGCCTCGCCGACGACGGCGCCTGACAGCGCCCGAGGGTGGGCGGCTCCGCGCCGCCCGCCCCTTGACCGGCCAGCACCGCCTGGCCCGGGCCGGGCTAGCGCAGCGTGCATGAGCCGGGCTAGCGCAGCGGGCCGAAGACCACCGCGGCGATCAGGGCACCGAGCGCACCTCCGGCGAGCACCTGCGCCACCGTGTGGTCCCTCAGCCGTACCCGGGACCAGCCGACCACGGCCAGCAGCGGTGCGGTGACGAGCAGCCAGGTCCCGAAGGTCAGCATCAGGATGACCAGCGCGCCGGCGGCCACCGCCGAGTGGATCGACATCTTCCACCAGTGGCTGACCGACACGGCGACGACGAGGCCCACCAGCCCGGCCACCGCCAGCGCCAGCACCGGCCGGGGCGCGCCCAACACGGCGAGCAGGGCGAGCCCTGCCGCGACCGAACCGAGGCCGACCAGCAGCGGCGCCCGACGCTGCTCCCGGCGGCCGACGTGGTGGTCGGTGAGCCGGCCTCGGCGTACTCCGCCGACGATGTAGGCGAACGGAATGCCGGTGACGAAGAGAGTGGCGAGCAGACCCCACACGAGGCCCTGACCGGGGCGGCGTGCGCTGTGCCAGCTCACCGTGAGGATCAGCAGCGACACGAGCACCGCCGGTGCGGTCACCTCGGTGACCAGCCGTGCGATCCGCAACGCCGGGCCGGGTCGGGTGGTCACCGGGCGGAGTTCCGCACCGCCGCCCACGCCACCCCCTCCGGTACGCGCCTACCCCCGAACACCGCCGACGCCGGACGGGCCGCGCCTGATCGTCACCGTACCGCCGGGAACCCCGCGGGGTGCGTCGGTCGGGCCAGCGGTGCCGGGTCGACGCTCGGCGGCGAGGCGACGGCCGACGGCGACGGGATCGCCGGGCTGGGTCGGCGGGTCGGTGCTGCCGGCGGCGGAGGTGTGGGGGCGGGCACGGACCGGGTGCTGGTTGGCACGGCGGTCGCGGTCGCCTCGTCGGTCGGCGTGGGGGTCGGCCCCAGCGTCGGGTCCAGTGTGGGCGTCGGGTCCACCGTCAGGGTGGGGGTCGGATCGGGATCGGCCGAGCCGGTCGGGTCCGGGTCGGTGGGGTCCGGGTCCGGCGAGTCGGTCGGGTCCGGATCGGTCGGGTCCGGGTCTGGCGGGTCGGTCGGGTCCGGCGGGTCGGTCGGGTCGGGGTCGGTGGGGTCCGGTTCCGGCGGGTCGGTCGGGTCCGGGTCGGTCGGCGGCGGAACGACGGGCGGGGGTACGGGCGGCGAGGTGCCCCGAGTGGGCTTCGGTGCCACCGGCGGAGCGGTCGTCCGCCAGGCGGGCCTGGGATCGGCTGCGGCGGGCCCTTCCAGTGGCCGTCGCGGGGCGGCGGGCAGCCAGCCGCTGGTCGGACCGACGCTGGGTGTGCCGAGCGGTGGGAGCGGCGGTTGGCTGGTCATCGGCAGCGGGATCACCACCGGCCCGACGGACGGGGTCGGCATGAACGGGGTGCTGCTGTCCGGCAGGGCGGTGCTGCCCGGGGTGGCCGAGCCCGCGCTGATCGCGGCGAGGATGGGCATCGACGCGGTGCCGGCGAGCAGCGCGACCGTGAGCAGGTAACCGCGGGTGGGGCCACCGGCGCCGGGGGCGCGGTGCACGCCGACCATCCGGCGGTAGCCGCCGACCAACCGGTGTCGACCGAGCGCTGGTGTGCCGGGACCGTCACCTGGCTCGTACACCGCACACCCCTTTGTCGTCGGCCGTCGGAGACATGGATGGACGCCGCCGGAGGCAAAAGCCCGACAAATAACCCGATAGGCGCGATCCTGCGGGGATCAGCCTCGCGCAGTCACCCTCGGTCAGCCAACCTCCACCGCGTGTCGACACGCGGTGCTGGCCGAACGGTGACGAATCGTGCCGCAACACATGGGAAACGCGGGCCGGCACGATGGCGACAAACGGCGTCAAAGCAAGGGCGGCCGGAATGCGGGGGCAGGCGTACTGTGGGCGCGCTCACCTGCTCTGCGAATATGGACCACGACGGCAACGCAGCCGTGACCTCCGCGCACCCTCGCGGCAGGCGCGGTTGAGCGCCGGCGCTCCCGATCCGGGCTCGGCCAGAACCCGGATCACGCCGTGCGGCAACCCCCACCGGGGCTAGGCGCGGCCGCCAGGAACCGGTCCGGCAGCAGCCGGACAGGCGCACGAGTTGCGCGGCCGGGTGACCCCCCGGTGCCGACGCAGACACGACAGGGAGAGACCGATGGCAAAGGGCGACCCCGGGGGCACCACCCGCAGCAGGCGGGCTGCATCCCGCTCCAGGAAGGGCGCGGCCGGCGACCCCGCGCTGGTGCAGCTACTCACCCCCGAAGGCGAGCGGATCGACAGCGCCACCGGGCCGGACGGCACCGAGTACCGCGTCGACTTCACCGACGAGGAGTACCGCGGGCTCTACCGCGACCTGGTGCTGGTTCGGAAGCTGGACGCCGAGGCGACCGCTCTGCAGCGCCAGGGCGAGCTGGGCCTCTGGGCCAGCCTGCTCGGCCAGGAGGCCGCCCAGGTCGGTTCCGGGCGGGCGCTGCGTACCCAGGACATGGCCTTCCCGACCTACCGGGAGCACGGCGTCCTCTACTGCCGGGGCATCGACCCGATCATGCCGCTCGGCCTGTTCCGCGGTGTCGACCAGGGCGGCTGGGACCCGAACGAGTTCAAGTTCAACATGTACACGATCGTCATCGGCGCGCAGACCCTGCACGCGACCGGCTACGCGATGGGCATCACCATCGACGGCAAGACCGGCACCGACGACGGCGAGGCGGCGATCGCCTACTTCGGCGACGGTGCCACCAGCCAGGGCGACGTGAACGAGGCGTTCGTCTGGGCCAGCGTGTTCAACGCGCCGCTGGTCTTCTTCTGCCAGAACAACCAGTACGCGATCTCCGAGCCGCTGGAGCGGCAGACCCGCGTCCCGCTCTACCAGCGGGCCGCCGGCTTCGGCTTCCCCGGCGTACGGGTGGACGGCAACGACGTCCTCGCCACGTACGCGGTCACCCGCACCGCGCTGGACAACGCCCGCCTCGGCCAGGGCCCGAGCCTCATCGAGGCGTACACCTACCGGATGGGCGCGCACACCACCTCCGACGACCCGACCCGCTACCGCATCGCCAGCGAGGTCGAGGCGTGGCAGGCCAAGGACCCGATCGCCCGGGTCAAGGCCTTCCTGGAGAAGCAGCAGATCGCCGACGCGGGCTTCTTCGCAGAGGTCGACGAGCAGGCCCGCCGCGAGTCGGTGCACCTGCGCGAGCGGGTGCTCGAGATGCCGAACCCGGAGCCGGTGACGATGTTCGACCACGTCTACCCCAACGGGTCTCCGCTGCTCGACGAGCAGCGCGCGAAGTTCAGCCGCTACATGGAGTCGTTCGAGGGGAGCGCCCACTGATGGCCACGGAGACGCTCACCATCGGCAAGGCCCTCAACACCGGTCTGCGCCGCGCCCTGGAGAACGACCCCAAGGTCATCATCATGGGCGAGGACGTCGGCAAGCTCGGCGGCGTCTTCCGGATCACCGACGGTCTCCAGAAGGACTTCGGCGACCAGCGGGTGATCGACACCCCGCTGGCCGAATCCGGCATCATCGGCACCGCCGTCGGCCTGGCCATCCGTGGTTACCGGCCGGTCTGCGAGATCCAGTTCGACGGCTTCGTCTACCCCGCGTACGACCAGATCGTGTCGCAGGTGGCGAAGATGCACTACCGCTCGGGCGGCCGGCTCAGCATCCCCATGGTGATCCGGATCCCGTTCGGCGGCGGCATCGGCGCGGTCGAGCACCACTCCGAGTCACCGGAGGCGTACTTCGCGCACACCGCCGGCCTCAAGGTCGTGACCTGCGCCAACCCGCAGGACGCGTACGTGATGATCCAGCAGGCCATCGCCTCGGACGACCCGATCGTCTTCCTGGAGCCCAAACGGCGCTACTGGGAGAAGGGCCAGGTCGACCTGGACGCGCCGCTGTCCGACGCGTACCCCCTGCACTCGGCCCGGGTCGTGCGGCCCGGCACCGACGTCACCGTGCTGGCCTACGGCCCGATGGTGCGGACCTGCCTGGAGGCGGCGACCGCCGCCGCCGAGGACGGCCGGGAGCTGGAGGTCATCGACCTGCGCTCGCTCTCGCCGCTGGACCTGACCGCGGCGTACGAGTCGGTGAAGCGCACCGGCCGCGCGGTCGTGGTGCACGAGGCGCCATCCAACATCGGCCTCGGCGCCGAGCTGGCCGCCCGGATCACCGAGGAGTGCTTCTACTCCCTGGAGTCGCCCGTGCTGCGGGTGACCGGCTTCGACATCCCCTACCCGGCCGCCCGGGTGGAGGAGGAGTTCCTGCCCGACCTCGACCGGGTGCTCGACGCCGTCGACCGCACCTTCGGCTGGTGAGCGACATGTCCCGGATCAAGACGTTCAACCTGCCCGACCTGGGTGAGGGGCTGACCGAGGGCGAGATCCTGGCCTGGCTGGTCAAGGTCGGCGACACCATCGAGCTGAACCAGCCGATCGTCGAGGTGGAGACGGCGAAGGCGGCCGTGGAGATCCCGGCGAAGTGGGCCGGGCAGGTGCAGGCGATCCACCACCCAGAGGGCACCACGGTCGAGGTCGGTACGCCGATCATCGCGATCGACACCGACCCGGGAGCCGGCCCGCTGGAGACGCCGTCGACCACGGCCACGCCCAGCGGTGACCTGCCCACCCCGTCGGCGGCCTCGCTGGCGGCGGTGGAGGTGGCACCGGCCGAGGGCATGATCGAGCCCGGCCTGATCGGCGGAGTGGCCCCGGGTGGGCGGACGGCGGTGCTGGTCGGCTACGGCCCGCGTACGACCGCCGCGAAGCGCCGCCCCCGCAAGGGCGCGGTGCCCGCGCAGGCCGTGACGGCTCCCGCCGCCCCCGCTGGGGTCGATCATGGAGTTGTGGTGGGTGACAAACCAGCTGCGACCTCCACGATTCCGGCACCACAGGTCCATGATCGACGCGACGGGGCAAGCGGCGGGGCGAGCGGCGGGGCGAGCGGCGGCGCGGTGCTGGCCAAGCCGCCGGTGCGCAAGCTCGCCAAGGATCTTGGGGTCGACCTCACCACGTTGACCGGGTCGGGGCCGCTTGGCTCGATCACCCGGGAGGACGTGCAGCAGGCGGCGAGCGGTGCGAGCGTGGTGGTTGCCGAGCCGATCGCGGCCACGACGACCGCACCCAGCTTCGGCACGGACCGGGAGCAGCGCATCCCGGTCAAGGGCGTTCGCAAGCTGACGGCCGAGAACATGTCCCGCTCGGCGTTCACCGCCCCGCACGTGACGGAGTTCCTGACCATCGACGTGAGCCGGGCGATGAAGGCCCTGGACCGGCTGCGCGGCCGGCGGGAGTGGCGCGACGTACGGGTCTCGCCGCTGCTGCTGGTGGCGAAGGCGGTGCTGCTGGCGGTGCAACGGCACCCGATGGTCAACTCGACCTGGGCGGGCGACGAGATCGTGGTCAAGGAGTACGTCAACCTGGGCATCGCGGCAGCCACCGAGCGCGGTCTGATCGTGCCGAACGTCAAGGACGCCGGCCGACTCTCGTTGCGGGAGTTGGCGGACGCGCTGACCGACCTGGTGCAGACGGCGAAGTCCGGCCGTACCTCGCCGGCGGCCATGTCCGGCGGCACCCTGACCATCACCAACGTCGGCGTGTTCGGCGTGGACACCGGCACCCCGATCCTGCCGCCGGGTGAGTCCGCGATCCTGGCCTTCGGCGCGGTGCGGGAGATGCCCTGGGTGCACAAGGGCAAGGTCAAGGTTCGCCAGGTCACCACGCTGGGGCTGAGCTTCGACCACCGGATCATCGACGGTGAGCTGGGTTCGAAGTTCCTGCGCGACATCGGCGACTTTCTCACGGATCCGGAGGCGGCGCTGCTCGCCTGGACCTGATCGTCCGAAACGCCAGCCACGGCCGGTGTGCCACGGGTTAACGCCCGGCACACCGGCCGTGTCCGTTGGGCGACGGAACCGTCGGCCAGAGTGCCTGTTGACCTTTGATTGTTAGGCAGGTGTCTCAGCTCACCTAATAATCGATGGAAGTTCGCCGGCTTCTGCGGTTGAATAGACGCATCAGGGGCTGACAACCGAATAGCTAGGGGGACCCACCAATGAGCATGATCGAGCGAATCCGCAACCACCGCGACGCCACCCGCCGCGCCCGTGCCATCGAGCACGCGCTGCGCTCGGCGAACTCGCCGGCAGTTCGCGAGGAGATCCTCGTCATCGCCCAGCGTCACATGAGCTGACGCTCCACGACATTCCTCACCTCCTCCAGATCGATGGCCCACCCGGCCCACCGGGTGGGCCATCGGCGTTTCCCAGCCACCCACCACCGGGATTCCGCCCTGCCGCAGCGCCCGGTACGGTGGGCTTCGGTCGCCGCCCGCCGACCCGGCAGAGGCCGAGCCGACAGAAGCTGCTCGACACCAACCGGCCACGGTGAGTGACGGCCAGTGCTCCTTGGACGTGTCGTGCCACCACCCGATACCGTGCGGGGAGCCGGCACAGCGGTACGCCGGTGACGCCGGCAGCCACGCCGAGGAGACCGATCGGCACCGGCGAGCCGACATGTGATGGAGGAGGCGCACCCATGACGTCCGAGGGCCCGCACCGCCCCGGCCAAGAGCCGGACGAGGTGTCACCGGGCGCCGGCGGACCGGCGCCGTACGGCGACCGCCCGGCGCAGCCGGACAACGGCCAGAACGCCGCCGGCCCCGACCTGGGCTGGGCACCCCCGCCCCCGACACGGCCCAACCCGTCGGCGCCGGCATGGGCAACCCAGCCCGAGCAGCCGCCGGCCCCCGCCTGGGGTGCCGCCGCTGCTCCGCAGCCCAACGACCCGGCGCAGCCCGCCTGGGCCGCGGGCGGTGGCGCGAGCGAGCCGCCGCAGCAGCAGCCCGGCGCGTGGTCCGGTAACGATGGCGCACCGGCTCCGGCACAGCCCGCCCCCTGGGCAGCGCAGCAGCAGGGCTGGACGCCGCCCGAGCAGAGCGCACCCGCGCCGACCTGGACCCCGAACGCCGCCGCTGAGCAGCCCGACTGGGTGCAGGCCCAGCCGGCCGCGCGGGGTGCCGCGCAGGTTCCCCCGGCCACCGCCGCCTGGCCCGCCCAGGAAGACCCGGCCAGCGCCAGCGGTTGGGGCGGCGCGGCGCAGGCCAACCCGCCCGCCGCTGACTGGCGTGGGGCCGAGTCTCCGCAATCCGACTCACCGCAGGCCGCCGGCTGGTCCGGCGGCGCCCAGCAGGACCAGGCCGCCGGCAACGGTGGCTGGCCCGCCGGCGGTGCCCAGGACGACCAGCCGGTGTGGACGCCGGCGGAGCAGTCGCCGCCGGCCTGGGGTCAGCCCGCCGAGGCGACCGAGCAGCCCGCACCCGGCTGGGGTCAGGCCGCCCAGCCGAACGCCGCCCGTGGCGCCGCCCAGGTCCCGGCCCCGACGACGACCTGGCCCGCGCAGGACGACCCGGCCCACTCCGGCGGGTGGGCCGCGCAGCAGCAGCAGGCGCAGCCCGCAGGGTGGAACGAGGGCGGCGACGCGCGGCAGGACCAGCCCGCGCAGCCGGCCGCCTGGGGCGGCAACGAGGGCCGCCCACAGCAGCCCGACTGGGTGCTCTCCCAGCCGGAGCAGCCGACCGAGCGGCCGGAGCAGGCGGGGTGGACCCCCGCGGAGCCGAGCAACCTCCCCGCCCGTGCCAGCGCCAGCGTGCCCACCAGCGACGGCGCGCCCAACTGGGCCGCCGGCCCGGACAACGCCGCGCAGGGCAACTCCGGCGGCGTGGCCGAGGTCGAGCCGTGGGCGCCCGGTGAGGTGTGGGGCCGCGCCGAGGCCGAAGCTTCCGCCCAGTCCCGTGGCGGTTGGGAGGCGGACCGGGGCGACGAGGCACCGGCCTACCAGCCCGGGCCCGCCCCGGGCATCTCGCCGGCCAACGCGGTGCCGCTGCCTCCACAGGAGCAGCGCGTCCCGGGTGCCAGCCTGGCCGCCGTCCCGCCGGCCGACTACCCGCAGCAGGCCCAGTTCGCGCCGATCCCCGAGCAGCCCGCCTACGCCGAGCGGGAGACCCCGGACGCCGCCGCGCAGTACGGTGGCCGCCCCGAGGACGTCTCGTCGAGCGGCGCGGTGGTGCCCGCCCCGCGTACCTCTCCGGAGTCCGGAGCGGGCCGCGCGGTCGTACCGGTGCCGGACGCCGAGTCGGCAGCCGGCGCGGCGGCCCGGGCCACGGCGAGCGCTTCGGTGCCGCTGGCCAGCCGCGTGATGCCCCCGACCGACCAGGCCATCCGTCCGACCGGCACGGCCACACCGCAACCCCGGGTGTACGGCCGCCCGGCTCGACCGGAGCCGGACGCCGAGCCGGAGCCGGAGGCGTTCCAGGGCGACCCGGGCGCCGACCGCCAGGGTGCTCCGGAGTGGCAGAACGACGCGCCGCGGCAGTCCGCAGCCGACTGGCAGAACGAGGGGCAGCGTCAGATCGCCCCCGACTGGCAGAACGACGCGCAGCGGCAGCAGGCCGCGCCCGACTGGCAGAACGACGCGCAGCGGCAGGTTGGGCAGGGCTGGGGCGGGGATTCCCCGGCCGATCCGCGCTTCGACGACCGGCAGCCCGCGCCGAACGCGTTCAACGAGGCTCCGTCGGCTCCGCCGGCGTTCCCACCCGGTGTGCCGTCCTTCGTCGACGCCCCGGGCAACAACAGGCCGGTGAACGGCACTCGACCGCACGCCGGTTCCGAGCCGCCAGCGGACCAGTTCGGCGGCCCCGGGTCGCCTGCCGCCGGCACCGCGAACGGCACGGCGACCTTCGGTGCGCCGAACTTCGGTGGCCCAGGCTCCGGCGCGCCGGGCTTCGGCGGGCCGGCGACCGAACCGGTGCCGGGCGGCGGCTTCCCGCCGTCATTCCCGCCACCGCCACACCCCGCGCCGTCCTGGGGCCAAGACGCCGGCCAGTCGGACCAGGGCCGGTTCGACGCGTTCAAGCCGGACGCCGACGCGCCGAAGGTGGAACCACCGACGCCGAAGGTACGCAACGGCCGGGTGCTGGCCGCGGTCCTGATCGCCGCGGTGCTCATCCTGGCGGTGCCGCTCGGCCTGCTGCTGCTGCTCGGCAAGGTCGGCGGGGACGACACGCCGGCCTTCGACCCGGCGGTCGGCACCTGCGTGAAGCAGTCCGGGCAGGGCGGCGCCTCGGCGGCGGACTGCGGCGAGGCAGGCGCGTTCACGATCGTCTCGAAGGTGGACGCCAAGGAGAAGTGCGCCGACACGACGCAGCCCCACGTGGTGCTGCCGGGTGAGGGCACCAACCGGGTGCTCTGCCTGAAGCCGGCCACGAAGTAGCTCCATCGACGGCGGGGTCACGGGCAACCGTGGCCCCGCCGTCGTCGTACCCGCAGGTGGTGTCGGCGACAACCAAATCTCGCCCCCTCCGGCCGGGCTCGGGCCGATGGTCAGGCACGATGGGTGCATGAGCGCACGAGTACGGGCTCCCGAACTGCGCGGTCGGGGCTGGCTGAACACCGGTGGACGCGAACTCAAGCTCGCCGACCTTCGCGGCAAGATCGTCATCGCGGATTTTTGGACGTTCTGCTGCATCAACTGCCTGCACGTGCTCGATGAGCTGCGCCCGCTGGAGGAGAAGTACGGCGACGTGCTCGTCGTGATCGGCGTGCACTCGCCGAAGTTCGAGCACGAGAAGGACGCCGACGCGCTCGCCGCCGCCGTGGAGCGGTACGGGGTGCACCACCCCGTACTCGACGATCCTGAGCTGGACATGTGGCAGCAGTACGCGGCCCGGGCCTGGCCGACCCTGTCGGTGATCGACCCAGAGGGTTACGTGGTGGCCACCATGGCCGGCGAGGGGCACGCCGAAGGGCTGGCCCGACTGATCGACGAGCTGATCGCCACCCACGAGGCCAAGGGCACCCTGCACCGGGGCAGCGGCCCGTACGTCCCGCCGCCGGCACCGGAGACCGCGCTGCGCTTCCCGGGTAAAGCGGCGCTGCTGCCGAACGGCAACCTGCTGGTCTCGGACTCGGCCCGGCACTCCCTGGTCGAGGTCGACCCGGACGGCGAGACGCCGGTGCGTCGGATCGGCTCGGGCGAGCGGGGCCGGGCGGACGGGCCGGCCGCCGCGGCGACGTTCTCCGAGCCGCAGGGGGTGTGCCTGCTGCCCACGCACGTCGCCGAGGTGGCCGGCTACGACCTGGTGGTGGCCGACACGGTCAACCACCTGCTGCGCGGCGTACGGCTGGAGTCCGGTGAGGTGGTCACCGTGGCCGGCAGTGGGCGGCAGTGGCGCGCCGAGGTCGACGACCACGCCCACGACGCGTTCGCCGTCGACCTCTCCTCCCCGTGGGACCTGGCCTGGTACGACGAAAAGCTGATCATCGCGATGGCCGGCATCCACCAGCTCTGGTGGTTCGACCCGATCAAGCGGACGGCCGGCATGTACGCCGGCACCACGGTCGAGGCGCTGCGCGACGGCCCGCTGGCCGAGGCGTGGATGGCCCAGCCGTCCGGGCTCTCCACCTCTGCGGACGGCACCCGGCTCTGGGTGGCCGACAGCGAGACCAGCTCGATCCGGTACGTCGAGAACGGTGTGCTGGGCACCGCCGTCGGGCAGGGCTTGTTCGACTTCGGGCACGTGGACGGTCCGGCCGAGTCGGCGCTGCTCCAGCACCCGTTGGGCGTCTGCGCGCTGCCGGACGGCTCGGTGCTGATCGCGGACACGTACAACGGCGCGGTGCGCCGCTTCGACCCGGCCAGCAACCAGGTCTCCACCGTCGCCGACGGGTTGGCGGAGCCGAGCGACCTGGTGCTCACGCCGTCCGGTGAGGTGCTGGTGGTGGAGTCCGCCGCGCACCGGTTGACCCGGCTCGCGCCCGGTGCCCTGTCGGCGGCGGGTGCCAGCACGGTGGACGGGCCCCGGCACCGCACCGAGCGCAAGCCGACCGACGTCGCGGCCGGCGAGGTCACCCTGGACATCGTCTTCACCCCGGCGCCGGGGCAGAAGCTGGACGAGACGTACGGGCCGTCGACCCGGTTGGTGGTCTCCGCGTCCCCGCCGGAGCTGCTGGTGGACGGTGCCGGCACGGGCACCGAGCTGTCGCGCCGGCTGGTGCTCAACGGCGAGGTGACGGCGGGCGTGCTCCAGGTGACCGCCCAGGCGGCGACCTGCGACGCCGACGTCGAGCACGCGGCCTGCCACCTGACCCGGCAGGACTGGGGCGTACCGGTCCGGGTGGTCGACGGCGCCGTGACCCGGCTGCCGCTGGTGCTCCGCGGCCTGGACGCGTGACGCGTGCATCGCGGCCTGGACGCCTGACGCGTGCTCTGCGGCCTGGACGTCTGACGTGATCGGAGGGGCCCGCCGGGGCCCCTCCGGTCAGGCGAACGGGGCCAGGGTGATGTCGGCGTCGATCAGGGTGGCGCGGACGAGTTCGGCGGCGGAGACCGCCCCCGGGGTGTCGCCGTGCACGCAGATCGAGTCGACCGAGCAGGGGATGACCGTGCCGTCGACCGCCACCACGCTGCGTTCGGTGGCCATCCGCGCCGCCCGTTCGGCCACCTGCTCGGGGTCGGTGATCACCGCTCCGGGGGTGCCGCGCGGAACCAGCGCCCCGTTGGGCAGGTAGGCGCGGTCGGCGAAGGCCTCGGCGACCACCGGCAGGCCCGCGCCGACGGCGAGTTGGGCGAGCGTCGAGCCGGGCAGGCAGAGCACGGGCAGCTCGGGGTCGTAACCGCTGACGGCGGCGACCACCGCCGCCGCCTGCGACTCGTCGGTGCTGGCCGCGTGGTAGAGCGCGCCGTGCGGCTTGAGGTAGCGGACCCGGGTGCGGAACAGCCGGCAGAACGCGTCCAGCGCCCCCAACTGGTAGGTCACCTCGTCGCGTAGCTCGACGAAGTCGTACGCGATGTGCCGCCGCCCGAAGCCGGCCAGGTCCCGGTAGCCGACCTGCGCGCCCACCGCGACCCCGCGTCGCGCGGCGCCCTCGCAGACCCGCCGCATGGTGGACGGGTCGCCGCCGTGGAAGCCGCAGGCGACGTTGGCGGAGGTGACGAGGCTCAACAGCGCCTCGTCGTCGCCGAGTCGCCAGATGCCGAATCCCTCGCCCAGGTCAGCGTTGAGGTCCATGGAATCTGACGGTAGTACCTGGCCGGGCCTGCGCGAGCGGGGTCACGTCGGCGACCACTCCGATGACGGGGTATCCGCCGGTGGTCGGATGGTCGGCGAGGAAGATCAGGGGTTGTCCGTCCGCCGGCACCTGCACCGCGCCGAGCACGATGCCCTCGCTGGGGAGTTCGCCGGCGACCGCGCGGGGCAGAGCCGCGCCGGCGAGCCGCGCGCCGACCCGGTTGCTCACCGGGCTGATGGTGTACGCGCTGCCGAAGAGCCGGTCGAACGCCGTCGACGTGAACCAGTCCTCGCGAGGGCCCGGGCCCAACGTCAGGTGCAGCTCCTCAGGCGGCGTGGGGCACACGGTCAGGTCCACCGGTGCGGGAGTGCCGACCGGATCACCGAGCGGCAGCAGGTCGCCGTCCCGCAGCGGGGGCGGGCCGAGCCCGGAGAGGGTGTCGGTGGCCCGGCTGCCCAACACCGGTGCCACCTCGACGCCGCCCGCCACCGCCAGCCAACTCCGTACGCCCCGTCGGGCCGCACCGATCCGCAGCACCGTTCCGGCCGGCACGCTGAGCGGACGCCCGATGTCACCGGGCCGAACGCCCGCCTGGACCGGGACCTCGGCGCCGGTGACCGCCACCGTGCTGGCCCGGGTCAGCCGCAGGGTGCAGCCGGTCAGGGTGATCTCCAGGCCGGCCGCGTGCTCCGGATTGCCGACCAGCCGGTTGGCCAGCCGCAGGGCGGCCGGGTCGAGGGCACCGGACCGGGGTACGCCCAGGTGCGCCCAGCCGGGCCGGCCCAGGTCCTGCACGGTGGTGAGCGCTCCGGCGCGGAGCACCTCGATGGCGCCCGGCTGGGTCACGCCGCCACCATCCGGACGGTGGTGCCCGGACCGAGCCGGGCCGGCGGGTCGGCGGCCACGTCGAACAGCACCAGGTCGGTCCGACCGACCAGCAGCCAGCCGCCCGGCGACGCGCCCGGATAGATGCCGGCGTACAGGCCGGCCAGCGCGACCGAGCCGGCCCGCACCCGGGGACGGGGCGTCGCCAGCCGGGGCAGCGCCAACTCGGCGGGCAGCCCGGTCAGGTAGGGGAAACCGGGGGCGAAGCCGCAGAAGGCGACCCGGAACCGGGTGCTGGTCAACCGGTGCCGCACCGCCGACACGTCCACACCCCAGTGCTCCGCCACCGCCGGCAGGTCCGGCCCGTCAAAGCAGACCGGTACGACCACGTCCGCCTCGTCGTCGGCTTCGTCTATGAGTCCGGCGCTGGCGTTGGTGCTGGCGCTGGCGTGAGTGCTGGCGCTGGCGTGGGTCCTGGCGTTGGCGCTGGCGCTGGCGCTGGCTGTGGCTGTGGCTGTGGCTGCTTGGTCTTTGGCTAGGGCATGAGCGTCGGCGTCGGGGTCGGCTTTGGCCTCGGTCTTGGCGTCGGCGTCGGCTTGGTTGGGGCGGGTGGTCGCGGCGGTGACGGCGGGTGCCCATCGGGTCAGTTGCTCGGCCGTGGTGGTCGGGTCGTGCAGGCCGTCGAGCAGGACGGTCCGGGCCGCCGGCACGATCTCCACGGCGACCAGGTCGCCCCGCTCCCGACGCCGCCACAGCTCGGCCCGCCACGCTTCGACCAGCACGGCCTCGGGGATGTCGGCCACCGCCTCGGGAATGTCGGCGGGGGCGGCGCAGTCGAGTAGCAGGGCGTGCGCCCCGACGGGTCGGATCCGCATCCGCTCATCCTCGCCGATGTCGTGCCGATCCGGTGTTCACGTTGACGGTGCCGGGTGTCACCAACGCCACTACTTACAAGTAACCTACGGTGTCGTAACCTGACTGGGTGACCACCTCCGCCCCGCTTCGCCTGAAGCCGGTCGACATCGGTAAGCCCCGGATGCGCGGCTGGCTACACACGTACGCCTTCTTCGTCGCCCTGGTCTGCGGCATCGTGCTCTGCTCGATCGCCGCCACCCGGCCGGGGTGGGCACCCCTGGTGAGCTGCCTCATCTACAGCCTGACGGTCTGCGGGCTCTTCGGCACGAGCGCGCTGTACCACCGTCGTGTGTGGTCAGAGCGCGGCTACCAGGTGATGCGCCGGATGGACCACTCGATGATCTTCGTGTTCATCGCCGGCACGTACACACCGCTCTGCGCGATGCTGCTCGCGCCCCGGCCGGCCACCGTGATGCTGGCCCTGGTCTGGGGCGGCGCGCTGGCCGGCGTGGCGGTCAAGGTGGTCTGGCCGCACGCGCCGCGCTGGGTGTCGGCGCCGCTCTACCTGGCGCTGGGCTGGGTGGCGGTCGCCATGCTGCCGGAGATCCTGCACGGCGGCGGCGTCGCGGCGCTTGTGCTGCTGATCGTCGGTGGTGCGATCTACAGCATCGGCGCGGTCTTCTACGCGTTACGCCGGCCCAATCCGTGGCCGACCGTCTTTGGCCACCACGAGTTCTTCCACGCCTGCACGCTGCTGGCGGCGCTCTGTCACCACATCGCGATCTACTTCGCACTGTTCGCCTGACCCAACCGGCCCCGGGCCGGCACGTCAAGATCCGCGCAACTTCGGGGAGGATCTCGGTAAGGGTGGCGGGGTGGCGGCGGAGCCGAACGCACACGTGAGACGGGTACAGACGCGAGCCGGGGCCCCGCGACGCTGCGGGACCCCGGAGTGTGCGGGCGAGGATCAGACCGGTCGGCCCGGCCGACGCACCTCGCGGTACTCCCGCATGACCTGGTCGTCCTGGACCGGCACGACCCGGTCGGCCACCACGCGCTCCTCGCGGACCGGCGCGGCGACCACCGTGCGGCGGCGGCTGCTCCAGAAGTAGAGGGTGGCGAGCAGGCCGGCGACGCCGGCGAGCATCAGCACCCAGCCGACCACGGCCAGGTCCAGCCAACCCAGGTCGGCTTCCACTGCGAACGCGAAGATCGCGCCTAACGCGATCAAGAAGATGCTGCCACCAATGCCCATGTCTCGCTCCTCGGCTCTAACCTGGCGTACGTCGCGCCGCGGCCGTCGGTAGGGGTGCGGCATCCATCGACTTACCCCGGCACGGAGATCGCCAATCGGGCAAGCTGGGGGCATGACGGACGCCGACCCCGACACACGGACACTGGTGTTGCTGCGGCACGCGAAGGCCGAGCAGGGCAGCGACGCGGCGGACGACGCCGAGCGGCCGCTGAGCGCACACGGGAACGCCGACGCGGCTGCGGCTGGGGCCTGGTTGGCGCACCATGGGCTGCTGCCCGACGTGGTGATCTGCTCGACGGCCCGACGCACCCGGCAGACCTGGCACGGGGTGGCGATGGGGATGACGGGTTCGCCGCCGGAGGGTGGCCCGACCGGTCCGCGCCCGACCGTCCGTTATGAGCCGGGCGCGTACGACGCGCACCCCGAGGAGTTGTTGTCGCTGGTCCGCACGGTGGACCCGACGGCCCGCACGGCGCTGCTCATTGCCCACAACCCGGGCATATCGCTGCTCTCCGTACTCCTCGACCCCGAGGGAGTCGACGATGAGGGGCTGCGCACCGCCGAACTGGCGGTGCACCGCTTCCCGCTCGGCTGGGCGGACCTGAGCAGGGCGGGAGCGCCGCTCACGGCCCGACACACCGCACGCGACTGAGCCACCCGCCGTCGGTCGGCGGGTGGCTCAGGGGTACGCGTCCAGGTCGTCCGGAGATCAGGACGGCGGCGCGGTCGGCGGCGGCGGGTCCGGCGGTGGCGGCATCATCGCGGTCGGATGAGACAGCCGGTTCTCCTCGACGATGAGGGTTCGGGCCCGCTTGCGCCGGTCCTGCCAGAACCAGACCGTGGTCAGCAGTACGGCCAGCCCGGCCAGGATGAACACCCAGCCGACCGCGCGTACGTCGATCCACCAGACGTTGGCTCTCAGAGCGAAGGTCAGAATCGCGCCGATCGCGATGAGAAAAATGCCGCTTCCTACACCCATGTGCGCTGCACTCCCCCGTGCGGTGGCTCTGGGCGTTCCCTTTCGAGGTCACGCGACGGTTACCCGCCACGCCAGCGGCATACCCGGCCGGGCTCAACCAATACGTGACCACCGCCTGGGTGAGACGGCGACGGCCGGCGGGGCGGAAGCCCCACCGGCCGGTGCGGTGCCGGGTGGTGCGACCCGGAACCGTCAAACGTGCCGTGGCCTGCTCAGAAGGCCTCCTCCGGGAGGTCCATGATGTCGAGGTCGGCACCCTCGATGATCCGCCGGTCGGCGCCGATGCGGGGCAGCACCTCACGGGCGAAGAAGCGGGCGGCGGCCACCTTGCCGGTGTAGAACGCCTTGTCGGTGGCGGAGACCTCGCCGGCCAGCGCCTTCAGCGCCACCTCGGCCTGCCGCTGCAGCAGCCAGCCGACCACCAGGTCGCCGATCGCCAGCAGGAACCGCCGGCTGCTGAGCCCGACCTTGTAGAGCGAGCGGGTGTCACCGCCCTGCGCCTCGCCCAGCCAGCCGGTCAGCACGCCGAGGATGTTCTGGATCTCGGCCAGCGCCTTGCCGAGCGCCTGCCGCTCCTCCTTGAGCTGGCCGTTGCCCGCCTCGGAGGAGATGAACTCCTGGATCTCGCCGGAGACCGCGAGCAGCGCCCTGCCGTTGTCCCGAACGATCTTGCGGAAGATCAGGTCGAGGCTCTGGATGGCGGTGGTGCCCTCGTACAGAGTGTCGATTTTGGCGTCGCGGACGTACTGCTCCAGCGGGTAGTCCTGAAGGAAGCCGGAGCCGCCGAAGGTCTGCAGGGCCTCGTGCCCGAGCAACTCGTACGCCCGCTCCGAACCGACGCCCTTGACCAGCGGCAGCAGCAGGTCGTTGACCCGCTTGGCCAGCTTGGTGGCCTTCTCGTCGCCGGCGGCCTCGGCCAGCGCGACCTTGTCCTGCCAGGTGGCGGTGTAGAGGACCAGAGCGCGAAGACCCTCGGCGTACGACTTCTGCAGCAGCAGCGAACGACGCACGTCCGGGTGGTGGGTGATGGTGACCCGGGGGGCGGTCTTGTCCGCCTGCTGGATCAGATCGGCGCCCTGCACCCGGTTCTTCGCGTACTCGAGTGCGTTGAGGTAGCCGGTGGAGAGGGTGGCGATGGCCTTGGTGCCGACCATCATCCGGGCGTACTCGATGATCATGAACATCTGCCGGATGCCGTCGTGCCGGTCGCCCAGCAGCCAACCCTTGGCCGGTACGCCGTGCTCGCCGAAGGTCACCTCGCAGGTGTTGGACACCTTCAGGCCCATCTTGTGCTCGACGTTGGTGGCGTAGACGCCGTTGCGCTCGCCCAGCTCACCGGTGGTCTCGTCGAAGTGGAACTTCGGCACCACGAAGAGCGACAGGCCCTTGGTGCCGGGGCCACCGACGCCCTCCACACCGACCGGGCGGGCCAGCACGTAGTGCACGATGTTGTCGCTCAGGTCGTGCTCACCCGAGGTGATGAAGCGCTTCACACCCTCGATGTGCCAGCTGCCGTCGGGCTGCTGGATCGCCCGGGTGCGGCCCGCGCCCACGTCCGAGCCGGCATCCGGCTCGGTGAGCACCATCGTGGAGCCCCACTGCTTGTCGATGAAGAGCTTGGCCCACTGCTTCTGCCGCTCGTTGCCCTCGACGTGCAGCACGTGCGCGAAGGACGGGCCGGAGGCGTACATCCAGACCGGCGCGTTCGAGCCGAGCACCAGCTCGGCGAGCGCCCACCAGAGGGCGCGCGGCGCGTTGGTGCCGCCCAGTGCCGGCGGCAGGTCCAGACGCCAGAACTCGGAGTCCATGAATGCCTGGTAGGACTTCTTGAACGACTCCGGCAGCGGCGCGGTGTGCGTCGCCGGGTCGAAGACCGGCGGATTGCGGTCACTGTCCGTGTAGCTGGCGGCCAGATCCTCGCGGGCGAGGCGGTCGACCTCAGCGAGGAAGCTGCGGGCGGTGTCGATGTCGAGATCCGAGTACGGCTCCTGGCCGAACGCCCGGTCCGCCCCGAAGACCTCGAACAGGTTGAACTCGAGATCCCGGAGGTTGCTCTTGTAGTGGGTCATGCTCGCTGGCCCCGCTTCCGGACAGGTGTTACCGATCAGTAACCCCGACTGTATTACTCGCGGGTAGGCAGCGACAAGCGGATCACCCAAGTGACGGCGATTACACACCTGCGGGCGCGGCCGGCCGCTCAGCTCTCGGCGGCGCCGACCTCCCAGCTCGGGACGGCCACGGCCGCGCCGGTACGGGCACCGACGTACTCCATGAGAACCAGCGCGATGTCGTCGTCGAGCCGACCGTGGACCCACTCGACCAGGGCGGTCTCCAGTGACGCCAGCCCGTCGGCGACCGTGCCGTGGCCGAGCAGTCGCCAGGCGCGGTCGGCGGTCGGGAAGAACTCGCCGTCCCGCCGCGCCTCGCCGAGGCCGTCGGTGAACAGCAGCAGGCGGTCCCCGGGCTCCAGGCGTTCGACCCGGGGGCGGACCACCGGCATGAAACCGAGCGGAGGCGCCGGGGCCGGCGGTTCCAGCGGGATGACCGCACCCCGGCGCAGCAACAGCGGCGGGGGATGACCACAGTTGACGATCGTGAGGGTGCCGCCGCGCTCCTCGACCAGTGCCGCCGTGACGAAGTCCTCGTCGCCGACGTTGCGGGCCACCGCGCGGTCCAGGTCGGCGACGACGGCCCGCAGGTCGGCCCGCTCGTAGGCCACGTGCCGGTAGGAACCGAGGACGATGCTGGCCAGCCGGACCGCGTCCAGGCCCTTGCCGCGTACATCACCGATGATCATGCGTACGCCGTAGGGCGTGTCGATCGCCTCGTACAGGTCGCCGCCGATCTCGGCCGTCGCTGTGGAGGAGATGTAGCGTCCGGCGACCGAGAGCGTGCCGACCTGCGGCCCCAGCGGGCGCAACACCGCCTGCTGGGCCACCGAGGCGAGCTTGGTCAGCTCCACGATCCGCTCGGCCTGCCGCTGCCTAACCCACGCCACCGCCACCGCCAACCCGGTGGCGAGCGCGACCGCGACAACGTTGACCGAGGTGACCAACGAGACCTTCGGCGCGACCAGCGCGAAGCCGGCGCCGATCAGTGTCGCCGCGACGCCCACCCCCAGGACCACCAGCCAGGACGCCAGGGCGGCGGCGAGAACCGGCGCGGCCGCCAGGAGCGCGACGTAGTGCACCTTCCGGCCGTCCGCCGCCTCCACCGCCGACACGAGCGCGAGCAGAGCGAGGGCCGCGCCGAGGCCGGCGCGGGATCCGGGGCTCAGCGGGCGACGGCCCGACTGGAGGAGTCGCGTGGGTACGAGGGACAGTTTGCCTGATCCACGTGAACCGGTGAATGAACCTGACCCGTCGTCCGAGAAGGTTCTGTCCGGCCGGCCCAGTCGGCCGGCCGAATCGGCGTCGCCAGTTCCGGTCAGCCGAGGACCTCGTAACGGACGGTGAGCGCGCCCACGTCGACCGAGGCGATGGTGGCGAAGGCGGCCCGGGAGAGGTCCAGGCAGCGGCCGTCGATGAACGGGCCACGGTCGTTGATCCGCACCGTCACCGACTTGCCGTTGGCCGGGTTGGTGACCCGGACCTTGGTGTTGAACGGCAGTGTCTTGTGCGCGGCGGTCAGCGCGTCCGGGTTGAAGGACTCACCGTTGGCGGTGAGCTGCCCGTCGGAGTAGAACGAGGCGCCGCACGAGCCGCTCTCCAGCACCTTCGCCGCGGCCGTGGTCTTCCTGGCGGTCGGCTTCGGCTTCGGGGACGCGGTGCGCTCCTTGCTCCGGGAGGCGGCCTGCTGCGACCGGGTCGCCGACGGGCTGGCGGTCGCGCTCGGCGAGGCGCTGACGCTCGGGGAGAACGCCGGGGAGCTGGGGGTGAGGCTGCTCGGGGCGGTGGTCGGGGTGAGGTCGAGCGCCGTCTGCGCCGACTGGTCGGAGCCGGAGGTCAACTGCACGGCACCGACCGTGCCCCCGACGGCGAGGGCGACGCCGACCGCCGCGGTGGCGACGATGCCCGCCGGGGAGGAGAAGATGCGGGTACGGGAGTGCTTGCCTGCCACCGGCCCGGTCCTTTCGTCGTCTGAACAAACCGGGTCGGACCGTAACGAGAGAAGCACTTCCGAAGTCAACGTGATCATGGTGGTATGCCCGTATTTGCACAGGTACGTGTAGCCGATCATCCGACCCCGGGTGGGCCGGGTGGCCCGGGTGCCGCCGCGCCTACTGCTCGTGCCGCAGGATGGGCGGATGCCCGCCGAACTGACCGAACGCCTGGCCACCCTGTTCCGGTGGATCGACCCCGGCCCCGGCACCAGTCATCTGGTCAGCGACATCTCCGGTTGGTGGCGGGACCCAGCGGTGCTGGCCGAACTGGGACCGGCCCTGGTGGCGCCGTACCGGGCCGTCCGGCCCACGGTGGTGCTCGCGCCGGCCGTCACCGGGCTGCTGCTCGGGCCGTTGGCCGCCACCGCCCTCGGGGTCGGCTTCGTGGCCGCCCACAAACCCGGTGACGGGCGACTGCCGGCCGGGCCGCTCACCTGGGCGCAGAGCCCACCGGACTACCGGGGCCGACGGGTCGACCTCGCCGTACGGAACCGGCACCTCGGCCCCGACGACCGGGTGCTGGTGGTGGACGACTGGGTGCGTACCGGCGCGCAGCTACGCGCCCTCTACGACATCTGCGCCGCACTCGGCGCCGAGGTGCTGGGCACCGCCGTGGTGGCCGTGGACTGCCCGCACGAGGTCGCGGCCGAGCTACGGATCACCGGCCTGATCGACGCCGCGGATCTGCCGGGCTGATGCGGCCATTCAGCTGATCTGAGCGCGCGACGGGTATTGCGGCGGCGGCTGGGGCCGTGCTGGCCTAGCCTCGGCAGGATGTGGCCTCGGATCGGTGACCTTCGCGCCCTCGCCCTCGGCACCCCCGGCGAGTTGCGGGCGACCCTCAACACCCTGGTACTGGCCGGCGTGAAGACCGCGACGGCAGGGCGGCTCGCCGAGTACGCGGAGGAGGGCGAGGAGCTGGAGTACATCGGCGAACGCCTGGCCCTGGTCGACGACGACAACGCACTGGCCGGCGTCGTGGAGATCACCGGCGTCGACGTGGTTCGCTTCGCCGACGTGCCGTGGGACTTCGCCCACGCCGAGGGCGAGGGTGACCGCTCGATCGAGGAGTGGCGGGCCGGGCACTCGGCCTACTGGGCGAGGCTCGGCACGCCGGTCGACGGCGACACCCCGATCGTCTGCCTCCGCTTCCGGCTGGTCTCCGGCGGCGAGGGCGGTGTGGCCAGCGGTGACCTCGGCACCTGACCCGGCCGGGTCGGTGCGGCGACGTCAGCCGCGTAGTTGTGGCAGCAACCGCGTCGCCACGTCCACCAGGACGGCCTCGTCACCGGCGTACCAACTGCTGGCCCGCGGCCAGTGCGTCACCACGTCGGTGAAGCCCAACTCGGCGGCCCGGCCCACCTGATCGGCGAAGAACTGTGCGCTGCTGAGCGAGAAGGTCGGCGCCGCGTCCAGCGAGAGGTAGCGGTCCAGGCTGGCCGGATCGCGGCCGGCCTCGTCCAGGGTCCGATCCATCCGGGCGGACAGCGCCGACACGCTGGCCCACCAACCCGCCAGGTCGTTGTCGTCACCGGTGCCGGTGGTCACCCATCCCTGCCCGAAGCGGGCCACCAACCGCATCGACCGTGGCCCGTTGGCAGCCACCACGAACGGCACCCGGGGCTGCTGCACGCAACCCGGGTTGTTGCGGGCGTCCACCGCGGCGAACCAGTCGCCACGCCAGGTGGTGCCGTCCTCCCGCAGGATCAGGTCCAACAACTCGGTGAACTCCGCGAACCGGTCGACCCGCTGACGCGGTGGCAGCGTCTCCCCGCCCAGCACCGCAGAGTCGAAGCCGATGCCGCCCGCGCCCAGGCCGAGCAGCAGCCGGCCGGCGGAGACGTCGTCCACCGTGGTGATCTGCCGGGCGAACGCGGCCGGGTGCCGGAAGTTCGGCGACGCCACCAGAGTGCCCAGGCGAATCCGCGAGGTCACCGTGGCGGCGGCGGTCAGCGTGGCCATCGAGTCGAACCACGGGCCGTCGACGAGGTCGCGCCAACCCAGGTGGTCGTACGTCCAGGCGTGGTCGAAGCCCCACTCGTCGACCTGCCGCCAGCGACGCTGCGACTCCGTCCACCGCTGGTCCGGCAGGATCACGATGCCAATGCGCATGATCGCCACCCTAGCCGGGCCGGACACCCGCGCCCTAGCATCGCGTTCATGCAGGGGACGGAGCCGGCCGTGCGACCGGCGAGCCTTGCTGACGTGCCGGCGCTGGTGGCGCTGCGCCTGGCAAACGCAAAAGCGCACCTCGCACTCGACCCCGACGTCTACCGCTTGCCGCAGCGCGAGGCGGTCATCGAGCACTTCACCGCCGTCCTGAGCGAGGCGACCGGCCGGAACGCGGTTCTTGTCGCGGAGCAGGGCGGGCAGGTGGTCGGGATGGTCGAGGTGCTGCGCCTGCCCGAACCGCCCGCACACCAGATCCTTCGCCCCGAGCCCTCGGCGCAGATCCACACGGTGGTGCTCGACGAGGCCCGGGGCCGTGGGGTCGGCTCCGCGCTGCTCGACGCGGCGGACCGGTGGGCGGCCGAGCACGGGCTCTCCTACCTGTCGGCCGGCATCCACCACCACAACGCCGGCGCGGTGCGCTTCTACCGCCGCCACGGCTACGCACCGTCCGGCACCTCGTGGGTCAGGCGACCGGCCGGTTAGGGCCAGCGTCCGGGACACCGTCGCCGTCCGACCTTGGCTACCGTTCCGCTGCGGAAGTCGTAGATCCACGGCTGCGGCCAGCCCGTACCCTCCGGGGATGCCCACCGAAGCAGCCGCTGTTCGCGCGTCCCCGGATCGCCGGACGCGCCGGATCCGCATGATCCGCACGGTGGCGTTGCTGGTCGGGGTAGTGGTCCCGTCCCTCATCCTCCGCGAGTTGGTCGAGGCCCGGTTGGGCCGCGGGCCGCTGGCCGACCTGAGCGCGGTCGCGGTGCCGATGGCGGCGACCGCCTGGCTCGCGCCGTACGCCTCCTACCGGCGACGCGACGCCCTGCTCTGGCTGGTCGGCCCGGGCATTTACGTCTTCACGGTGATCGCCTGGCGGGTGGCCCTCGCGCCCCACCGGGACTGGAGCCCCCGCCCGGAGGAGAAACCCCGGATGCGCTGGTCACGCGACCCGGAACACGCCGGGACTTGGCAGCTGACCGAGCCGGCAGGTGACACGCGTCACACTGCTTCCCGGTAGGGGCACCGCATTCGGCTCCGACCCCTCGGCGAGCGGCACCCGGACGGGGTGTCGCCCGAGTAGAGGACTGAAAATCCGGTCCATCGAAGGAGGTAGGAGACACCGTGCCGCAGCTACTACGGGTGCAGTGCTTCAACGTTTCGCGCGACGGGTTCGGCACCGGAGAGGGGCAGAGCCTGGAGCGACCCTTCGGTCACGCGGACCCCACCCCGCTCTTCTCCTGGCGCGCCGCCACCGCCAGCTTCGTCTATCGCACCGAACCGGGTGGCAGTCGTGGCCTGGACGACTACCTGACCCGCGACGCCGAGTGCAACATCGGCGCGGAGATCATGGGTCGCAACAAGTTCGGCCCGCAGCGTGGGCCCTGGGAGGACCACGAGTGGCAGGGATGGTGGGGAGACAATCCGCCCTTTCACACGCCCGTCTTCGTGCTCACCCATCACGTGCGCCCGTCGTTCAGCCTGTCCGACACCACGTTCCACTTCCGCGATGTCAGCCCGGTCGAGGCACTGGCCGAGGCGAAGCAGGCAGCCGACGGTCGGGACGTACGCCTCGGTGGTGGGGTCGCCACCATCCGCGAGTTCATCGAGGCCGATCTGGTCGACACGATGCACATCGCCGTCGCGCCCGTCGACCTTCACCGGGGCGAGCGTTTGTGGGACAGCCACACCGAACTGCTCGACCGCTTCCACCTCGAGTCGGTGCCCAGCCCCAGCGGAGTCACCCATCTCCTGTTCTGGCGACGATGACCGAGCCCTCCCCGGCGCGGACGTCTAGAGCCGGGCCAGCACCAGCAACCGGTTGCCGTCGGGGTCGGTGACCCGCGCGGAGCGTTCACCCCAGGGCTGGTCGACCGGCTCCTCGGTGACCGTCGCTCCACCGGTGCGCAGCGCGCCCACCGCTGCGTCGCAGTCGTCGGCGTAGACGCACAACTCCCAGCGGTGCGAGTCGGCCGGTTCGCCAGCCTCCGGGTTGGCGGCCAGGCCGAGCTCGCTGCTGCCCAGTCGGAGGGCGACGAACTCCGGGGCACCCTGGTCCGGGAACCGGTAGGTCAGCTCGAAGCCGACCACGTCCCGGTAGAACGCGATCAGTCGTGGCAGGTCAGGTGTCGTCACGATCGGAAAGGCTTCGGTGAACACGGACCACCTCCAAGCCGGACCCTAGCCGGTGTCGAGGTTCAGCAGGAACTACCACGGGGGCGCGACAAGGAGAGACGCCGGTGTCAGTGGCCGTGTCAGGGCCGTGTCAGGGGGGTGACAGTCCGGCCGCCGATGGTAGTCGCATGACGAGTTCAGCGATTGCAGTCTCCGGGCTGCGGAAGGCCTACAAGGACAAGGTCGTGCTCGACGGCATCGATCTGGATGTCCCTGCGGGCACGATCTTCTCCCTGCTCGGTCCCAACGGGGCGGGTAAGACGACGACGGTGAACGTGCTGACCACGTTGGTGAAGGCCGACGGTGGGACCGTACGCATCGCAGGGCACGACGCCGCCACCGAGGCCAAGGCGGTACGCGCGGCGATCGGTGTCACCGGTCAGTTCGCGGCGGTGGACGAGCTGCTGACCGGTCGGGAGAACCTGCAGCTGATGGTCGATCTCAGCCAGGTGCCCGGCAAGGACGGCCGGCGGGTCGTCACGGAGTTGCTGGAGCGGTTCGACCTGGTGGAGTCGGCACAGAAGCCGGTGTCGACCTATTCCGGTGGTATGCGCCGCAAGCTGGATCTGGCGATGACCCTCGTCGGCGACCCTCGGATCATCTTCCTCGACGAGCCGACGACGGGCCTGGACCCACGTAGCCGCCGCACGATGTGGTCGATCATCCGCGATCTGGTGGCCGACGGCGTGACGATCTTCCTCACCACCCAGTACCTGGAGGAGGCAGACCAGCTCGCCGACCGGATCGCCGTACTCGACCAGGGGCGGCTGGTCGCCCAGGGCACACCGGACGAGCTGAAGCGCCAGATCCCCGGCACCCACGTCCGGCTCCGGTTCACCACCGTCGCCGAGCTCGACGCGGCCGCCCTTGTGCTCAACGACTCCACGCGGGACGACGAGGCACTCGCCCTGCGGGTCCCCAGCGATGGCGGCACGGCCTCGCTGCGGGCCCTGCTGGACCGGCTCGACGAGTACGCCATCAGCGCCGAAGGGTTCTCCGTGCAGACGCCGGACCTCGACGACGTCTTCCTCGCCCTGACGGGCAGCCGCACCCAGGAGGTTTCCGCGAAATGAGCACCAAGTCCCACTCGATCGTCATGCTGCGTCGCAACTTCAAGCACATCGCCCGAAACCCGACCTCCGTGTTCAACGCGGTGCTGATGCCTATCGTGATCATGTTGATGTTCGTGTACATGTTCGGCGACGCCTTCAACGTCGGCGTCGACTACATCGACTACGCGACTCCCGGGCTGATGCTGTTGGCGGTCTGCTACGGGCTGGGGGCCACCGCGACCGCGGTGAACTCCGACATGACCAAGGGCATCATCAACCGGTTCAAAGTCATGCACGTCTCCCGCGGTGCGGTGCTGACCGGTCACGTCGTCGCCAGCGTGCTGACCAACCTGGTCGCCATCGCGGCCCTCGTCGGGGTGGCCTTCCTGCTCGGATTCAGCCCGTCGGCGAGCCTCCTCGGCTGGCTCGGTGCGATCGGCATCATCGTGCTGCTCGGCTTCGCTGCCGGCTGGCTCACGGTCGCTCTGGGGCTTTCGGCGAAGTCTCCGGAAACGGCGGGGCTGGCCTCCGTACCGCTGGTCATGCTGCCGTTCTTCAGCAGCGCGATCGTGCCGGCGGACAAGATGGGGCCCGGGCTGCGGGAGTTCGCGGAATACCAGCCCTTCACGCCGATCATCGAAACCCTGCGCGGGTTCCTCAACGGAACGCCGTCCAGCGGTGACGTGATCCCCGCCCTCGTCTGGTGCGTCGGCATCGCTCTCGTCGGCTACCTGTGGGCGCGTTCCACGTTCACGAAGCGAGCGTGACCGCGACCAACCGATTCCAGTCCGTCCGACTGCCTTCCCGCGCCGCCTCTGCGAAGTTCACTTCGCCGAGGCGGCGCCGTACTTCCCCCTCGACTCGGGCCACGTCCGGCTGGGAGTGATCCCGCCGTCCTCGCACCGCCGCGCTCGCGGCGAGCAGACGCGCGGCCTGCTCATTCTGCTCGCGGCGCAGCGCCAGGTCCGCGACTCCGACGAGGACCCGCGCGATCGAGGGTGCGTGCCCCGCCTCGGCTGCCGCCTCAATGGCCAGGGAATGGTGTTCGCGCGCGTCACCGAGATCGTTCGCCACGTAACCGAGCAGGTCGTGTGTGATCGCGCGGATGTGCGCCTGCTTCGCTTCGTCGCGCAACAGGGTCGTCGCGACACCGATCTGCCGGGCCACCTCCTCGGCATCACCGCGCCAGCGAGCGAGTTCCGCCTGCGACAGGGCCAGCATGGCCAACGCACTCGGCCACGTGACCCGCGTCGCACATCGCCGCGCCTCGGCCAACGCAGCCGCGCTGGACTCGACGTCGCCAAGCAACCAGTACAGCTGAGCCTGCCGGGATCGCATCCGGATGATGTCCTCGACGGTGCCGACCTCGGTGACGACCGCGATCGCCTCTTCGTAGTGCTCGCACGCACCGGCGAACTCACCGCGTACGGCGATCAGCTCCGCCAGCTCGGTCAGGGCGAACGAGATCCCGAACCGTTCACCGAGTGCCCGGAACTCGGCGAGCGCCGACCGGAGATGCGCGTCCACCTCCCGGCCGTCCTGGCCGAGAATGATCCGCATCTTGCCGAGTTGCAACCGGGCCAGCGCGCGTACCCAGGGATCCTCGTCGTCCAGCAGCGGTTCCCATGCGGACAGGATCGCGTCCGGGGCTCGCAACATGCGCTCCAGCGGGACGACGAGCGCCATCCCCGGGTGGCTGCCGTGACTGCGCTGGCTCAACTCGTACGCCTTGTGGATCCACTCCGCCGCCTGGTGTTCGTCGCCCGGTCCGGAGTTCACGAAGAGCACGACGAGCGCGTACACCGTGGCCCGGATCTCGTCGCTGACCTCACCAGGCGTCTCGGTGGCGGCCGTGATCAGTTCCATGCCCTCGGTTCGGTGACCACCGAGCCACCAGTACCAGCCGGCGCTCGCGGCCAACCGCATGACCGCGTCCGCTTCGCCGGCAGCGAGGGCACCGCGCATCGCCGAACCGATGTTGTCGTGCTCGACTTCTAGCGTGGCGAGCCATCTCACCTGGTCCGTGCGGCGAAGCTGCGGCTCCGCGGTCGCCGTCAGCTCGGTGAAGTACGTCAGATGCGCGTGGCGCGCCAGGTCCGATTCTCCCGCCTCGACGAGGCGGTGCGCGGCGTACTCCTTGATCGTGCCGAGCATCCGGTAGCGCGGTGCCTCGTCGCCCTCGGCGACCAACAGCGACTTCTCGGCCAGCGCGGTGACCAACTCGAGCACATCGTCCTGCTCGACCTCGTCGCCAGCGCAGACCCGTTCGGCCGCTTCCAGGCTCACCCCGCCGGAAAACACCGATAGCCGGCGCAGGACCGCCCGTTCGGCGTCGGTCAGCAGCTCCCAACTCCAGTCCACCACCGCGCGCAGCGTCCGGTGCCGGGGCAACGCGGTACGGCTGCCGCCGGTCAGCAGGCGGAACCGATCGTCGAGCCGCCTGGCGAGCTGGTCGATGGACATGGTGCGCAACCTGGCGGCGGCCAGTTCAATCGCCAGCGGCATCCCGTCCAGCGCTCGACAGATCCGCGCCATCGTCGACAACGCGGGGGCGTCGACCGCCAGATCCCTCCGCACCGCGCCCGCCCGGTCCCGCAGTAACCGGACAGCCGGCGACGTTTCGATCTCGCTGGGGTCGGCGTCGACGTCCGGCAGGCCCAGTGGCGCGACCGGCCAGAGCGCCTCACCGGTGATGCCGAGCGGTTCCCTGCTCGTCGCGAGGATCCGCAGTCGTCGACACTCCCCGAGCAGCCGGTCAGCGAGCACCGCCGCCGACTCGATCACGTGCTCGCAGTTGTCCAGGACCAGCAACGCCTCCCGGTCGCGGATCGCGGCGACGAGCCGGTCGACCAACTCCATGCTCGGTGCCTCGCCGAGCAGAGCGTCCCGGAGTCCGAGCCCTGCGAGCGTCGCCTGCACCACCTCACCGTCCGCGCCGATGGCGGCGAACTCGACCAACCAGGCGCCGTCCGGCAGGTCGTCGAGCATCCTGCGCGCCGTTTCCGTGGCCAGCCGGGTCTTCCCCGAACCACCCGGCCCGATCAGGGTCGTGAGCCGGTGTTCGGCGACGAGCGCGCCGACCTTGGCGACTGCCTCGTCCTTGCCGATGAAGCTGCTCAACTCGGCCCGGAGGTTGGTCTTCCGGTTCTCCTCGCGCCGTCGCACCTCGCCCCGCAGGAGCGCGACGTGCAACGCCGACAGTTCCGGCGAGGGGTCGACGCCCAGTGCGTCGGCCAGGGCTTCGCTCGTGCGCTGATACACGAGCAGCGCCTCGTTGTCTCGGCCGCTCGCGGCGAGGACCCGCATCAGCGCGAGAACCAGCCGTTCCCGCACCGGGTGCTCGGCCACCAGGTCGGTCAGCTCCGCGACCAGCTCCGGACCGTGGCCGAGGTTGATCTCCACGTCGAAGCGATCCTCCAGGGCGGTCAGACGCAGCCTGTCGAGTCGGGTGACCGCCGCGTCGAGCGCCGTGCTGTCGGCCAAGCCGACGTCCTGCATCGCCGCACCGCGCCACAGGGCGAGCGCCTCGCGCAGCCGCCGTACCCGCTGCGGGCCCTCGTCCTCGCGAGCCTGGCCGACGAGGCGTTCGAACCGTACGGCGTCGACGACGTTGGGTTCGACCACCAACCGGTAGCCGTCCGTCTGTCCCTCGATCGCCCCCTCCGGCAGCGCCTTCCGCAGCCGGGAAACCAGGCGGTGCAGGGCGTTGGCCGCGTCAGTGGGCGGGTGTTCGCCCCAGATCCAGTCGACGAGGGTCCCCTTCGAGACCACGTGACCCGGGTTGAGTGCGAGAGCGGTCAACAGCCCGCGCAGCCGTGCACCCGGCACGTCGATGGAGGTGCCGTCGTCAGTGCGAACCTCGAATGGACCAAGCATCCCGACCTGCACCCGGCAGATCTTGCCATGAACGTGAGAGGCATCCGTGTCACCGATGCCCACTCCGCCGATCCCCGTGGTGCTCCTGGAACCTGCCCCGAAATGAGATGCGTACGGGCTGGCGCACCTGTTGGATCTCGACATGGAGCATGAGCTTGTTCGTCCTCGCAAGGCGCGCCCGGGAGACCGCCTCGCGGTTGTCTCGCCGTCCTTCGCCGCGGCCGGTGCCTACCCCGGGATCCACGAGCAGGCCATGCGACGGCTTGCCGACCTGACCGGCCTCGTCCCGGTCGAATACCCCACCACCCGCCAGGTGGGTGCGAGCGCGGCAGCACGGGCCGCGGACATCAACGCCGCCTTCGCGGATCCCCAGGTACGCGGCATACTCGCCGTCGTCGGAGGCGAGGACCAGATCACGGTCATCCCCCACCTGGACGCCGACCTTGCCCGAGCCGATCCGAAGCCGTTCCTCGGCACCAGCGACAACACCAACCTGCACCACTGGCTGTGGGGTCTTGGCATCGCCAGCTTCTACGGCGGGTCCTCCCAGGTGCACCTTGGCCCCGGGCCCGCCGTTGACGACATCCACGCCCGGTCGCTGCGAGCGGCGCTACTCACCGGGGAGCGCCTGGAGATCACCGATCCGGGTGAGTCCGAGGATGTCGGGATCGACTGGGCAGACCCGCAGGCGTTGAAGTCCTTCGGAGAGCGCGAGCCGACGGAGCCATGGAGCTGGTACGGGCCGCCCCGCACAGTCACCGGCCCCGCCTGGGGTGGCTGCCTGGAGGTCATCCAGTGGATCCTGACGGCGGGACGCTTCCCGTTCCCCCCGGAGGTGCTGCGGGGTGGTGTGCTGCTCATCGAGACGTCCGAGGAGCTTCTCCCCGCGCGCGAGGTCGGCTGGATCGTCCGATCACTGGGTGAACGTGGTCTCCTCAGCGCCGTCGACGCGGTCCTGGTCGCCCGTCCGCCGGTCTCCGACCACACCCGCCGACCCGCGGCGGCGGATCGGGCACGGCTACGCGAGCAGCAACGCGACACGGTCGTCGACATGGTGACCCGCTACAACCCGGAGGCAGTGGTCTGCGTCGGCGTCCCGTTCGGCCACACCAGACCGCAGTGGATCCTTCCCCACGGCGGCCCGGTCACCGTCGACGGCGTGGAACGCCGAATCTTCGCCGACTATCGATAGAGCATCGCGAGGTGGAGGATCTTTGTCGTGCCCCCCGCTGCCGCAGCCCGACGACCTCGCATCGCTCGTGGTCCGGACCGACTTCACCGACGACAGCGCCTGGGAGGCCGTCAAAGAAGAGTTTCGCCGGTGGGAGTCCTACTACAGCGCGACCTTCGTCGACGACGTCACCTACCGCAAGGCGACCGTCGAGCAGTTGATCAACGCGAACGCCCCCGTCAGTGATGCGGACTGGCTCCCCTACCTGTTCGTTGCCGACGCGACCACGATGACCGACGTCGAACGTCCGCTACTCGCCGTCGACCTGAGCCGTGAGCCCGGTCGCACCTTCCGCGTGCCGCCCCGCTGGTACGCGGACGTCTCGGCCAACCTCACCATCGCCAACATGGACTTCGCCGAGTTCGCCGACGCGGCCGACGAGTCCGGAACGTACCGAGGTTTCGAGGGGGCCTGACAACCTGGCGCAGCAGCGGCTGGTGGCACGGCGCGCGGCGGTTGATCCTTTGACCGTGAAAGATCGAAGGCCCTGACCGGGACTCATGTCCTGGCCAGGGCCTTCGTATTGGAGCGGGTGACGGGAATCGAACCCGCACTGTCAGCTTGGGAAGCTGATGTTCTGCCATTGAACTACACCCGCAAGCGGCACCACTGTACCCGAGTCGCCGGGCCTCTGCACCCAGGTACCCCCGCCGGCCGCAGGTGTCCGCGTACCGCTCCGGCCGAGTCGGCCCGGGTTGATCCACTCGGCTTCCTGGAAGTCGGGGCATCCGAGGCGCCGGGACCCCGCGACATCACTGAAACCGAGTTGATCACCGCGGCCGGCGGGCCGTGAGCTGAGGCGTACGGCCGGTGCCGGCCCCGTCACGACGGGGCCGGCACCGATGATCTTCCGGTCGTGGTCAGGCCGCCGTGCACTGGACGTCACGGCTGAGGCGGGTCGGGCGCGCCTGCGGGACGGCGAGGGGCACGGCCCCCGCCGGCGGGGCGTTTGGGTCGAGCCAGACCCGGACGGCCGGCCGACCCGGCGCGAGGCCCGGAATGCCCGCGATGTGCTGCTCGCGGCGGGTGAGCATGGCCACGTCGACGGTGAACTCGAAGAGCCGCCAGTCGACCTGCGGCTCGGCCCGGGCGCTCTGCGCCAACTGCGCCACCCGGACCGGATCGGTCACCGGACGGGCGCGCCCCGCCACGTACGCCTCGTCGTCGCTCTCCTCGGCGGGGAACGAGTGCAGCGCGTAACGGCCGTCACGTTCGAGGTCGCGGCGCTTGGGCGAGTCGATGATGAAGCAGAACAGCCCCTCGGCGCTGATGACCGGGGAGACCGGATGGACGCGGGGCCCGCCGTCGGCACGGACCGTGGCCAGATAGCCGAAGCCCGGCCCGTACTGCTGGAGGAGAACGCGGATCCCGTCGGCGAGTCGGGGCTCGTCGGCGGCGAATTCGGACCAGGAAGCCATGTGGGCATTCTATCGAACAAATGTACGAGCAGCGACCTCGACGCGCTGGTCACCGGCACCGAATCCGGCCACTTTTGGCAGCGCGGCTATGGTGGTCCGATGCTGCTCTCCGACCGCGACCTGGTCTCCGAGATCAAGGCCGGCACGCTGGGCCTGGAGCCGTTCGAGCCCACCCTGGTCCAACCGTCCAGCATCGACGTCCGACTCGACCGGCTGTTCCGGGTCTTCAACAACCACCTCTACACCCACATCGACCCCGCCATGCAGCAGGACGACCTGACGTCGGTGGTCGAGGTCCCCGACGGCGAGCCGTTCGTGCTGCACCCGGGGGAGTTCGTGCTCGCCTCGACGCTGGAGGTCATCTCGCTGGGCGACCAGCTCGCTGGCCGCCTGGAGGGCAAGAGCTCCCTGGGCCGGCTCGGGCTGCTCACGCACTCCACCGCCGGTTTCATCGACCCGGGCTTCTCCGGTCATGTGACGCTGGAACTCTCGAACGTGGCGAACCTGCCGATCACCCTGTGGCCGGGCATGAAGATCGGGCAGCTCTGCATCTTCCGGCTCTCGTCGCCGGCCGAGCACCCGTACGGCTCGGTGGTCTACGGCTCGCGCTACCAGGGCCAGCGGGGGCCGACGCCCAGCCGCGCCTGGCAGCACTGGCGCACCTGGCCCACCCGCTGAGGCCGATCCGCTAGAACCAGGACGACGAGGGCCCGCCGCGACGAATCGCGACGGGCCCTCCGGTCACCCGGGGTCAGCCTGGGCGGCCGTAGCTGTGGATCGGGCCGTCGTCGACCTTCTTCATCTTGACCGGTTGACCGGCCTGCGAGGCGTGCACCACCCAGCCGTCGCCGACGTACATGCCGACGTGGTGGATGTCGCTGTAGTAGAAGACCAGGTCGCCGGGGCGCAGGTCGCCCCTGCTGACGTTCTTCGTGACGCGGCTCTGCGCGGCGGCGTTGTGCGGCAGCGACACGCCGGCCTTCGCCCAGGCGGCCAGCATGAGCCCGGAGCAGTCGTACGAGTTCGGACCCTCGGCACCCCAGACGTAGGGCTTGCCGATCTGCGCGCATGCGAACTTGACCGCGGTGCCCGCGGCGCCACCGGGGTAGCTGCCCGGGCAGGGCGCCGGGCGCAGCGGACCGCCGCCGCCGTTGCCGTACACCTTGAGGCGCAGCTTCTGCAGGCGGTCGATCTCCTCGTTGATCTGCTTCTTCTTCGCCGCCAGCTGAGCTTCGGTGCGGGTCAGCTGGGCCACCATCTCGTCCAGCGGCGCCTTCTGCGCGGCCAGCTGGTCGCGCAGGTCGGCCACCTGGCGTACGTCCTTCTGCTGGTTGTGCGCGAAGCGGTCGAGCATCTCCAGCTGGCCGACCACCTCGCTGGGCGACCGGCTGCCCAGCACCGCGTTGACGGTCGAGACGTTCTCGCCCTTGTAGGCGCGTACGGCCAGGGCGCTTACCTTGTCCATCGCGGCGTCGACCTGGCGCTCCAACGGAGTGATCCGGGCGGCGAGCGCGTCGGCCTGCTTGCGCTTCGCAGCGAGGTCGGTGCGGGTGGCGTTGTGCCGTTCGATGATCGGTTCGAGTTTGTTCCAGTCGGCGTCGATCTGGCGCTCGATCTCGGCGACGGACGGGTCGGCGTGGGCCGCCGTGGCACTGCCGGTCAGGACGACGGCGATGCCGGCCAGCGCGGCGAGTGCGGTGGTGAAGCGGGACCAGCGTGGGCGCGGCACGATCGACGCCGGGCCGGCTGATGCCGACCGCTCGGACGACGGCCGCGGGGCATGGAGTGCCACCGGGGTTCCGTACTCCTTCTTCCTGACCGCCTACCGGGTTAGCTGACGGGTTCGGGCGGGAAGTCGGCGCCCTACCGCAGTGGTTGCGGATTCACCCCGAGGGACCTGGGTCCCCGGTTCGCTCGGAAACGACTCGGCGGTGTCGGTCCGTTACCGCCCGGGCTGGGCGGAGCTGCTGTCGGGCCGACGAATGACCAGAGTAGAGACGCTTGTTACCGATCCGCAACCCGTGCGGCCGTGACACTCCGTACCGATTGGACGAGGCCACTGACCGTGTGTGAAGAATTCTTTCCGCGCGCTTCGATAGATGGAAAGGTATTGACGTGACCTCCCGGGCGGCGCGATGGTGACCTGACCTCACTCCGAGAGAATCTAGGGGGTTCGATGCACCATCCAACCCTGTCGACCGGCTGGCGCGCACTGCTCGCCGCCACCGTGGTCGCCGCCGCGACCACGGTGCCAATCTCCGTCGGCCCGGCCGCCGCCGCACCCACCACCAACCGCCAGCAGCAGTACGCCGCCGCGGCCACCGAGTACGGCGTACCGACCGTGGTGCTGCTCGGCGTCTCCTACCTGGAGTCGCGCTGGGACACCAACGCCGGCACACCGAGCACCAGTGGCGGCTACGGCCCGATGCACCTGACCGACGCTCGGCACGTGGCCGCTCTCCCCGGGGGCGGTCACCACGACGCCGGTGCCGAGGACCCACGCGGCGACGACTCCCGTCCCGCCCGGGTGCCCGCGCCCCGGCCGGTCGAGGCCCCCGCGCCGTCCACCGCCGCGTTGCAGACCGTGGACGCCGCCGCCTCGCTGACCGGCGCCACCCCTGAGGCACTGCGCACCGACGCGGGCCTCAACATCCGGGGTGGGGCCGCGCTGCTGGGCGCGTACCAGAAAGATCTGGGCGCGCCGGTGGGCGCGGACACCGACCCGGCGGCCTGGTACGGCGCGGTGGCACGCTACTCGGGCGCGGACAGCGCCGACGCCGCGGCGGCCTTCGCCGACGAGGTCTTCACCACCGTCGGCGCGGGCGCGTCGCGGGTGACCGACGACGGCCAGCGGGTCACCCTGCCGGCCAGCGCGGTGCGGCCCGAGCGTTCCTGGTTGGACCGGCTGGGCCTGCGCCGGCTGGCCCGCCCGGACGGGGTGGAGTGCCCCAGCACCATCTCCTGCGAGTGGATCCCGGCGCCCTACGAGGCGTTCGGCGACGGGGACTACGGCAACCACGACCTCTCCGACCGCCCCGCCCGGCAGAAGATCGAGTACATCGTCATCCACGACACCGAGGCGAGTTGGGCGACGACCCTGCAACTCGTCCAGGATCCGACCTACGTGAGCTGGCACTACTCGCTGCGCTCGGTCGACGGGCACATCGCCCAGCACGTGAAGACCAAGGACGTCGGCTGGCACGCCGGCAACTGGTACGTCAACGCGAAGTCGATCGGTCTGGAGCACGAGGGCTTCGCGGCGCAGGGCACCTGGTACACCGAGGCGATGTACCGGACCTCGGCGAAGCTGGTGCGGCACCTGGCGCTGCGGCTGGGCATCCCACTGGACCGCCAGCACATCATCGGCCACGACAACGTGCCCGGCACCACCGCCTCGACCGTGCGGGGGATGCACTGGGATCCGGGCCCGTACTGGGACTGGACGCACTACTTCGACCTGCTGCACGCGCCTCGACTGGACACCGGCACCCCGGCCACCGGGCTGGTCCGGATCGACCCGGACTACGCCACCAACCAGCCGGCGTTCATCGGCTGCGTCACCGCGGGCGTGCCCTGCGCGCCGCGCGGCTCCTCGGCGGTGGTGCTGCGCAGCGCGCCGTCCGCGGACGCGCCGCTGGTCAACGACATCGCGCTCCGCCCGGACGGCACCCCGAACACGATGGTCGTGTCGGACCACGGGGCCCGGGCATCCGCCGGGCAGACGTACGCGCTGGCCGGGCGGCAGGGTGACTGGACGGCGATCTGGTACCTCGGGCAGCGGGCCTGGTTCCACAACCCGGCGTCCGCGCCGACCGCCAGTTGGACCGTCGGCGTGGTGGCCACGCCGAAGCCCGGACGGACCACCATTCCGGTCTACGGACGGGCCTACCCGGAGCAGGCGGCGTACCCGGAGGGCGTGCCCTACCAGGCGATCTCGCCGCTGCAGTACACCCTGGCCGCCGGGCAGCGGTACGCCGTCGGCGCGGTGCTGGCCGGCGAGTACTACCGGGCCAGTACGTTCGACGGCTCCTCGCCCGGCGACTGGACGGTGATTCGCGGCAAGAACCGCTACGCGCAGATCCAGTTCGGCCACCGGATCATGTACGTCGACCTCGCCGACGTACAGCTGTTGCCGTCCCCGGTGGGCGCGCCCCGCTGAGAACCACGACGGCCCCCGGTCGGTGACCGGGGGCCGTCGTGTTGCGCGAGGTGGATCAGCCGGGTCTGCGGAAACCGGCGATCGGCATGGTGGTGATGCTGGACACCTGCACCGGCTTGCCGGCACGTGGCGCGTGCACCATCTGGTTGTTGCCCAGATACAGCCCGACGTGACTCAGGCCGGAGAAGAAGAAGACCAGGTCGCCGGGGCGGGCGTCCGCCCGGGAGACGGCCTTGCCCTCGTTCCACTGGTCACCCGTGTGGTGGGTGAGGTAGATCCCGGCCGCCTTGTAGGCGTACTGGGTCAGCCCCGAGCAGTCGAACGAGTTCGGGCCGGTGGCACCCCAGACGTACGGCTTGCCGACCTTGCCGCAGGCGGTCCTGATCGCGGTGCGGGCCGCCGCGCTGACCACTCCGTTGATGGTCGGGCAGGCCGCGGTCACCACCGTGGTCTTCGGCATCGACGCCTCGAGCTGCTTGATCTCGCCGTCGATCTGCTTCTTCTTCGCCGCCAGCTCGTTCTGCTGCCGCGTCTGGGTGACGATCAGCGCGTCCAGCTTCTGCTTCTCGCCGTCGTACTTCGCCCGGACGGCCAGCACACCCTCGACCTCCTTGCGCTCCTGCGAAGCGAGCCGGTCGAGGATGGTGAGCTGCTCGGTGAGCGTGTCCGGCTTGGCGCTGACCAGCAGCGCGCCGATGTCGTGCGACGGGCCCGAGATGTAGTAGCGGGAGGCGAGGTCGCCGACCCGGTTGAGCGCCAGCTCGCTCTGCAGCGCCAGCGGCTCGATCTTCTTCTGGAGGTTCGCCGACTTCTGTCGGTTGACCTTCAGCTGCGCCCGGACCTTGTTGTACTGCTCGATGGTGGGCTCCAACTGCTCCCACTTCTTGTCGATCTGCGCCTCGATCTCGTCGACCGTGGGCGCGGCATGTGCCGGCGCGGTCAGCAGACCGGCGCCGACCGCCGCCGCGGCGACCAGGATCAGCACCCGGTGCGCGACGCGGCGCAGGCCACCAGAGCGAGCAGACGCATTCAGGTCGTGACGATGAGGGGGCATGGTTGCCACCGGCACCGACTCCTTTGCAACCGACCGCCGGGCGCCTCGCGTGAGGGAAGGGCCGAGGCAGACGACCCACAGCGGTCGGTGCCCCACATTAGGGAAGCTCGGGGCGGTAATCAAGGCGAGCGCGGTAACCATCACTGTCGTGCAACCGCTTGCACACCAAGGGTATTGGTCCATCAACCAACGATTGCGGTCAATACATCGTCGAGAGTGACCACACCGAGCGGCCGTCGCCCGTCGCTGACCAGCACCATGTGCCGCCGCTCGCGGCGCATCGCCAGCAGCAGGTCGGCCAACGTACGCTCCGGCGGCACCACCGCCAGCGGCCGGTAGACGTCGGCCGGTACCGGGGACCGGCGACCCTGTCCGGCGTACCCGAGCACGTCCTTGACGTGTACGAAGCCGAGCACCCGACGGGTCGACCGTTGCACCACCGGGAACCGGGACCGGCCGGTCCGGGTCGCCAGCACCTCCAACGACGCCGGCGAGACGTCCTCGGCCACCGTCACCACCGTCGACCACGGTTGCAGCGCGTCCGCCGCCGTCCGCGCGTGCAGGGCCAGCGCGCCAGTGATCCGAGCGTGCTGCTCCGCGTCGAGCAACCCCTCGGTCCGCGCCTGGGAGACCAATCCGGCCAACTCCTCGGCGGTGAAGACCGTCTTCACCGCCTCGGACGCCTCGATCCGCCAGAAGGCGAGCACCCGTCGGGCCGCCCATTTCATCGCGAGCAACAACGGTTTGGTGGCCACACAGAACGCCAACATCGCCGGGCCGAGCCAGAGCGCGGAGACCTCCGGACCGGCCAGCGTGATGTTCTTCGGCACCATTTCCCCGACGACCGTGTGCAGAAAGACCACCACGCCCAGCGCCAGCACGAACGCGACCGGGTGCACCGCCCGCTCCGGCAGGCCGGCCGCGTGGAACGGCGGCTCCAGCAGGTGCGCCAGCGCCGGCTCGGCGATCGCGCCCAGACCCAACGAGCAGACCGTGATGCCGAGCTGTGCACCAGCGATCATCAACGGGATCTGGTTCATCGCCGACAACGCCCAGCGGGCACGTTTCGACCGGGCGGCCAGCGGCTCGATCACCGTCCGGCGGGACGCGATGAGCGCGAACTCGCTGCCCACGAAGAACCCGTTGCCGAGCAGCAGCAGCACCGTCACCAACAGCTCAGTCATCGTCGTCCGGATCCGCCGGGCGCAACACCCGGACCTGCTCGATCCGGTGCCGCTCCACCTCGACCACTGTGAACTCCCAGCCGTCCGTCTCGACCGTCTCGCCGGCGAGCGGGATGTGCCCGAGCTGGGCCATCAGGAACCCGGCCAACGTCTCGTACGGCCCCTCGGGCAGCCGGAAGCCGGTCTGCTCGGCCAACTCGTCGGAGCGGAGCACACCGTCGACCAGGACGGTGCGCTCACCGCCCGGCACGGTCAGCTCGGCCGACCCGTCGTCGTCCACGCTCGCCGGGTCGAACTCGTCGGCGATCTCGCCGACCAACTCCTCGACGAGGTCCTCCACGGTCACCACGCCGTCCGTGCCGCCGTACTCGTCGACCACGATGGCCAGGTCGGCCCCGGCCGCCTTCAGCGCGGCCAGGACACCGTCCAGGTTCAGGCTCTCCGGCACGTACACCGGCTCGCGGGCCACCGAGGCGACCCGGGTCGACGTACGGTCGGCCAGCGGCACGCCCAGCGCGTCGGGCACGCCGGCCACACCGGTCACCAGGTCCAGGGTCTCCTCGTACACCGGGAACCGGGTCCGCCCGGTCCGCCGCGACTCCTCCAGCAGCTCGGCCACGGTGGCCGTGGCGCGCAGCGCGACCACGTCCACCCTGGGGGTCATCGCCTCCGCGGCCCGCTTGTCACCGAAGCGGATGGTGCGACGCAGCAGCATCGCGGTGTCCGTGGGTAGCGCGCCGGCCCGCGCCGAGATGCCCGCCAGCAGGCCCAGCTCCTCCGGTGAGCGGGCGCTGGCCAACTCCTCCTGCGGCTCCACGCCGAGCGCCCGGACCAGTCGGTTCGCCGAGCCGTTCAACCCTCGGATCACCCAGCCGAACGTCCGGGAGAAGGTGTGCATCGGGCCGGCCGTGGCCAGCGCCGCCGGCATGGGCCGGGCCAGCGCCGCGTTCTTCGGCACCAACTCGCCGAAGAGCATGGAGATCAGCGTGGCCAGGGCCAACGCGATGAACGGGGTGAGCCGCTCGGTGCTGTCTCCGGCCAGTGGGCGCAGCAGCGGGGTGAAGAGCCGAGCCAGGGCCGGCTCGGCCAGGTAGCCGGTGAGCAGCGCGGTGATGGTGATGCCGAGCTGTGCCCCGGAGAGCTGGAAGGAGAGTTCACGCAACGCCGTGCGTACCGTCAGGGCGGCCTGGTCGCCCGCGGCGGCCCGCCGGTCGATCTCCGCCCGGTCGACCGTGACCAGGGCGAACTCGGCCGCGACGAAGAACGCGTTGCCCGCGGTCAGGGCTACGAAGCCGACCAGGGGCAACAGCGTCGTCAAGAGTAGGCCGTCGATGTCGCCTCACCTCGGCGAGATTCTTGCACGACGGCGGGGGGGCCCCCCCGGCCCCCCCCCCCCGGGGCCCCACCCCCCGGGGGGCCCCCGGCCCCCCCCCCCCCCCGCCGGGGGCCCCCCCCCCCCCCCCCCCCCCCCCCCCCCCCGGCCCGCCCCCCC
>NZ_JBITGG010000034.1:0-49846 GCF_044456765.1 Micromonospora sp. NPDC050784 | reverse complement strand
ATGCCAGGCACCATCTACCAGCACACCCAAGATCCCAACCAACTGACACATGTATCGGGACTTCAACACTGACAGATGTCATGGGACTCAATAGTCAGCACGGAACGGAAACTGTCCAAGATCTGCGCGGCCCGTCCTGCCACCAGCGAGTCTGATGGTCCGCCGCGGGACGGTAACGTCGGGCTCGTGTCTGAGACCTTGCCGCTCCGCCTCGTGCTCGCTTCGGCGAGCCCTGCCCGTCGTAAGTTGCTCCAGGCTGCCGGCGTCGAGCCGGAAGTGCTGGTCAGCGGGGTGGACGAGTCCCTGGTGGTGACCGAGCGGGCCGAGGAGTTGTGTCTGGAGCTGGCTCGTCTGAAGGCGCAGGCGGTGTTGACCCGGCTGAACCCGGCCGCCGAGCAGCGGACGTTGGTGATCGGCTGCGACTCGGTGCTCGCCTTCGACGGGGAGATCCTCGGCAAGCCGACGGATGCGGCCGACGCGACCCGGCGGTGGCTGCGGATGCGGGGGCGCAGCGGCGTTCTGCACAGCGGGCACTGCCTCGTCGATCTTGCCGCGGGGCGGCGTGCGGAGGCGGTCGCGTCGACCACGGTCCACTTCGCTGACATCAGTGACGACGAGATCGCCGCGTACGTGGCCACGGGCGAGCCGCTGGCGGTGGCGGGCGCGTTCACGATCGACGGGCTGGGTGGGCCGTTCGTGGAGCGGATCGAGGGTGACCCGGGGACGGTGGTCGGGCTGTCGATGCCGCTGCTGCGTCGGCTGCTCGCCGAACTGGATCTGCGGATCACCGACCTGTGGACGACTGTCGCGCCGGGCGGCCAAACGGTCGAGTCGCTCGGTAACGTCCGTTCATGACCACCAAGTCGATCCCGCTCACCAACGAGCTGCACGCCTATCTGATCGCACACGGCTCCCCGCCGGACGAGATCATTCGTGACCTGGCCGAGGAGACCCGGTCGGCGCTGCCGGAGCACGCCACCATGCAGGTGGCTCCGGAGCAGGCCGCGTTCCTGACGTTCCTCACCCGGCTGCTCGACGTACGGCAGGCCGTCGAAGTCGGCACGTTCACCGGGCTCTCGTCGCTGGCGATCGCCCGCGGGTTGCCCGAGGGTGGGCGACTGACCTGCTTCGACATCTCGGAGGAGTTCACCGGCATCGCCCGGCGCTACTGGGCGCGGGCCGGCGTGCAGGATCTGATCGACCTGCGCATCGGCCCGGCCGCGGACGGGCTGCGGGAGTTGCCGCACGAGCGGCACCTGGACTTCGCGTTCATCGACGCGGACAAGACCGGCTACCCGATCTACTGGGCGGAGTTGGTGCCCCGGATGCGTCCGGGTGGGGTGATCGCCGTCGACAACGTGTTGCGGGGCGGGCGGATCATCGCCCCGCAGGACGCTGGTGACCGGGCCATCGCCGCGTTCAACGACGAGGTCCTCGCCGACGTACGGGTGGACCCGGTGATGCTGCCGATCGCGGACGGCCTGACCCTCGCCCGGGTCCGCTGACCGCCGACAACCCCTGAGCGCCAACAAACGAGCGCCGAACGCGGATATCGGGGTGTCCCCACCAGGGGACACCCCGATATCCCACCAAGAGCGAAAGCCAGCGTCAGCGGACGCTGCGGGCGAACTGACGGGCCGCCCAGTAGACGCCCAGCGCCGCGAGGACCGCGGTGATGCTGAGGCCCTGCCAGACCTTGTCGCTGCCCAGGTCACCGGCGAACAGCGCCCGGGTGCCGTCGACCGCCCAGGAGAACGGGTTCCAGTTGGCGATGCCCTGCAACCAGCCGGGTGCGAAGGTCAGCGGCAGCAGGATGCCGGAGAGCAGCAGCACCGGCTGCGCCACGGTGTTCATCAGCGGGGCCAGCGCGTCCTCGCTCTTGACCTTGAGCGCGACGCCGTAGGAGACGGCCGAGGTCATGAGGGCGATCAGGGCGAGCATCAGGTACGCCAGCAGCAGGTCGCCGATGAACACCCGCAGGTCGAACAGGAGCGCCAGCAGCGTGATGATGACCGCCTGTGCCATGAGCGAGACCACGTCGCGCAGCGAGCGGCCGAGCAGCAGGGCGAGCCGGCTGATCGGGGTGACCCGGGAGCGTTCGATGACGCCGGCTCGCAGCTCGGCGATCAGGCCGAAGCCCTGGAACAGGCCACCGAAGATGGCCAACAGCACCAGCAGACCCGGTACGAAGATCTTGTAGGCGGCGGCCTGGGTGGGCGCGTTCAGCGCGGGCTTGAGCAGCGGGGCGAAGAGCAGCAGGTACATGACCGGCTGGAACACGCCGACGAAGACCCAGACCGGGTTGCGCAGCAGGAGTTGGGTCTGGCGCTGGAAGATCAGCCACGTGTCACGGGCGAATTTCATGAGAGTCGTCTCCGGTGGTCAGGACTCGCGCAGCGAGCGGCCGGTCTTGGTGAGGAAGACGTCGTCCAGGCTGGGACGGTGCAGCTCGATCGAGCGCAGCTCCAGCCCGGCGTGGTCGAGTCGGCGCAGCACCTGCGGAATGGCGGTGGCGCCCTCGTCGACGTAGAGGCGCAGGCCGCCCTCGTCGGCCGTCTCCAGCTTGTTGACGTACGGCTCGCCGTCGAGCGTCTGGGCGGCCTGCGGGGTGGCGGCCAGGTCGAGACCGACCAGCACCACGTCACCGGAGATCTCCCGCTTGAGCGCGGTTGGCGTGCCCTCGGCCACCACCTCGCCGTTGTCCATGATCGCGATCCGGTCGCAGAGCGCGTCGGCCTCGTCCAGGTAGTGCGTGGTGATGAAGACGGTCATCCCGTCGCCGCGTAGCCGCCGGATCTCGTCCCACATGTGGGCCCGACTCTGCGGGTCGAGGCCGGTGGTCGGCTCGTCCAGGAAGACGATCTTCGGCTCGTGGATGATGCCGAGGGCGATCTCCACCCGGCGGCGCTGGCCGCCCGAGTAGGTCTTGCACTTGCGGTCGGCGTACTCGGTGAGCTGGAAGGCATCCAGGGCGCTGGCGGCGCGCCGCTGCGCGTCGGCCTTGCTGATGCCGTACATCCGGGCGTGCAGCACCAGTTCCTCGCGGGCGGTGGACTCGTCCCAGGTGCTGCCGCCCTGCGGGACGTACCCGATGCGGCGGCGCACCTCGGCCGGGTCCTTGCGCAGGTCGGCGCCCGCGATGGTGGCCTCGCCGCCGTCCGGCTCGATCAGCGTGGCGAGCATCCGCAGCGTGGTGGTCTTGCCGGCGCCGTTCGGGCCGAGGAAGCCGAAGATCTCGCCCTTGGCAACGTCAAGGTCGACGCCGCGCACGGCGTCCACCGTCTTCGTCTCTCGACCCGCGCGGGAGCGGAACGACTTCCGCAGCCCCCTGGTCTCGATCATTTCTGCTCCTGGTCGTTCGGGCCGGTCGGGGCCGGCCGTCGAGTGGGACGACGCCGGACGGCGCACTCCCCCGCTGTGCCGCCAGCAGGCTAACGCGATATAGCTTTTTTAGTCAACGTTGATTATTCTGCGTCGGTGTCGGACGGCTCCACGCCGTCCCTCCACCCCGACCAACCCTGCGCTTCGTCCAGCTCAGCAGGCAGGTACGACACTCCGGAATCGATCCGCTCCGCGATCCGCTCGCACCAGCTCATCTCCGCCTCCGCCCGCGCGGACCACAGCTCGAACATCCAGCCCACGTGCGTCGGCTTGCGGTTGCGCACCCAGTCCGACTCCAGCGAGGCGCGCATCGACTCGACACCGGCGCGCAGCAGGTTGGCCCGGTTGCGCAGGGCCGCGGACGCCTCGGCCCGCGGCATGGCCGGCAGGAAGGAGAAGGCCGCCACGAACGGGTCGGCGGGCTCGCTGATGTTCCACCACAGGTTGCGCAGCAGCGTCTCGAACTCGTCCTCCCCCTTGACGGTCACCTCGTACGTGGTGCGCGCCGGACGGGCGCCGACCTGCTCGGTCGCGACGGCGCGGAGCAGCCCTTCCTCGGTGAGCTTGCGCAGGGCGTGATAGATCGATCCGGGCTGCACGTTCGCCCACTTGTCGGCGCTCCAGCTCAGCAGCTCGCGGCGCACGTCGTAGCCGTGCACGGGCTGCATCCACCGCACCAGACCGAGAATCATCATCCGAGTCGAAGACACCCGACAAGCGTAATAGCCAAGTTTGACTAAACCGTGGTGGGTGCAGTGCGGCATCCCACACTGAGCGATCGTTAGGGCCACCGTGGGCGGCCGATACACTCCCCGTCAGTAACCTGCCCGGGAGGAGCCACGAAGGTGCGCAAGGTACTCATCGCCAACCGCGGCGAGATCGCCGTCCGGGTGATCCGCGCGTGCCGCGACGCCGGCCTGGGCAGCGTCGCCGTGTACGCGGACTCCGACCGCGACGCCCTGCACGCCACCCTCGCGGACGAGGCGTACGCCCTCGGCGGGGACAGCGCGACCGAGACCTACCTGCGCATCGACAAGCTGCTCGACGTCGCCGCTCGGGCCGGCGCCGACGCCGTACACCCGGGTTATGGCTTCCTCAGTGAGAACGCCGACTTCGCCCAGGCCGTTATCGACGCCGGGCTGACCTGGATCGGCCCCACCCCGCAGGCGATCCGCGACCTGGGCGACAAGGTCACCGCCCGGCACATCGCCCAGCGGGCCGGCGCGCCGCTGGTCCCCGGCACCCCGGACCCGGTGGCCAGCCCGGACGAGGTGATGGCGTTCGCCGTCGACCACGGCCTGCCGGTCGCCATCAAGGCCGCCTTCGGTGGCGGTGGGCGCGGCCTCAAGGTCGCCCGCACGATGGAGGAGATCCCCCAACTGTTCGAGTCGGCCACCCGGGAGGCGGTCGCGGCGTTCGGTCGGGGCGAGTGCTTCGTCGAGCGGTACCTCGACCAGCCCCGGCACGTCGAGGCGCAGGTCCTCGCCGACCAGCACGGCAACGTGATCGTGGTGGGCACCCGGGACTGCTCGTTGCAGCGACGCCACCAGAAGCTCGTCGAGGAGGCGCCCGCGCCGTTCCTCACCGACGCCCAGCGCGCCCAGATCCACGAGAGCGCCAAGGCGATCTGCCGCGAGGCCGGCTACCACGGTGCCGGCACGGTGGAGTACCTGGTCGGCAAGGACGGCACGATCTCCTTCCTGGAGGTCAACACCCGGCTCCAGGTCGAGCACCCGGTCACCGAGGAGACCGCCGGCATCGACCTGGTCCGCGAGCAGTTCCGCATCGCCGACGGCGAGAAGCTGCGGATCACCGAGGACCCGACGCCGCGCGGGCACGCGATCGAGTTCCGGATCAACGGCGAGGACCCGGGCCGCAACTTCCTGCCCGCCCCGGGCACGGTCAGCGCGCTGCGCCTGCCCAGCGGGCCGGGTGTGCGGGTCGACACCGGCATCTCGGCCGGCGACGTGATCGGCGGCAACTTCGACTCACTGCTCGCCAAGGTGATCATCACGGGTGAGACGCGGACCGAGGCGCTGGAGCGCGCCCGCCGCGCGCTGGACGAGATGGTCCTCGACGGGATGGCCACCGCGCTGCCGTTCCACCGGCTCGTGGTGCGGGACGAGGCGTTCACCGCCGAGCCGTTCACCGTGCACACGCGGTGGATCGAGACCGAGTTCCACAACACCGTGCCGCCGTTCACCGCCGCCGCCGGCGCCGCCGGGGCGCCGGCCGAACGCGACACCGTCGTGGTCGAGGTGGGTGGCAAGCGCCTCGAGGTCAGCCTCCCCGCCGGCTTCGGCGGGAGTACGACCACCGCGGCACCCGCCTCCCGCAAGCCGACCCGGCGCGGCGGCGGCGCCAAGGCCGGCGCTCCGGTCGGCGGCGACGCGCTCACCTCGCCAATGCAGGGCACCATCGTCAAGATCGCGGTGGCGGACGGCGACACCGTGGCCGAGGGTGATCTGGTCGTGGTGTTGGAGGCGATGAAGATGGAGCAGCCGCTGCACGCTCACAAGGCGGGCACGGTCAGCGGTCTCAGCGCCGAGGTCGGTGCCGTGCTCACCGCTGGCGCCCCCATCTGCACCATCGCCTGAGCCGCCCGGCGGGCGGTCAGCGCAGGGTCTCGGCGGCGACCGCGCGGACGGCGGCGGTCAGGGCGTTCAGCACGTCCGACTCCAGCCGCCAGTGCTGCCAGTAGAGCGGGACGTCGAGGTGTCGGCCCGGCGCGAGGTCGACACAGCGACCGGCGGCCAGGTCGGCCTCGGCGATCTGTTCCGGCACCAGACTCCAGCCCAACCCGAGCCGGATCGCCTCGCTGAACGCCGGCACCGACGGCACGTAGTGCACCGGCGGGTCGAGCGGCCGACCGGCCACCACCCGGATGAAGCGGTGTTGGACCCGGTCCTTCCGGTCGAAGACCACCAGCGGGGTGCTCGCCAGCGCGGCCGCGGTGAATCCGCCGGCGAAGTGGTACGCCGCGAATTCCGGCGTGGCCAGCGGGCGGTAGCGCATGGCCCCGAGCCGCAGCACGCGACAGCCCTGCACGGCCTCCCGCTGGGCGGTGACCGCCGCCGTCACCGAACCGTCGCGGAGCAGCTCGGCGGTGTGGTCCTGGTCGTCCTGGCGCAGGTCGAACGAGAGCCCGGCCCGCTGCGGTAACCGGGCCAGCGCGGCGGGAAACCAGGTGGCCAGCGAGTCGGCGTTGACCACCACGGCGACCCGGATCCGGCCACCGCCGGCCAGCGGGCCGCGGGCGTCGGCCAGCGCCTCCCGTTCGAGCAGCGCGAGCTGGCCGGCCAGGCGCAGCAGCGGACGGCCGGCGTCGGTTGCCACGCACGGTCGGGCGCGGCGGACCAACACCTGGCCGACGGTCTCCTCCAGCGCCTTGATCCGTTGGCTCACCGCCGACGGGGTGACGTGCAACAGTCGGGCCGCAGCGTCGAAGCTGCCCTCCGCCACCACCGCCGCGAGCGTCCGTAGCTGCGCCGAGTCGAGACCATCCATTAGCTGAGCTTAAGTTGCGTGAGAATCTTTAGTTGGACTGGTGACGGTCGACGGCCCTAGCGTCGAGCCCGTGTTCACCTCCGCCGTCGCCGGCTTCTCGATCTCCATCGCGCTCATCGTCGCCATCGGCGCCCAGAACGCCTTCGTCCTGCGCCAGGGCCTACGACGTGAGCACGTCGTACCCGTGGTGCTGACCTGCGCCGCGTCGGACGCGCTGCTGATCATCGCGGGGGTGGCCGGGGTCGGGTCGCTGGTTACCGGCCGACCGGGCCTCCTGACGGCGATCCGCTGGGGCGGTGCGGCCTTCCTGCTCTGCTACGCGGTGCTCGCCGGCCGCCGCGCCCTGCGTCCCGGTGCCCTGCTGCCCACCGATCGACCGCCGGCCACGTTGGGGGCCACCCTGCTCGCCTGCGCCGCCTTCACCTACCTGAACCCCCACGTCTACCTGGACACCGTGCTGCTCCTCGGCGGCGTGGCCCAACAACACCCACACCGGTGGGTCTTCGGCGCCGGCGCCGCCCTGGCCAGTGTGGTCTGGTTCACCGCGCTCGGCGTCGGCGCCCAACGCCTCGCGCCGCTGCTCGCCCGCGCCGTCGCCTGGCGGGTGCTGGACGCGGTCATCGCCGTCGTGATGGCCGGGCTCGCCGTGGCGCTCCTGCTGGGCTGACCGGTTGGGACGGCGCGCGCCGACGACGCCACCGGGGTCGGGGCAACCGCGGTGCGAGTGTTTTCCGCGACCACCGGCGGTGGAACCGACCGCGAGCGGGAATGATTGCCGGGTGCGGTTCCTTCACGGCGCGGCTCCCGCGCACGACCTGACCTATACCGACGTCTTCATGGCGCCGGCCCGCTCCGACCTGGGTTCCCGGCTCGACGTCGACCTGTCCACCGGCGACGGCACCGGCACCACCATCCCGTTGGTGGTGTCGAACATGACCGCGGTCGCCGGACGGCGGATGGCGGAGACGGTCGCCCGCCGGGGTGCCATCGCGGTGATCCCGCAGGACATTCCGATCGAGGTGGTGGCGAATGTCGTCGCCTGGGTCAAGCAGCGCCACCTGGTCTACGACACGCCCATCACGCTGGGCCCGACCGAGACCGTGGGCGACGCCATCCACCTGCTGCCCAAGCGCTCGCACGGTGCGGTGATCGTGGTCGACGACGCCGGCCGGCCGATGGGTGTGGTCACCGAGGCGGACACCACGGGCGTGGACCGGTTCGCCCAGCTGCGGCACGTGATGTCCACCGAGTTGCACACCGTCCCGGCGGACGCAGACCCGCGTACCGGGTTCGACCTGCTCTCGGCGGGCCGCCGCCGACTCGCCCCGGTGGTGGACGCCGAGGGCCGGCTGGTCGGGGTGCTGACCCGACAGGGCGCGTTGCGCGCCACGCTCTACACCCCGGCCGTGGACGACCGGGGCCGGCTTCGGATCGCGGCGGCCGTCGGGATCAACGGTGACGTGACCGGCAAGGCGGCGGCGCTGCTGGAGGCGGGGGTGGACACGTTGGTCGTGGACACCGCGCACGGCCACCAGGCACGGATGATCTCCGCACTTCAGGCGGTCCGCAAGCTGGACCCGGGGGTGCCGGTGGCGGCCGGCAACGTGGTCACCGCCGAGGGCGTACGCGACCTGGTGGAGGCGGGGGCGGACATCATCAAGGTCGGCGTCGGCCCCGGCGCGATGTGCACCACCCGGATGATGACCGGCGTGGGTCGACCGCAGTTCTCCGCCGTGCTCGACTGCGCGGACGCCGCCCGCCAACTGGGCAGGCACGTGTGGGCCGACGGCGGGGTACGGCACCCCCGGGACGTGGCGCTCGCGCTCGCCGCCGGCGCGTCGAACGTGATGATCGGCTCCTGGTTCGCCGGCACCTACGAGTCCCCCGGTGACCTGTACACCGACGCGGACGGCCGGCGGTACAAGGAGAGCTTCGGGATGGCCTCGGCTCGGGCGGTCAGCGCCCGAACCGCCGACGACAGCCCGTACGACCGGGCCCGCAAGGCGGTGTTCGAGGAGGGAATCTCCTCGGCCCGGATGCACCTGGACCCGGCCCGCCCCGGCGTCGAGGACCTGATCGACGAGATCATCGCGGGGGTCCGCAGCGCCTTCACCTACGCCGGAGCACGGAACCTGAGCCAGTTCCACGAGCGTGCCATCGTCGGCGTGCAGAGCGCCGCCGGCTTCACCGAAGGAATGCCCCTCCCGACCAGCTGGTGATCCCAGCCCCCACCCCCGCGCCCCCCCCTGCGCGTCGATCATGGAGTTGTGGCGCCTCGCAAAAGGGGCAGCGATGGGCGAACCGCCCACCACCACTCCATGATCGACGCCGAGGGCGGGGCGGGGCGGGGCGGGATGGGCGGGGCGGGGTTAGGGCGCCAGTCGGCTTAGGACGGCGCGGGCTGCTTCTCGGGGGTTGTCGCCCACGCGGTCGGGCAGGGCGCCGGCCAGCCATAGGGTGGCGAAGCCGTGCGCGATCGACCAGGCCGCGAGCGCGTCCCGGTCGGTGTCGGCGGGCGCGCCGCCGGTGGGTAGCGCCGCCACCCCGGAGCGGAGGGCTGCGCCGGCCCGGCCCCGGGCGGCGATCAGCTCGGCGTCGTCGGCCCGGTAGAGCTCCGGCCGGAACATCACCTCGAAGTACGCGCGGCGCGTGACGGCGAAGTCGACGTACGCGACGCCGGCCTCCAACAGGTCGTCATCCACCTCGGTCAACGTCTGGGCCAGCAGGTCGAAGCCCTGCGCGGCGAGCGCGGTGAGCAGGCCCGCCTTGTCGCCGAAGTGGTGTGCGGGCGCGGCGTGCGAGACACCGGCCCGACGGGCAAGATCGCGCAGGCTCAGCGCGGCGGGCCCGACCTCCTCGACGGCCTCCAGCGCCGCGGCCAGCAGGGCGCGGCGCAGGTCGCCGTGGTGGTAGGCGCGCGTGTCGGTCATGCCCCAACCTTATCTTGCCATTGACAAGATGTGCCGCCGACGGGCAATCTTGTCACTGACAAGTTCCACCGAGGAGGATTCCGATGGCACCCCTGATCGCCCTGATCGTCGGCACCGCGCTGGCCCGACTCACCGGCCTGGCCGGCGTCTCCGCACTGGACGACTGGATTTCCGCACTGCGCGTCGGGCTGGCCGTCATGTTCACGCTGACCGCCGTCGCGCACTTCGCCGGTCAACGCCGAGCCGACCTGATCGCGATGGTCCCGCCCCGACTACCCCGGCCGGACCTGCTGGTCACCGTCACCGGCGTGCTGGAGCTGCTCGGCGCGGTCGGCCTCCTGGTGCCGGCGACCGCCCGGGTCGCGGCGGCCGGGCTCGGCCTGCTCATGCTCGCCATGTTTCCGGCCAACGTGTCGGCCGCCCGTCGCGAACTGACCCTCGCCGGCCGCCCGGTCACCCCGCTCGGGCAGCGGACCGCCCTGCAGATCGTGTTCGTGGCCGTCGCCACGGCAATTTCGTTTGGTGCCTGACTATCAGGGGGCTAACCTACCTGTCGTGGAACTCGTGACCCTCCAGGACGTGCCGCTCGGCCGTCTCCTGGTGGTGGCCGGGCACCTGGTCGGGCAGCGGTGGAACCGCTACCTCGCCGAGGAGCACGGCCTCACCCAGGCCGGCATGATCACCCTGATGACGCTCGCCCGACACGGCGAGCTGCCCCACCGGGCGGTCGCCGAGAAGGGGTTCGTCCGCCCGGCGACCCTGACCGGCATCGTCGACACGCTCGAGCGCGACGGTCTGGTCGAGCGGCAGCGTGACGACAACGACCGACGCAGCATCCGACTCGCCATCACCCCCGCCGGGCGGGAACGGGTGGCCGCGCTCGGCGCGCTCATGCACTCCGGACGGCCTCTCACCTCGGTCGACGCCGACCCGGCGAAGGCCCAGGTGATCCGGGAGTTCCTGCTTGAGGTCATCGGCAGCGGAGACGACCCGCGGATGACCGGACGCCCTACCGAAACGAAGGACCCGGCGTGCTGATCCGACTCCTGCGCGGCCAACTGCGCACCTATCAGAGACCGTTGCTGGCGGTCGTGCTGCTCCAGTTCGTGGGCACCATGGCCTCGCTCTACCTGCCCAGCCTCAACGCGGACATCATCGACCAGGGCGTGGCCCGGGGCGACACCGACTACATCGTGCGCACCGGCGGCTGGATGCTGCTGGTCAGCCTGATCCAGATCGTCTGCTCGATCGCCGCCGTCTACCTGGGCGCGCGGGTCGCGATGGGCTTCGGTCGCGACGTACGCGCCGAACTGTTCGGGCACGTCAACCGCTTCTCCGCCCGCGAGGTGGCCCGGTTCGGGGCGCCGTCGCTGATCACCCGCAACACCAACGACGTGCAGCAGGTGCAGATGCTCGTGTTGATGAGCTGCACGATGCTGGTCGCCGCACCGATCATGAGCGTCGGCGGCGTGTTCATGGCGCTGCGCGAGGACGTCGGGCTCTCCTGGCTGATGCTGGTCAGCGTGCCGGTGCTGGCCATCGCGCTGGGCGCGATCATCCGTCGGATGGTGCCGGGCTTCCGGCTGATGCAGACCCGCATCGACACGGTCAACCGGGTCCTGCGGGAGCAGATCACCGGCATCCGGGTGGTCCGCGCGTTCGTCCGGGAGCCGTACGAGACGGACCGCTTCGGCGTCGCCAACGCCGACCTGACCGCCACCGCCCTGCGTACCGGTCGGTTGCTGGCGTTGATCTTCCCGGTGGTCATGCTGGTGCTGAACGTCTCCAGCGTGGCGGTGCTCTGGTTCGGCGCGCAGCGGGTGGACGCCGGCGCGATCCAGGTCGGCGCGCTCACCGCGTTCCTGCAGTACCTGATGCAGATCCTGATGGCGGTCATGATGGCCACCTTCATGCTGATGATGGTGCCGCGGGCGGCGGTCTGCGCCGAGCGGATCGTCGAGGTGATGGACACCGACTCCTCGGTGGTCCCGGCCGCCGCGCCGGTCACCGAGCTGCCCACCCGAGCCGAGCTGGAGTTGCGCGGCGTGCGCTTCCAGTACCCGGGGGCGGTGGAGCCGGTGCTGCGCGACATCTCCTTCCGAGCGACCCCGGGCACCACCACGGCGATCATCGGCAGCACCGGCGCGGGCAAGACGACGCTGCTGTCGCTGATCCCCCGCCTGGTGGACGTCACCGCCGGCGCGGTGCTGGTCGACGGGGTGGACGTGCGGGAGTTGGCGCCGGACGAGCTGTGGCGACGCATCGGCCTGGTGCCGCAACGGCCGTACCTGTTCACCGGGACGGTCGCCAGCAACCTGCGCTACGGCAACCCGGACGCCACCGACGAGGAGCTGTGGACGGCGTTGGAGATCGCCCAGGCCCGGGACTTCGTGGCGCAGATGCCCGGCGGGCTGGACGCCCCGATCGCGCAGGGCGGCACCACCGTCTCCGGTGGGCAGCGGCAGCGCCTGGCCATCGCCCGGGCCCTGGTCCGGCAGCCGGAGATCTACCTCTTCGACGACTCGTTCTCCGCGCTCGACCTGGGCACCGACGCGCGGCTGCGAGCGGCACTGCGGCCGGTCACCGCGCAGTCGGCGGTGGTGATCGTGGCCCAGCGGGTCTCCACGATCATCGACGCCGATCAGATCATCGTCCTGGAAAACGGAGGGGTCGTCGGAGTGGGACGACATGCGGAGTTGTTGGACACCTGCCCGACGTACGCCGAGATCGTGGCCTCGCAGCAGACCACGGAGGTGGCGGCATGAGTGAGCGTGACGAGCCGCGCACCGCGGCCGTACCCAGTCAGAAGCCGGCCGGCGACGGACGGACGCCGGATGAGACCGCGCAGCAACCCGGCGGGGAAACCGCGCCGGAGACCGGCAGTGGCGCGGCGACGCCGAAGCGGCTGCCGCCCGGCCGTCAGGGCGGTGGCCCGGGATGGATGAGCGCCGGGATGCCCGCCGAGAAGTCGATGAACTTCGGGCCGTCGGCCCGACGGCTGCTCGGCCGGCTGCGCTCGCACCGACTGCACCTGGCCGCGATCATCACCCTCGCGGTGGTGAGCGTCGGGTTCAGCGTGGCCGGGCCGAAGATCCTCGGCCATGCCACCGACCTGATCTTCAGCGGGGTGATCGGGCGGCAACTGCCCGCCGGCACCACCGCCGAGCAGGCCGTCGCGGCGGCCCGGGCCAGCGGCAACGACAGCTTCGCCGACATGCTGGCCCGGATGGACGTGGTGCCCGGGGTGGGTATCGACTTCAGCGCCCTGAGTCGGGTGCTGCTGCTGGCGCTCGGGCTCTACCTGGCGGCGAGCCTGCTGTCCTGGTGGCAGGGCTGGCTGCTCAACGGCGTGGTCCAGCGCACCGTGCTGCGGCTGCGCGCCGAGGTGGAGGAGAAGCTCAACCGGCTGCCGCTGCCCTACTTCGACCGGCAGCCGCGCGGCGAGTTGCTCAGCCGGGTCACCAACGACATCGACAACATCTCCACCAGCCTCCAGCAGACCCTCAGCCAGCTGCTCACCTCGCTGCTGACCGTCGTCGGCGTGCTGGCCGTGATGTTCTGGATCTCGCCGGTGCTGGCCCTGGTGGCGCTGGTCGCGGTGCCGTTGTCGGTGCTGGTCACCCAGCGCATCGCCAAGCGTTCGCAGAAGCAGTTCATCGCCCAGTGGACGCACACGGGCGAGTTGAACGGCCAGATCGAGGAGGCGTACACCGGTCATGAGCTGGTGAAGGTCTTCGGCCGGCAGCGTGAGGTCGAGGCCGCGTTCCACGCGAAGAACGAGGAGTTGTTCCGGGCCAGCTTCGGGGCGCAGTTCATCTCCGGGATCATCATGCCGTCGATGATGTTCATCGGGAACCTGAGCTACGTGGCGATCGCCGTGGTGGGCGGGCTGCGGGTCGCCTCCGGCACGATGAGTCTCGGCGACGTGCAGGCGTTCATCCAGTACTCCCGCCAGTTCACCCAGCCACTCACCCAACTCGCCTCGATGGCCAACCTGCTCCAGTCCGGGGTGGCGTCGGCCGAGCGGGTCTTCGCGGTGCTCGACGCGGACGAGCAGACTCCCGACCCGGTCGCGCCGGCCCGGGTCACCGACCCGCACGGTCGGGTCGAGTTCGAGCACGTCTCGTTCCGCTACGAGCCGGACAAGCCGCTGATCGACGACCTGTCGCTGGTCGCCGAGCCCGGGCACACCGTGGCCATCGTCGGCCCGACCGGGGCCGGCAAGACCACACTGGTCAACCTGGTGATGCGGTTCTACGAGCTGGACGCCGGCCGGATCACGCTCGACGGGGTGGACATCACCACGATGCGCCGCGACGACCTGCGCGGCCGGATCGGCATGGTGCTCCAGGACACCTGGCTGTTCGGCGGCACCATCCGGGACAACATCGCCTACGGGCGGCCGGACGCGACCGAGGAGGAGATCCTCGCCGCGGCACAGGCCACCTTCGTGGACCGGTTCGTGCGCAGCCTGCCCGACGGCTACGACACGGTCATCGACGAGGAGGGCAGCAACGTCAGCGCCGGCGAGAAGCAGCTCATCACCATCGCGCGGGCGTTCCTCGCCGAGCCGTCGCTGCTGATCCTGGACGAGGCCACCAGTTCGGTGGACACCCGCACCGAAGTGCTGTTGCAACGGGCGATGGCCGCGCTGCGTTCGGACCGGACCAGCTTCGTCATCGCACACCGGCTCTCCACCATCCGCGACGCCGACCTGATCCTGATGATGGAGAACGGTCGGATCGTCGAGCAGGGCACCCACGAGCAGTTGCTCGCCGCCCAGGGCGCGTACCACCGGCTCTACCGCTCACAGTTCACCGGCGCGGTGGTCGACGAGGAACCGGCCGCCCAACCGGCGTCGGTCTGAGGTCGGGCGGCCGTGCGTGCGAGACGATCGGTGGGCCTGTCAGTCCGACGGCAGCAGGTCGGTCGCGCGGGCGGCGACCTGCCCGCCGATCAGGGCGAGCGCGGCGTCGGCGGGCATCGGGGCCAGGGCGCGGCCGCCGCGCGGGCGCAGCGCGACGTGCCCGTCGGCCACCTCCCGGGCACCCAACACCCCGAGGTACGGAACGCGGCGGCGGGCCGCGTCCCGGACCCGGGCGCCCAGCGAGCCGGCGACGTCGACCTCGACCCGCAGGCCGGCGTCGCCCGCCCGCCGGGCCAGGTCGGCCGCCGCGTCGACCTGGCCGTCGTCGATCGGCAGCAGCACCAACTGGACGGGCGCGTACCAGGCCGGGAACGCGCCCTCGTGCACCTCGATGAGGTACGCGAACAGCCGCTCCATGCTGCCGACCAGGCTGCGGTGCACCATCACCGGCCGACGCCGGCTGCCGTCCGAGTCGGTGTACGACAGGTCGAACCGTTCCGGCTTGTCGAAGTCCACCTGAATGGTGGAGATGGTCGACTCCCGGCCGGCGGCGTCGACGATCTGAATGTCGATCTTCGGGCCGTAGAAGGCGGCCTCCCCCGGCGCCTCGACGTAGTCCACCCCGGCCAACGCCTCCCGGAGCAGCTCCTCGGCGCGGGCCCACTGGGCGTCGTCGCCGACGTACTTCTCGCCGGGCCCGCGCAGCGACAGCCGGAACCCGGCCGGCCGGACGCCGAGCGCGGCGTGCGCTTCACGGATCAGCCCGAGGATCTCGACGACCTCCGCGCCGACCTGCTCGGGGGCGCAGAAGGTGTGCGCGTCGTTGAGCGAGATGGCGCGGACCCGGGACAGCCCGCCGAGCACGCCGGAGCGCTCCGAGCGGTACATCCCGCCCAGCTCGGCGATCCGCAACGGCAGCTCCCGGTAGGAACGGCCCCGCGCCCGGAAGACCAACGCGTGGTGCGGGCACAGCGCCGGCCGGAGCACGAACTCGTCGTCGGCGCTCAGCCGCATCGGCGGGAACATGTCGTCGGCGAAGTAGCCGAGATGGCCGGAGAGTTCGAAGAGTTCCCGCTTACCCAACGGCGGCGAGTAGACGTGCTGGTGGCCGGAGCGGCGCTCCAACTCCCGGACGTACTCCTCGACGGCGTGCCGGGCGGCGGCGCCGGCCGGCAGCCAGATCGGCAGGCCGGCGCCGGCCAGCGGATCGGAGACGAAGAGGTCCAGCTCGCGGCCGAGCCTACGGTGGTCGATCATGTCGGGCTCCTGGATCGGGTACGACCCGGAGGCGACCTGAGCTCCGAACGGCGCGCTGCCCTCCGGGGCGGATCGCCCCGGGGCCTGGTCGACGGTGGTTACGTCAGAGCGGCGCGCCGGGGATACCCGGCGTCGTGGTCATCACTACCGCGCTGCGCATACGGCGACCGTACCCGCGCGACGTTCGGGGATGCACCCGGATTTGCGGCGGAGGGGTGGGCCGCCGGCGCGGGACCCGCCGGCGGCCCTGGCGGCCGAATCGTCAGGAACGGGGGACCCGACGGGCGTGGCCGCGCCGACAACGGTACGCCGACGAAAGCCGTTCTGCCGCCCGCCTGGGACGGGTGGAACAACCGTGGAACCCGTCACCCGGCAGCGATCGGCCTCGTTGTAGCTGGGTGGCCCAGTCGTGTCGACGGTCACGACGGGCCGGGGCCGTCCACCGTGACGCCGGACACGACGTCAGGCTCAAGACACCCAATCGGCCGCATCCGGCGAGGTGGCAGGCGTGCCCGAACTTCTGACTGACGTCGCGTCGCCGACGTGGGCGTACCTGGTGCTGCTCGCGCTGCTGATCGCGGACGCCTTCGTGCCGGTGATCCCCACCCAGATCGTCATGATCACCAGTGGCGCGCTCACCGTCTACGGCGGGCTCAGCCTGCCGGTCACCATCGCCGTCGGCGCGCTCGGCGTATTCGCCGGCGACCTGGCCTGCTACCTGCTCGGGCGGAGCGCACCGGACCGGCGGCCACCCCGGCACGCCGAGCTGAGCCGCGCCCGCCGGGTGGCCAGCCGGGTCACCCAGGGGCTGCGACAACCCGGGCCGCTGGTCATCCTGCTCTGCCGGTTCGTGCCCGGCGGCCGGATGGCGGCCTGCTTCTCGGCCGGACGCAGCCGCTACCCGTACCGGCTGTTCGTGCTCTACGAGGCCGTCGCCGCCCTGGGCTGGGCCACCTACGGCGCGCTGGTCGGGCACCTGGGCGGCACCGCACTGACCGAGTCGGCCTGGCGGCTGGCCATCATCGCCACCGCCGCGGCGGCCGGCTTCGCCGCGGCCGGATGGGCGATGACAGTGGTCAGCGCCCGCCACGCCCGCGCCGCCGCCGCCGCCCCAATCGACGTCCCCATCGACTGACTGCCGCCCCAACCTTCGCGATCTTGCACTTACTGTCCCGGCAATTGGGGCATGCCGCACATACGAACGACCGAAACTGCAAGATCGCGGCGGGTTGCCGGCAGGCCTCTAGGGGTGGTCCCGGGGGACGATTTCGGTGGCTGTCCCGGATTCGGCTGGGGTGTCTGCGGCGACAGGCTGAGGCATGCCTGTTACCCGGAGTACCGGCCTGCTGGCCCTGGGCGGGATCGCCCTGGCGGCGCTGCTCACCGTGATCGGTCACCTCGAAGTCAACGACGACCTCAACCCGTGGGCATTGACCATCAGCGACTTCGCGGTCTCCGACCGGGGCGGCGTCATCGACGTCGCCATGGTGGTGCTCGCGCTCGCCACGGTGGCGCTGCTGTACGGCCTGCGCCGCGCCGGCCCACCCCGACCGCGCTCCGGTCGAACGGCCGAACTGCTGCTCGGCGCATGGGTCGGTGGGCTGCTGCTGGCCGCCGTGGTGCCGACCAACGAGCCGGGCACCGCCATGACCACCGCCGCCTACCTGCACCGGTACGCGTCGGTGGTCGCCTTCCTGGCGTTGCCGGTCGGGGGCTGGCTGCTCGCCCGCCGACCCGACCTGACACCCGCCGCCCGGACGCTACGCGCCCTGGTCCTGCTCAGCCTGGCCCTGGCGGCAGCCATGATCTGGTCCGCCTACCCGGGTGACCGGATGCTCATCGGCCTGGCCGAACGCCTCCTCATCCTCACCGAGGTAGCCGTCCTGGCCACGGTGGCGATAATCCAGACCCGGCGGGCTACTCCAGCTCGTGCAGCATGAGCTGGCGGGCCGCCTCCGTGATCGAGCCGGACAGCGACGGGTAGATGGTGATGGTCTGGGCCAGCTCGTTGACGGTGAGGTTGTTCTCCACCGCCATCGTGATGGGCAGGATCAGCTCGCTGGCCTTCGGAGCGACCACCACACCGCCGATCACCTGACCGCTGGCCGGCCGGCAGAACAGCTTCACGAAACCGTCGGAGAGGTCGTCCATCTTGGCCCGGGCATTGCCGGACAACGGCAGCATCACCTGCCGGGCCGGCACCTTGCCCGCATCCACCTCGTCCTGCGAGACGCCCACGGTGGCCAGCTCCGGGTCGGTGAAGACGTTCGCCGCGACGGTACGCAGCCGCAGCGGGCGCACCGCCTCGCCGAGCGCGTGCCACATGGCGATCCGGCCCTGCATGGCGGCGACGCTGGCCAGCAGCAGCACGCCCGTGCAGTCACCGGCGGCGTAGATGCCGGGCACGTTGGTGCGGGAAGCCCGGTCGACGGTCAGGTAGCCGCCCCGGCCCAGCTCCACCCCGTACTCGGTCAGGCCCAGGTTGGCCGTGTTGGGGATCGAACCGACGGTGATCAACGCGTGCGAGCCGGTCACCTTACGGCCGTCGGAGAGCTCCACCTCGACGCCGTCGGCGGTACGCCGGACCGAGTCCGCCCGGGAGTTGTTGAGGATCTCCATGCCCCGGTTGCGGAACACGCGCTCGATGGCGGAGGCGGCGTCGGCGTCCTCGTGCGGCATCACCCGGTCCCGGCTGGAGACCAGGGTCACCTCGACCCCCATCGCCAGGTACGCACTGGCGAACTCCGCGCCGGTCACGCCGGACCCGACCACGATCAGGTGCTTGGGCAGCTCTGGCAGGTCGTACACCTGTCGCCAGGTCAGGATGCGCTCACCGTCCGGTACGGCGGTGGGCAACTGGCGGGGTGTCGAGCCGGTGGCCACCAGCACGGTGGACGCGTCGATCGAGTACTCCTCGCCACCGTCGGCGGGGGTGACGACGACCCGGTGGGTATGCCCGAGGGAGTCGTCGCCGAGCCGGGCGGTGCCGGCCACGAAGGTGACCCCCGCCTTCAGCAGCTTGGCGTGGATGTCGGCGGACTGCGCCAGGGCCAGCCGCTTGACCCGCTCGTGCACCGCCCGGGCGTCGACGGTGACCGCCTCCAGGCCGTCCGAGTGCACCCCGAACTCCTCGGTGTCGCGGTAGCCGGTGACCACCTGCGAGCTGGCGATGAAGGTCTTCGACGGCACGCAGTCGGAGAGCACACAGGCGCCGCCGGCACCGTCGGCCTCCACCACGGTGACATCGGCGTCCAGCTGGGCGGCGACCAGTGCCGCCTCGTACCCGGCCGGCCCCCCACCGATGATCACGATCCGGCTCACAGCGTTCGCCCTTCGTCCATGCTCACAGTGACTTTCTTCTCCCGAGCGCATTCGACACGCACTGTCGTATTCTCCCCCACCCGTCGGCCGGGCTATCGTCATCGCCGTGCGTCATCACGCCGCCTACGGCTCAAATCTCGACCCCGCCCGGATGCGCGCCTACTGTCCGCATTCGCCGATGGTGGGCACCGGCTGGCTGGAGGGCTGGCGGCTGACCTTCGCCGGGGCCGACGTGATCGGCTGGGAGGGCGCGGTGAGCACCCTGGTCGAGTCCCCCGGTGACCGGGTCTTCGTGGCGCTCTACGACATCCACCCGTACGACGCGGGCCAACTCGACGAGATCGAGGGGGTGACCGCCGGCACGTACCGCAAGCTGCACGTCCGGGTCTCCACCCTCGACGGCGACGTGACCGCCTGGATCTACGTCTTCAACGGGTACGAGGGTGGCCTGCCGACCTCGTGGTACCTGTCGGAGATCGCCAACGCCGCCGAGAAGGCGGGCGCCCCGGACGACTACGTCACCGAGCTGCGGGCCCGCCCCACCGGCACCGCCTCGGCGTAGCAGCGCGTATCGCACCCCTCCAGTCTGCTACCGCTGTCGACCGGAGCGCCGGTCGGGCCGGACCGGGGTCGTCAATCACACACCGGCCGCCGGAACGGAGAGTTCGTACATGTCGGTCCAGTGCGTCTCCCGCAGGCCCACCGACCGGTAGAGCGACAGCGGTGCGGTCGGGTTGGTGAGGTCGACGCCCAGGCCGACCGCCCGCCGCCCCTTCTCGGCGTAGCGGGCGAAGGCGCGGCGCAGCAACGCCGCACCCACCCCCCTGCGCCGGTACGCGGACAGCACCGACAGGTTCTTCACCCAGCCCGACTGCTGGTCGAGTGCCTGATCGGAGGACTGCAACGCGCCGACCGGCACCCCGTCCACCTCGGCGACGAACCACTCGTCCCAGGCGGTCAGGTCACCGATCCGGGCCCGCCACCGCTCGTACGACAGCGGCTCGTGGTCCGGGGTGTCGCCGAAGGCGGTCTCGTAGATCCGGTGGAACTCGACCAGGTCGGCCTCGTCGTCCGGGCGGACCGGCCGCACCGTCACGGCCGCTGGCTCGGCCGGCTCGTCGGGCAGGTCGTCCAACGGCCGGCTCATCCGGACGTACCGCTTGACGAGGGCGAACCCGAGCCCGCGCAGGGCGTGTTCCCAGTCACGTTCCGGGGCGAAGACCGCGCAGCGGACGGTGAGCGACGGCAGCCCCCGTTCGGCAGCGCGCTCGGCGACCCGGTCCAGTTGGCGGACCAGCAACGGCGCGCGAACGGCGGCGGCCCGTACCGGGTCGACGTAGACCTCCACGAACTCCCGGCCCACCCCGGTTGGGTTGTCCACCGTCGCCCAGCCCACCACGGTGTCGTCCGGGTCGATGGCCAGCCAGGAGTCCCGGGTCGGGTCGAAGTAGGGGGCGGTGAGCGACGCCGCGACATCCTCGGCGTCGAAGTCGGGATGGCCGATGGCGAAGGTGTCGGCGGCGTGCACCACCGCGAGGATCGCCGGCACGTCGTCGAGGGTGGGCCGGCGCGTTGTCCAACCAGCGGGAAGGGTCACGGCAGGACATCCTGGCAGCCGAACTGCTCGGCCGCCGCCCATTTTTCTGGCCGGCGAAAGGCTCAGCCTTGTCTGGCCGGCGGGAGGCTCAGCCTTGTCTGGCCGGCGAAAGGCTCAGCCTTGTCTGGCCGGCGAAAGGCTCAGCCGAGGTCGGCCCGGGTGCGGTGCAGCAACTCCACCAACTCCGCGCCGTCGGCGGGACCGAGGGCCGTGAACGCTGGCGCGGCCAACCGGTTGGTCACCGCCTCCGCCCAGAGTCGGCGGCGCACCAGCGGCCCGATCGGCGGGTACGGCGGCGGCCAGCCGCAGGCCACCGCGCCGGCCTCGCCCTCCGGCCCGGCCAGCACGGCCTCCAGCGGGCTCATCCCGGCGGCGCGTACCGCCAGCAGGTAGGCGCCGGTGAAGTGTTCCCGGAGCAGCCGCAGCCCGGCCGCGCTACGGGCCCCGGGCGAGAGATCCGGAAGCGGCATGGCCCGCCACGCGGCGAAGAGCGGCATCCCACTGGCCTCCGCCGCCACCACGGCCCGCTCGACGAGCGCCGACAGGCGCTCGGTGCCGGGCAGGGGACCGAGCTGCTGCGCCCCCCACCGGCAGCATTCGGCGAGGCTCGCGGCGGCCACCTCGAACGGCGGGACGACCCGGGCGGCGGCGTCCCAACCGTCGGCGACCGCGTCCGGGGCGATGAACCCGAGGGCGGCGGCGGCCGTCTCGGCCCGCACATCGCCGAGCGCGCCGGCCCGGCCACTGATGTAGAAGGCCCAGCCGGAGATGCCGAGCAGGCGGGCCCGGCGCAACGTGGTCGAGTCCCGGCTGAAGGCGTCACCCAGGTCGAGCACGACGGGCTTGCTGGCGGCCGCGACCTGCTCCGGAGTCACCGCGCTGCCCCCGTCGGGCAACCCGACCCGCCGACCACGACCCGACCCGGGGCCACCCGCCGTGTACGACCCGCACACTCGTCGTCGTCCATCGATGGTCAGTCTGCCGCGCCACCGCCCGCGTCCGCATTCCCCTCTTCGGCCGCGAGTGCCTCGACCGCCGCCTCGACCTCACCGGCGCGCCGCCGGGCCACGGTGACCGCCCGTTCGGCGGCACGCCGGGCGAGCTTGGCCCGGCTGAGATCCTGCTCGGCGACCGCGCGCCGCCGCTCCAGCTCGGCCAGCTCGGCCTCAAGACCATCGAGTACTGCCGCACCGTCGCGCTCCTGGCCGGTCGCCTCGGTCAGCTCGGCCTCGGCCCGCTCCTGGTCGGCCTGGGCCTTCGCCAGTTCCCGGTCCAGGGCACGGCGTTGCCGGGCCCGCTCGGCCCGGGCCGCCCGTTGTGCGGCCCGCTCGGCCTGCTCGGCGCGCTCGGCCGCCCGGTCCGTGCGGGGCGTCGCCTCGGGACGGCCCCGCTGGGGGCCGGGGCGGCGGGCCGGGCGTTCCTCCTCGCGCTCCTCGTCATCGCCGGTGACCAGCCGCAGTTGTGGCCGGGGCACCTCACCGAAGCCGGCGTAGCTGGCCGCCCGCAGCAGCCGGCCCGCCCGCACCTGCTCGGCGACCTCGACGTCGGAGAACGCCGCGTTCAGCGTCGCCTCCACCTCGGCCAGGGGCAGCCGGCTCGCCGGTGGCGCGTCCGGCTCGGCCGCGGCGAGCTTGCGGACCTCGACGACCAGGGCACCGACCACCGCCCGGCGCTGCGCGGACAGCTCCCGCAGTCGAGGCCCACGCAGCTCCCGCTGGGCGACCCGCAGGGCATCGGCGAGCTGCACCAGATCGGCGACCAGCTCCGGACGTCGGATGGCGAGCAGGTTCACCAGCCAGGCGGCCACCGTCGGGCGACGCAGCCGAGCCAGTTGGCGCGCGGTGGTCGGGTCGCCGGCCCGGCGGGCCTCGGCCACGGCGGCGTCCCGGGCGGCCACGAACCGGTCCGGTGGTGTGCGGTAGAGCTGCTGCACCAGCTCCGCGGAGAGGCCGGGCATCGGGTCAGACGTCCACCCGGCTACCGGGCTCCAGTCGCTGGTATTGGGTGCCGGACAGCGCGCTGTACTGCCGGTCGAGCACGCCCAACCCCTTGTCGTTGAGCAACGCGTCGTGCAGGGCGTACGCGCGCCGCGGCGCGACCGCGCGGATGAAGTCGACCACCTCGGAGAACTTCGACCACGGGGCGTGGATCGGCGCGAAGAGCGTGTCGACGGGTGTCTCGTCGGGCACCACCAGGGCGTCGCCCGGGTGGTAGACCACGTCGTTGATCAGGTAACCGAGGTTGTCGACCACCGGGATGTCGGGGTGGATCACGGCGTGCCGCCCCCCGTACGCGCGCACCGCCACACCCGCGGCGGTGAACGACTCACCGACGCTGACCGGGCGCAGCACATCGGCCGCGTCGCCCAGGGTCCCGGCGAGGGAGGCGGGCCCGTGGATCGGGAACGGCTGTCGGTCGAGCTGTAGGCGCACCGCCGCCAGGTCGAGGTGGTCGGGGTGTTCGTGGGTGATCAGCACCGCGTCCGCACCGTCCAGCGCCGCCGCGGCGTCGCTGAACACACCGGGGTCGACGACGAGCACTCCCCCGTCGTGTTCCACCCGAAGGCAGGAGTGGGCGTACTTGGTGAGCCGCATCGTGACTCCTCGATTATCGAATCGTGACGTCCTCAGCGCAGTCTGCCGGAACCAGCCGGCGTGCGCGTCACGTCCGAGCTATCGCCACACCGGTTGACGACGATGGGAGCGGGGATGGACGGACAGGTGGGACGACGCCGCGGTGCGCTGCTGGCGGCGACGACACTGGCGGCGGCGTTGGCGCTGACGGGGTGCGGCGCCGGCGACAGCGGAGCGCGGGACAACGCTGACTCGGCGGCCGAGGCACCGGCGGCGAACGGCGGCGAGGCGGGCCGGGACGCCGCCGCAGGCGCACCGGAGGGGGCCGGGGCGGGAGCGCCGGACCTGCGGGTCGACCAGCGGGCGATCATCTACACCGGAACGATGCGGGTGCAGGTGGACGATGTGGACTCGGCGGCCCGCGAGGCCGCTGCCGTGGCCACCCGGGCCGGCGGCTTCGTCGGCGGCGACGAGCGGCGCAGCGCCGACGACGACGACGCGGTGGCGGAGTTGGAGCTACGGGTGCCGGCGGCGAAGTTCACCGACGTGGTGGAGGAGATGGCGAAACTCGGTCGGCAGCAGAGCCGGGAGATCAACACTCAGGACGTCACCGAGGAGACCGTCGACCTGGACGCCCGGATCACCAGTCAGCGCGCGCGGGTGGAGAGCGCCCGCCGGTTGCTGGCCCGGGCCACCTCGATCACCGACCTGGTGTCGCTGGAGAACGAGTTGGGTCGCCGGGAGGCCGACCTGGCCTCGCTGGAGGCCAAGAAGCGACGCCTGGCCGACCTGACCGCCCTCTCCACGATCACCGTGTCGCTGGCCGGTCCGGCGGCGAAGGCCACCGACGAGGAGGCCGAGACCGGGTTCCTGGTCGGGCTCAGGGGCGGTTGGAAGGCCTTCGTCGTCTCGATGACCGTCCTGCTCACGGTGCTGGGCGCGCTGCTGCCGTGGTTGGTGGCGCTCGGCGTACCGCTGGCGGTGCTGCTGGTGGTGCTGCGCCGACGGCGCAAGTCCCCGGCTCTGGTAACGCCGGTCAGCGCGCCGCCGCCAGTGCCCGCAGCGCGGTCTGCACCATGACGCGGACGCCGACCGGGATGGCCCGCTCGTCCACGTCGAAGCTCGCGCGGTGCAGGTCGACGTTGGGACCGGAGCGACCCACGCCGAGCCGGGCGAGGGCGCCGGGGACGTACTCCAGGTACCAGGAGAAGTCCTCGCCGCCCATGCTCTGCGGTGTCTCGGCGATCCCGTCCGGGCCGAGTGCGGCGGCGGTGGCGGCGGTCAGCACCTGGATGGCGTGGGAGTCGTTGCACACCGGCGGCCGGCCGCGCAGGTATTCCAGGTCGACAGTGGCACCGGTCGGTGCGATCACGTCCCGCACCACCTGAGCGACGATCTTGGGCGCCTGCTCCCAGGTGTCGCGGTCCATCACCCGGAGGGTGCCGGAGGCGCTCGCCTCGGACGGGATGACGTTGTAGCGGGTGCCGGCCGAGGCGTGGCCGAAGACCAGCAGCAGGCCGCTGTTGGCCGGCACCCGGCGGCTGACCAGGGCGGGCACCTCGGTGATCAGCCGACCGAGCGCGTCGACCATGTCGACGGTCAGGTGCGGGCGGGCGGTGTGCCCGCCCGGGCCGGAGAGTCGGACGGTCACGTTGTCGGCGGCGGCGGTGATCGGGCCGACCCGCAGGCCGACCTGGCCCACCGGCAGGTTCGGGTCGCAGTGCAGCGCGAAGATCTGCACCACGTCGTCCAGGCCGCCGGCCTCGATGACCTCCAGCGAGCCGCAGGGCAGGATCTCCTCGGCCGGCTGGAAGATCAGCCGGACCCGGCCGTTCAGCTCGCCGAGGTCGGCGAGCTGGGCCAGGAGCATGCCGACGCCGAGCAGGATCGAGGTGTGCACGTCGTGCCCGCAGGCGTGGCAGACGCCCTCCACGGTCGACCGGTACGGGACGTCCTTGGGGTCGTCCAGCGGTAGGGCGTCGATGTCGGCGCGCAGCGCCACGACCGGGCCGTCGGGCACGCCGTTGACGTCGCAGATCACGCCGTTGCCCTTGGGCAGCAGACGCGGGTTCAGCCCGGCCAGCGACAGCTCCCGGGCGATCAGCGCCGCGGTCTCGAACTCGTTGCCGGACAGCTCAGGGTGCGAGTGGAGGTGACGGCGCGTAGCGATAAGCCCCGGTACCCGGAGCGCGAGGAGGTGGTCCAGCTCGCGGGGCAGGGGCTGGGAGCCGGGCGGCGTCTCCGGCCAGGACGACGCCAGCAGGCCACCCGTGGGCAGCGTCAACGCACTCGTCACGTCGAATTCTCGATCACTAGGAATGGATGGATCATCGGGGACAGCAGACAGCCTAGACCTCCGACGGTGACGCTGCGCAACCTCGTTACGGTAATGATCGGACCGCGCAGAGTCACGTATGCCCTGCTGGGGGCGCTCGTCGAGGCGGGGGACAGCAGGTAGATCACGGTCGAACGCCGTCATCAGCCCCTCACCTCCTACAACGCGTAACCGATCGCGGCGGTCACGAAACCCGGCGCCAGTCGGGCCCCGTTGCCAAATTGTCGCATTAGTCGGGGTGGTGAACTGACACTCCGACAATTAGCCGACCACACTCCGCAACGAGCCGGATAAGGACGCTCACACGCACCCACACACCGTGGGCGCACACGGTGTGCGTCCCGGCTCAACCGACCGGGTACCCGTTGAGCCCGCCGGACACACCGCGCACCGGAGTCGCAGTCGCGGGCCGGGCGCTCAGCCGCAGTCGCGGCCGGACGGTCAGAAGCGGTCGGTGGGCCGGTACAACCCCCACACCTCGCGCAGCGTCCCGCAGACCTCACCCACGGTCGCCCGGGCCCGCAGCGCCTCCTTCATCGGGTACAGCACGTTCTCGGTGCCCTCGGCGGCGGCCCGAAGACCGGCGAGAGCCCGCGCCACCGCGTCGGCGTCCCGCTCGGAGCGCAGCCGGGCCAGCCGGTCGGCCTGGGCCGCCTCGATCGTCGGGTCGACCCGCAGCGGCTCGTACGGCTCCTCCTCGTCCACGGTGAACCGGTTGAGCCCGACCACCACCCGCTCCCCCGAGTCGATCTCCTGGGCGATCCGGTACGCGGACTGCTCGATCTCCCGCTTCTGGAACCCGGCCTCGATCGCGTCCACCGCCGAGCCGTGGTCGGCCACCCGCTCCATCAACTCGACGGCGGCGGCCTCGATCTCGGCGGTCATCGCCTCCACCACGTACGAGCCGGCGAACGGGTCGACGGTGGCCGTCAGGTCCGTCTCGTACGCCAGCACCTGCTGGGTACGCAGCGCGAGCCGGGCCGCCTTCTCGGTGGGCAGCGCGATCGCCTCGTCGAAGCTGTTGGTGTGCAGCGACTGGGTGCCGCCGAGTACGGCGGCCAACCCCTGCACCGCGACCCGGACCAGGTTCACCTCGGGCTGCTGCGCGGTGAGCTGCACTCCCGCGGTCTGGGTGTGGAACCGCAGCATCATCGACTTCGGATCCTTGGCGCCGAAGTCGTCGCGCATCAGCCGGGCCCAGATCCGCCGGGCGGCGCGGAACTTCGCCACCTCCTCCAGCAGCGTGGTGCGGGCCACGAAGAAGAACGACAGCCGGGGCGCGAAGTCGTCGACGGCGAGCCCGGCGGCCAACGCCGCCCGTACGTACTCGACACCATTGGCCAGGGTGAACGCGATCTCCTGCGCGGGCGTCGCGCCGGCCTCCGCCATGTGGTAGCCGGAGATGGAGATGGTGTTCCACTTCGGCACCTCCTTGCGGCAGTACGCGAACGTGTCGGCCACCAGGCGCAGCGACGGCTTCGGCGGGAAGATGTACGTCCCCCGGGCGATGTACTCCTTGAGGATGTCGTTCTGGATGGTGCCGTTGAGCGCCGTGCCCGGCACCCCGTTCTCCTCGGCGACGAGCTGGTAGAGCAGCAGCAGCACCGAGCCGGGCGCGTTGATGGTCATCGAGGTGGACACCTTGTCCAGCGGGATGTCGGCGAAGAGCAGCCGCATGTCCTCGATGGAGTCGATCGCGACACCCACCTTGCCGACCTCGCCGTGCGCGATCGGCTCGTCGGAGTCGTAGCCCATCTGGGTCGGCAGGTCGAACGCGACCGAGAGCCCCATCGTGCCGGCCCGCAACAGCTGGTGGTACCGGGCGTTGGACTCGGTGGCGGTGCCGAAGCCGGCGTACTGACGCATGGTCCACGGGCGGGAGGTGTACATGGTGGGGTAGACACCCCTGGTGTACGGGAACTCGCCCGGGCTGCCGAGCCGCGAGTCCAGTTCCTCCGGAAGGTCGGCCTCCGTGTAGACGCCGTTGATCGGGAAACCGGACTCACTTGACCGCCGTTGGTTCATCCCCGGATGGTAAGACGCCTGGCCACGTCGTCGGGTGAGGGATACCGCACAGTGCGTCCCGACCGGTCGACGCCAGGTGAACGACAGGGCACGTTCTGTCGACTTCGATAAACGTCCGTCGCGTCGGCTTTCGCATCGGGCGTCGGAACCAGCAAGATAGGGGGGTTGTGTCCCAGCCCCCCTCGATTTCCCCCGGTGGCTTTTCTGTGACTCAGATCCCGACGTGGAGCGGCGGACCAGTTAGTCCCGCCAACGGACGAGCGGCGCCCGGCACCACCATTGGTGGCCGGTACTCGCTGCGGTCCTCGGTGGGCAACGGCGGCATGGGCACGGTGTGGCGCGCCACAGACACCCTGCTGCGCCGTGACGTGGCGGTGAAGGAGGTCGTCCTGCCCCCGGGGCTGGCCCCCAGCGACCGCGACGCGATGTACGAACGCACCCTGCGCGAGGCCCGTGCCGCCGCCGCCATCCAGCACCCCGCGGTGGTGCAGGTGTACGACGTGGTCACCGAGGCCGGTCGGCCGTGGATCGTGATGGAGCTGCTGGACGCCCGCAGCCTCGCCGACATGGTGATCGAGGACGGGCCGGTCGCGCCCCGCGCCGTCGCCAAGATCGGCATCGCGCTGCTCGGCGCGTTGGAGGTCGCGCACGCGATCGGCGTGCTGCACCGCGACGTGAAACCCGCAAACGTGCTGATCTGCACCGACGGGCGCTGCGTGCTGACCGACTTCGGGGTCGCCCGGATGCCCACCGACGTGCAGCTCACCACCCCCGGCATGGTGCTCGGCTCGCCGCACTTCATCTCGCCCGAGCGGGCCATGGGCCAGGAGTTCGGCCCGCCCAGCGATCTCTTCTCGCTGGGTGTGACGCTCTACACCGCGGTCGAGGGACGGCCCCCGTTCGACAAGGGCGACCCGATCGAGACCATGCACGCCGTGGTGGAGGACCCGCCCGCCCCGCCGCAGCGCAGCGGCCCGCTGACCCGGGTGCTGATGGGTCTGCTGGAGAAGGACCCGGCGCGTCGACTGGACGTGCACACCTCCCGGGCCATGCTGCGCGAGCTGCTCGCCGGCCCGCTGGGCAGCACGGCGACGGCCGTGCACTCGGTCACCGACCCGTACGCCGTGGTGCCGGTGCAGCAGCGCCCCATTCCCGTCCTTCCGCCGCCCCAGCCGGAGCCGAAACCGGACAGCCAGATCGGCGGCCCGGCGATGCTGGCCCCGGGTGAGTCCCTGACCGACCGGCTGGCCGCGCTGCGTCGCGGCGAGCGCCCCCAGGCAGCTCGCGCGGCCGGTGCCACCGGTGCGCTCGACGAGACCAGCGCCGACGCGTTGGCCGGCCCACTGCACACCCCGACCGGCGCGATGCCGGCCCCCGGCCGACCGGCGGCCGGGCGCACCTACGGCGGCAACGCGGACGCCACCCAGCGGGTGGACGCCGGCGGGCACCCCGACGCCACCCAGCGGGTCAGCTACGGCAACCCGGCCGATGCCACCCAGCAGGTCGGGTACGGCGGCGCACCGGAGGCCACCCAGCGCGTCGGCGGCACCTACGGCGGCGGCAACCAGTGGTCGGTGCCGGGCACCGGCCAGCCCTGGGCCACCACGCCCGCCGCTTCGGGCGGCAGCACCCTGGACAAGGTCCGGGCCACCGGAGGTCAGCTCGTCACCACGGTCAAGGGCTGGCCGCGCAAGGTGCAGCTCGCCGCGGCCGGCGGGTTGGTCGTCGTGCTGCTACTCACCGCGGTCGCGCTCTCCGGCGGCGACGACACCCCGCCGAGCACCCCGGCGGCGCAGCCCACCGCGTCAGCCCCGGCGGCTCCCACCGTCGAGATGCAGGAGCACACGGCCCGCGGAATCCAGGTCATGGTGCCGAAGGGCTGGAAGAAGGCCACCGGCGGCTCGTACACCGACTACATCGACCCGGCGGACAGCGGTCGCAAGGTCCGCATCATCACCGAGAAGTGGAGCAGCAGCTCCACCCGGTGGGCGGAGACGGCCGAGAACGGCCTCAAGACCCGGAGCACCTCCTGCGTCAAGCCGTACAACCAGATCTCCTCCACCGAGACCGAGCTGGCCAGCAAGCCGGCAGCCGAATTCGAGTACACCTGCGGTGAGGGTGACGCAATGCGGCACGGCGTCTGGCGGGGCGTGGCGCAGGACGGCAAGGCGTACTCGTTCTACCTCACCGCCACGGACGCCAAGTTCGCCGAGAGCAAGCCGATCTTCGACGAGATGGCGCGGACGTTCCAGCTCACCGGGAACGGCTGAGCCGGAGGGAACCCACAGGGGTGATCCGTCGCCGTGCTATCAAGGGGCATGGCGGCGGACACCACTGACATCGACGACATTCGCGAGCAAGCCCGGCGCTGGTTGGCCGACGACCCCGACCCGGCCAGCCGGGACGAGCTGACGGCGGTGCTCGACCGGCTGCCGGCGAGCGCCCCGGAGCTGGCCGACCGGTTCGCCGGCCCGCTGACCTTCGGCACGGCGGGCCTCCGCGGCCCGCTGCGCGCCGGCCCGAACGGCATGAACCTCGCCGTGGTCACCCAGGCCGCTGCCGGCCTGGTCACCTGGCTCGCGGCCCAGGGTGGCACCGGCCCGCTGGTGATCGGGTACGACGCCCGGCACGGCTCCCGGCAGTTCGCCGAGCGCACCGCCCAGGTGGCCACCGGCGCTGGTCGTCCGGCGCTGCTGCTGCCCCGCCCACTGCCCACCCCGGTGCTGGCGTACGCCGTGCGGCACCTCGGCGGTGTGGCCGGAGTGATGGTCACGGCCAGCCACAACCCGCCACAGGACAACGGCTACAAGGTCTACCTGGGCGCCGAGCTGGGTGGCGAGTTGGGCGCTGGCGCGCAGATCGTGCCCCCCGCCGACGCCGGCATCGAGGCGGCCATCCGGTCGGTCGGGCCGCTGACCCAGGTGCCGCTGGGCGAGCCCGGTCAGGTCCTCGGCGACGACCTCGTCGCCTCATACGTCGAACGGGCCACCGCGGTGATCGACCCGGACGGGCCACGGGACCTGACGGTGGCGTACACCCCGCTGCACGGGGTGGGCGCGGCGGTGCTCACCGCCGCCTTCGCCCGCGCTGGTTTCCCGACCCCCGGGGTGGTGCCGGACCAGGCCGAGCCGGACCCGGCGTTCCCCACCGTGTCGTTCCCCAACCCGGAGGAGCCGGGTGCGGTGGACCGGCTGATCGCCCTGGCCGACTCCACAGGCGCGGACCTCGCCATCGCCAACGACCCGGACGCCGACCGTTGCGCGGTGGTCGTCCGGGACGACCGCGACGGCTGGCGGATGCTGCGCGGCGACGAGGTGGGTGTCCTGCTCGCCGACCACCTGATGCGTCGGGGGGTGACCGGGCTCTACGCCACCACCATCGTGTCGTCGTCACTCCTGCGGGCGATGTGCGCGGCCCGGGGCCTGCCCTACGACGAGACGCTGACCGGCTTCAAGTGGATCGTGCGGGCCGGCGGCGGGAGCGCGCCGCTGGTCTTCGGCTACGAGGAGGCGCTGGGCTACTGCGTCGCCCCGGAACACGTCCGGGACAAGGACGGCATCACCGCCGCGCTGACCGTGGCGGAGCTGGCCGCCGGCCTGAAGTCGCAGGGTCGTACGTTGACCGACCGGCTGGACGATCTGGCCGCCGAGTTCGGCGTGCACCACACCGACCAGCTCTCCGTCCGGGTGGACGACCTGCGGGTCATCGCCGACGCGATGGCCCGGATCCGGGCGGTCACTCCGGCCACCCTGCTCGGGCAGCCGGTGGACAGCGTCCGGGACCTGCTGCCCGAGTCGGACGTGGTGATCCTGCGTACCGCGGTCGCCCGGGTGGTGATCCGCCCGTCCGGGACCGAGCCGAAGCTCAAGGCGTACCTCGAGGTGGTGGAACCGGTCGCGGACGGTGACGTCCAGACGGCCCGCAGCAGGGCGGCGTCGGCCGTCGCCGCGCTGCGCGCCGAGGTCAGCGCTGCCCTCGGCATCTGACGTCAGCGGCGCGGCCCGAGGGCCTGGTCGACGGCCCTGGCCAGGGCGGCGACGACCAGGCCGACCGACGGGCGGACCACCGAGTCGTCGGTGCTCACCTCGCCGGAGAACCCGGCGCCGGTGGCGATCTCCGTCAACCGGCGGCGGGCGTCGGCGGCGGCCTCGCCGCTCACCCCGAGCGCGGACTCCATCCGGAGCACCACGACCAGGGTGGCCAGCGCTGCGGTCCGCTCGTCGGGGGCTGCCGCGCCGGTCAGTGCCTCGGCCAGCCGCTGCCGGGTCTCCGCCTCGACTGAGGTGTCCACGACCGGGTAACGGTGCACGTGGATGAAGCCCAGCTCGGTCTCGTCGATGTCCCGGACGACGCCCTGCCGGCACAGGTCGGCGAGGATCCGGTCGCGCAGGCCGTGCCGCAGACGCTGCACCCAGGACGCCGGGGTGTGCGGAGTGTCCGCGGCGATCCGGCTGAGGACGTCGTCGGTGAACGGCTCGCCGGTCGGCGTCGGGTCGATCACCGTCAGGGATCCGTCGGCGTACGCGATCCGGCCGGCCAGGGCCAGCTCGACCAGCACCGCGGCGGCCATGCCCAGGTCCAGGCTGATCCGCGGCATGGTCGCCTTGCCGGTCGTGTCGTCGTAGGCGAGGAGCAGCAACTCCTCGGCGAGCGCAACAGTCATGGCCGCAGACGCTAGCGGGTCCGCGCACCTCGCGCACGGACCCGCCGGACCCGGCACCGACCGGGTATCGCCTCAGAAGCGGGGCATGCCACCGAACTGGCGGTCACCGGCGTCGCCGAGCCCGGGGACGATGAACATGCGGTCGTTGAGCCCCTCGTCGATCGAGGCCGTGACCAGGCGCAAAGGCAGGCCGGAGCGTTCCAGCCGCTCGATGCCGACCGGGGCGGCGAGCACACAGAGCACGGTGATGTCGGTGCAGCCGCGGTCGGCCAGCAGCTGGCAGCAGTGCTCCAGCGACCCGCCGGTGGCCAGCATCGGGTCGAGCACCAGCACCGGCAGCCCGGCCAGGTCACGCGGCAGCGACTCCATGTAGGCGCGAGGCTCGTAGGTCGCCTCGTCGCGGGCCAGGCCCACGAACCCCATCGAGGACTCGGGCAGCAGGCCCAGCGCGGCGTCCGCCATGCCCAGCCCGGCGCGCAGCACCGGGACCAGCAGCGGCGGGTTGGCCAGCCGGGTGCCCTCGGTGCCGGTGACCGGCGTCTGCACCGGGTACCGCTCGACGGGGAAGGAGCGCGCCGCCTCGTACACCAGCATGGTGGTCAGTTCGTGCAGCGCCGCCCGGAACGTCGAGGAATCGGTGCGCGCGTCCCGCATGGCGGTCAACCTGGACTGGGCCAGCGGGTGGTCAATGACGTGTACGTCCACGATCGCTCAACCTACCGGTCCGTAGCGCGCGGTGGTGCGGGTGCGGTCGGACCAGGGACGCCGCTCACGTCGGAGCGTCACCGAGCGCTCGTGAGCAAGATCACTCGGCGGTCCCGTGCGTAGACTTCTCGGCATGACGGCGACAACGACGTCGGCCCGGTCGGAGCTCTCCGAGCTGGGACGATCCGAGACCGCTCTGCGGACCTTCCTGCACGGCCTGCCCGGCGTGGACCAGGTCGGCGCGGAGCAGCGGGCGGCACAGCTCGGCACCCGCTCCATCAAGACCACCGCCAAGGCCCAGGCGATCGACCTGGCGATCCGGATGGTCGACCTGACCACCCTGGAAGGGGCGGACACCCCGGGCAAGGTGCGCGCGCTCGCCGCGAAGGCCCTACGCCCGGACCCGGCCGACCCGTCCTGCCCGCACGTCGGCGCGGTCTGCGTCTACCCGGCGATGGTCCCGTACGTGGCCGAGGTGCTGCGCGGAAGTGGTGCCGGGTCCGGGCGCCCATCCGGCGAACCGGGACATGCGGGCGGCGCCGCGCCGGCCGGACTTGGCATTGTGCACCTGGCCAGCGTGGCGACCGCGTTCCCGTCGGGTCAGGCACCGTTGGAGATCAAACTGGCCGACACCCGGGCCGCCGTCGCGGCCGGCGCCGACGAGATCGACATGGTGATCAACCGGGGTGCGTTCCTGGCCGGGCGGTACAAGGAGGTCTACGACGAGATCGTGGCCACCAAGGAAGCCTCCGGGGACGCCCACCTCAAGGTGATCCTGGAGACCGGCGAGCTGGCCACCTACGACAACGTCCGGCGGGCCTCCTGGCTGGCCATGCTGGCCGGCGGCGACTTCATCAAGACCTCCACCGGCAAGGTCCCGATCGCGGCGACGATGCCGGTGAGCCTGGTGATGCTGGAAGCGGTCCGCGACTTCCGCGAGGCGACCGGGCGGCAGGTGGGCGTGAAGCCCGCCGGTGGCATCAAGACCACCAAGGACGCGATCAAGTACCTGGTGATGGTCAACGAGACCGTCGGCCCGGACTGGCTCGACCCGGACTGGTTCCGCTTCGGCGCGTCCAGCCTGCTCAACGACCTGCTGATGCAGCGCACCAAGCTGACGACCGGCACCTACTCCGGTCCCGACTACTTCACCCTGGACTGATAGCCGATGTTCGAATACGCCCCCGCCCCCGAGTCCCGCTCGGTGGTGGACCTCAAACCCTCGTACGGGCTGTTCATCGACGGTACGTTCGTCGACCCGACCGACGGTGGCAGCTTCAAGTCGATCAACCCCGCCTCCGAGGAGGTGCTGGCCGAGATCGCCGAGGCCGGTGCCCAGGACGTGGAACGCGCCGTGCGTGCCGCCCGGAAGGCGTACGACAAGGTCTGGGGTCCGATGCCGGGCCGGGACCGGGCGAAGTACCTGTACCGGATCGCCCGGCTCATCCAGGAGCGCTCCCGCGAGCTGGCCGTCCTGGAATCGCTTGACAACGGCAAGCCGATCCGGGAGAGCCGCGACGTCGACCTGCCGCTGGTCGCCGCGCACTTCTTCTACTACGCGGGCTGGGCCGACAAGCTGGAACACGCTGGCTTCGGCGCGAACCCGCGCCCCATCGGCGTGGCCGCGCAGGTCATTCCGTGGAACTTCCCGCTGCTCATGCTGGCCTGGAAGATCGCCCCGGCGCTCGCCGCGGGCAACACGGTGGTGCTGAAGCCGGCCGAGACCACCCCACTGACCGCGCTGCTCTTCGCCGAGATCTGCCAGCAGGCCGAGCTGCCGGCCGGTGTGGTCAACATCCTCACCGGCGCCGGCGACACCGGCCGGGCGCTGGTCGAGCACCCGGATGTCAACAAGGTCGCCTTCACCGGCTCCACCGATGTGGGCCGGGCCATCGCCCGGTCGGTCGCCGGCACCCGCAAGAAGCTCACCCTGGAGCTCGGCGGCAAGGCCGCCAACATCGTCTTCGACGACGCGCCCATCGACCAGGCCGTCGAGGGCATCGTCAACGGCATCTTCTTCAACCAGGGGCACGTCTGCTGCGCCGGCTCCCGACTGCTGGTCCAGGAGAACGTGGCCGACCGCGTGCTGGAGTCGCTGAAGCGACGCATGGCCCAACTGCGGGTCGGCGACCCACTGGACAAGAACACCGACGTCGGCGCGATCAACTCGGCCGCCCAACTGGAGCGGATCCGCGAGCTGTCCGACGCCGGCTCCGCCGAGGGCGCCGAGCGCTGGTCACCGCCGTGCGACCTGCCCGACCGGGGCTTCTGGTTCGCGCCGACCATCTTCACAGGCGTCACCCAGGCACACCGCATCGCCCGCGAGGAGATCTTCGGCCCGGTGCTGTCGGTGCTCACCTTCCGCACCCCGGCCGAGGCCGTGGAAAAGGCCAACAACACGCCGTACGGGCTGTCGGCCGGGATCTGGACCGACAAGGGCTCCCGGATCCTGTGGATGGCCGACCGGCTGCGCGCCGGCGTCGTCTGGGCCAACACCTTCAACAAGTTCGACCCCACCTCGCCGTTCGGTGGGTACAAGGAGTCGGGCTACGGTCGCGAGGGCGGCCGGCACGGGCTGGAGGGCTACCTCAATGTCTGAGCGGGTCGCGGTACGCAAGACGTACAAGCTCTTCATCGGCGGGAAGTTCCCGCGCAGCGAGTCGGGACGGTCGTATCTCGTGCAGTCCTCGAATGTGTCACTGGCCTCCCGCAAGGACGCCCGGGACGCGGTGGTCGCCGCCCGCGCCGCCGTCAAGGGCTGGGCCGGCGCGACCGCGTACAACCGGGGTCAGATCCTCTACCGGGCCGCCGAGATGCTGGAGGGCCGCCGGGAGCAGTTCGTCGCCCTGGGCATCCCCGGCGACGAGGTGGACGCCGCGGTCGACCGCTGGGTCTGGTACGCCGGCTGGGCCGACAAGGTCGCCCAGGTGTACGGCGGCGCCAACCCGGTCGCCGGCCCGTACTTCAACATCTCCGCGCCCGAGCCGACCGGCGTGGTCGCCGTGGTCGCCCCGGAGCGTCCCGCGCTGCTCGGCCTGGTCAGCGTGATCGCCCCGGCGATCGTCACCGGCAACACCGTGGTGGTGGCGGCCTCCCCGAGTGAGCCGCTGGCGGCGGTGACGCTGGCCGAGGTGCTGGCCACCTCCGACCTGCCCGGCGGCGTGGTCAACATCCTCACCGGCGCGATCACCGAGACCGCCCCGACGTTGGCCGCGCACATGGACGTCAACGCGATCGACCTGACCGGGGTCACCGACGCCGCGCTCGCCACCGACCTGGAGGTCAAGGCGGCGGAGAACCTCAAGCGGGTACTCCGACCGGCCCCGGCCGACCACGACTGGTCGGTCGACCCGGGCCTGGATCGGATGACGGCGCTGCTGGAGACGAAGACGGTGTGGCACCCCAAGGGGGTGTGATCGTCTTTGCTCGGCCTTTGGGTTTTCCGGGGGAGCCCGCCCACTCCGGGCGGTCAGGCTTGATCCCTGCGTGGTCGGGCTCCCCCGGAAAACCCTGACGTGGGCCGGGTTCGCCGTCGGCGGCGCGGTCAAGATTTGCGCAACTTCAGGGATGTTGCTGCCTCCAGCGCCTCGGAGGCAGCAACATCCCTGTTCTTGTCCGGATCTTGTACCGCGCCACCGAACTCGGTTGATGATCATGGGGTTGGCGGGGTGTTTGATCTCGCTCAGCCCGGTCAACCTTATGATCAGCGCTGGGGAGGGTGGCGACGGTGGGGTGGGGACGGCTGGGTGGGTGGGGGGTCTACTACCGGGGGTAGGATTACGGTGTGACTCGGTTGGGCGATCTTGAGCGTGCGGTGATGGACGTGCTGTGGGACGTGGTTCCCGGCACGTCGGACGGAGTGACCGTGCGCGAGGTGGCCGACGCGCTCGACGGCCGTGAGCTGGCGTACACCACGGTGATGACCGTGCTGGACCGGCTCGCCGGCAAGGGCATGGTGCAACGGGAGCGGGAGGGTCGGGCCTGGCGGTACCGGCCGGCGGCCAGCCGCGAAGCGCACATCGCCCAGCTCATGCTCGACGCCCTCGACCTGGGTGGCAGCCGAGACGCCGCGCTGGTGCGGTTCGCCCGCTCGGTGACCGGCACCGAGGCCGAGGTGCTGCGGGCGGCTCTCGGCAGCGAGGCCGGCCTGACCGGGCCGGGCTCCACCGGTGGCGACGCGGGCGGGGCCGACACCCTGACCGATCGGGTGGACGGGCCGGCGGGCCGACGAACCGCCGGCGAGGCAGCGGAGCGGTAGGGCGCACACCATGGCCTACGCCGTGCACTTCGCCGCCACGATGCTGGCCTGCTATCTGACCGCCCAGGTGTTGGCCCGTTCCACCTGGACGTGGCGCAGCCCCCGGGTGGCGATCGTCTGCTGGCAGGCCGTCGGGCTGGCGTTGGGCCTCTCGGCGATGGGCCTGCCGATGGCGCTCGGGTTGAGCGCGTACGGTCGGCCGACCGGTAGCGCACTGATCGCACTGGCCAACGACCTCGCCCACGGCGCCCTGCCGGTCGGGGTGGGCACGTTCCACCTGGCCGGCGTCGGCGTGGGCTTCGGCATCGGGGCGGTGCTGGTCACCACGACGGTGCGCAGCATCCACGGCACCGTCCGGGCCCAACGCCGCCACCGGGACCTGCTCTCCCTGGTCGCCCGGAACGACCCGGCCGCGCCGGGCGCGCTGGTACTGGATCATCCGAGCGCCGCCGCGTACTGCCTGCCGGGCGTGAAGCCGCAGGTGGTGGTCAGCGCCGGCACTCTGAGCCTGCTGGACCGGGCCGAGCTGGCCGCGGTACTCAGCCACGAGCGTGCGCACGCCCACGAGCGGCACGATCTGGTGCTGCTGCCGTTCACCGCGCTGTGCCGGGCGCTGCCGTGGTTCGGCTGGGTGCGCGACGCGCACGAGCGGGTCGCCCTGCTGGTCGAGATGCGCGCCGACGACAAGGCCCGCGAGCTGCACGCCGAAGCCCCGCTGGCGGGGGCGCTACGCCGCTTCGCCGCCGCCGGGCACCGGATCACCCCGGCCGGCGCGCTCGGCATGGGCGACCGGGATCTCGACGTACGGGTGCAGCGCCTACTGGTCAGCGACCGGCCGCCCCGGGTGCTCGGTGCCACCGCGCTCGCGGTCGCCACCACGTTGGTCGCCCTCCCGATCACCCTGTTCCTGAGCTGACACCCACAAGGCGCCACTGAGCCGCCGCGGCAGGGCCGCCGCCCCCCTGCGGTGCCGCATCCCGCCCCCACCCCGCGCCCTCGCACCCACGCGACCTCGCCCCGCGCCCGCACGACCCGCGCCCGCACCCCCGGCGCCCCGCACCCTGCGCCGCGCGCCCCCTCGCAAGATCGCACTCGATCCTGGATCGAGGGGCATTCCGGGGGCGCGAGACCACTACATCCAGGATCGAGCGCGATCTTCCCCAGATACTACGTGGCGTAGTAGTGTTAACTACGACAAGACGTAGTAGGCAGACATGTAGAAACGCTACGTGTAGGGTGGCTACGACAAGGGAGCCAACGCTAGGGAGGGCTCGTCATGGACACCCTGCTCCTCGCCCGCCTGCAGTTCGCCACCACGACCTCGATCCACTTCCTGTTCGTGGTGGTCACGCTCGGGCTGGTCACCCTGCTGGTCGGCATGCAGACCGCCTGGGTGCTCACCGGCAACCCGAAGTGGGAGCGGCTGACGCGCTACTGGGGCCAGCTCTACGTGATCAACTACGTGCTCGGCATCGCCACCGGGATCGTGATGGAGTTCCAGTTCGGGCTGAACTGGAGTGGCCTGTCGCGCTACGTCGGCAACGTCTTCGGGGCACCCCTGGCCATCGAGACGCTTGTGGCGTTCTTCCTGGAGTCCACGTTCCTCGGGATGTGGATCTTCGGCTGGCACCGACTTGGCAAGGGTGTCCACCTCGCGTTGCTCTGGGGCGTGGCGATCACCGCGTACGCCTCGGCATTCTGGATCATGGTGGCCAACTCCTGGCTGCAGAACCCGGTCGGTTACGAGGTCCGCGACGGGATCGCCCACCTCACCGACTTCGGCGCGCTGCTCACCAACCCCAGCCTCGGCATGGCCTTCGGGCACGTGGTCTCGGCGGCGCTGCTGGTCGGCGGGATGCTGGTGGCGGCGGTCAGCGCCGGGCATTTGATCCGGCGTACCCCGGACTTCGCGCTCTTCCGCACCTCGCTCCGGATCGGCCTGGTCACCGCGGCGCTGGCCATCACGATGGTGCAGGGCTTCGGTTTCGCCCAGTTCGGCCCGGTCGGCGCGGTGCAGCCGACCAAGTTCGGCGGCGACAGCCCGGACAGCCAGGCGCTGATCGCCGAGTGGACCAGCCGGTTCGGCCCCGGCGACTACACGCCGCCGGTGCTGGCCAGCGTCGGGCTGGGCTTCATGATCCTGATCGGCTTCACCCTCGGCTGCGTCTGGCTCCTGCTGCCCCTGCTCTTCCGGGACTGGATCATCCGACTGCGCTTCCCGCTCTGGCTGCTCCTGCTCGCCCTGCCGCTGCCGTTCGTCGCGGTGATCCTCGGCTGGATCTCCCGGGAGGTCGGCCGGCAACCCTGGGTGGCGTACGGGCTGCTCCCCACCGAGCAGGCCGTCTCCCCGGTCAGCGCACCGCTGATGCTCGCCTCGCTGATCGGGTTCAGCCTGCTGCTGGGCGCCCTCGCCGTCACCAACTGGGTGCTGCTCGCACGGCACGCCAGACGCGGCGCCTCCGACCCGGCGCTCGGCCGCCCACCGGCACCGCCCAGCGAGCCGGCCCACCCCGAACCCGCCCTGATCTGAGCACCAAGGAGTAGACCGTGGACCTCGCCTGGTACGCCCTGCTCGGCCTCTTCTTCGCCAGTTACCTCGTGCTGGCCGGCTACGACTACGGCGTCGGGCTGCTGCTCGCCCGCGGCGTCGGTCCGGCCGGGCGGCGGGAGGCGCTCACCGCCCTCGGCCCGTTCTTCCTCGGCAACGAGGTCTGGTTGGTGGCCACCGTGGGCATCCTCTTCGGCGCGTTCCCCCTCCTGGAGGGCGAGTTGCTCGCCGGCTGCTATCCGGCCGTCGTCGGCGCCCTGGTCGGCGTCATCCTGGTCACCGTCGGGGTGCAGCTGCGCAGTCGGCCCACCGACGAGCGGAGTCGCGCCCGCTGGGACCGCGTCGTGGTGATCGGCAGCGCCCTCGCCGCGCTGGGCTGGGGTGCGCTGCTCGCCGCGCTGCTGCAGGGCGTGCCCCTCCAGGCCGACGGGCACGTCGCCGGGGTGGCGCACCTGGCCACCCCGTTCGCGGCCGCCGCCGGGCTGGCCATGGTCGCCCTGGTCGCGGTGCACGGGGCGACCTTCCTCGCCCTGCGGCTCTCCGCCGAGGCCGCCGCCGTGGTCGGCCGTACCGCCCGCCGGCTGGTGCCGGTGGCGCTCACCGCGGTCGCCCTGGCCACCGTCGTGGGCCTGCTCTCCGCCCGGGTACGCGACGCCGTGCAGCGGCCGGCGGTGGCCGTACTCCTGCCGGTGCTGCTCGTGGCGGCGCTGCTGGCGGCCCGCGCGGCGCTGGCACGGCGGCGGCCGGGGTGGGCTCTGGTCGCCACCGGCGCGGCCCTGGCGCTGCCGGTGGTGCTGGTCGGAGCAGCTCTGTGGCCCTACGTGCTGGTGTCCACGACCGACCCGGACGCCTCGCTGCGGGTGGCCGACGCGGCCGCCAGCGCGCCGACCCTGCGGTTGCTGGGCTGGGTGGCGCTGCCGCTACTTCCGGCCCTACTAGGCTTCCAGGCGATGTGCTGGTGGGTTTTTCGAGGACGGACCGACGGTAGGGCACCGGTGTACTGGTGAGCCGCCGTCCGTTCGACCCGCGTCTGCTGCGCCGGGTCCCCACGGCCCGGGGCGATCTTGCCGTGCTCGCGCTCCTGGGGGTGCTGGCCGCCGGGTTGATCGTGGCGCAGGCCACCGCGCTCGCGTCGCTGCTGGCCGAGGCGATCGACGGCCGGCTGGATCGACCGGCGCTGGCCGGTTTCGTGGTCGCGGTCGCCGCCCGCTCGGCCCTGGTCTGGGCGCAGGGCACGGTCTCCGCGCGGGTGGCCGCCACGGTCAAGGCCACGCTGCGGGCCGACCTGCTCGGGGCGGTGGGCCGGCACGGGCCCGGCTGGGTGGCGGGGCAGCGGGCCGGCGAGATCGCCACCCTGGCCGGGCGCGGGTTGGACGCGCTGGACGCGTACTTCACCGGCTACCTGCCGCAGCTGGTGCTCAGCGTGACGGTGCCCCTGGCGGTGCTGGCCCGGGTCGTCTTCGCCGACTGGAGCTCGGCGGTGATCATCGCGCTGACCCTGCCGCTGATCCCGGTCTTCGGAGCGCTGCTCGGCTGGCAGGCGCAGGCCGCCACCGAACGGCAGTGGCGGCGGCTCGCGCTGCTCGGCGGGCACTTCCTGGACATGGTGGCCGGGTTGCCCACCCTGCGCGCGTTCGGGCGGGCCCGGGCACAGACCGACGTGGTGCGCCGGATGGCCGACAGTCACCGCGTCGCCACCATGAAGACGCTGCGGATCGCGTTCCTCTCCGCGCTGGTGCTGGAGCTGGTCGCCACCCTCTCGGTGGCGTTGGTCGCGGTGCCGGTCGGCATCCGGTTGCTCGGCGGCGGGCTGGCCCTGCAGACCGCGCTGCTGGTGCTGTTGCTGACCCCGGAGGCGTACCTGCCGCTGCGGGCCGCCGGCAGCCGCTTCCACGCCAGCATGGAGGGGCTGGCCGCGCTGGACGAGGCGTTGACCGTCTCCGCCGCACCCGCCGCGCCCCGGGCCGCCGAGGGCGCCTCCGCCCCGGACGCGCGGGCCGAGATCCGGTTCGAGGGGGTGACCGTGGCGTACGAGCGGACCACCGCGCTGCGCGACGTGACCCTGACCATCCGGCCCGGTGAGCGGATCGCCATCATCGGGCCCAGCGGCGCCGGCAAGAGCACCCTGCTCGGCCTGCTGCTCGGGTTCGTGGCGCCGACCAGCGGCCGGATCACCGTGGGCGGGGTCGACCTCGCCACCGCCGACCCGGACGCCTGGCGCCGGCAGCTCGCCTGGGTGCCGCAGCGGGCGCACCTCTTCGCCGCCTCGCTGGCCGACAACATCCGCCTCGGCGCGCCGGACACCCCCGCCGACGCACTCACCGCCGCAGTGCACGACGCCGCCCTGGACGACGTGGTGGCCGGCCTGCCCGACGGCCTGGACACCCTGCTCGGCGAGCGCGGTCACGGGCTGTCCAGCGGGCAGCGGCAGCGGGTGGCACTGGCCCGGGCGTTCCTGCGTGCCGCTCCGGTGGTGCTTCTCGACGAACCCACCGCCCGACTCGACACGGCGGCCGAGGCGGTGGTGCTCGACGCCACCCGTCGCCTGGTCGCCGGACGGACCGCGCTGCTGGTCGCGCACCGACCGGCGTTGCTCGCCGACGCCGGCCGGATCCTGCGCATCGAGGACGGTCGGGTCACCGAGTTGACACCCGAACCGACCGGGAAGGTCACCCGATGACCGCGGAACAAGGGCCGGCGGTGGCGCCCGACGCGGCACCGGCCGCGCGGGCCGCCGCCGAGCGGGCCGTGCTGCGACTGGCCCGGCCGTACCTGGGCCGCCTGGTCGGAGCCGGGCTGCTGGCGGCTGCCACCGAGTTCGCCGGGCTCGCCCTGATGGCCACCGCCACCTGGCTGCTGATGAGCGCCGCCGGCCAGCCTCCGCTGGACCGCCTCACCGTGGCGATCGTCGCGGTCCGGGCGCTGGCGATCAGCCGGGGCGTGTTCCGCTACACCGAGCGGCTCGCCGGGCACGACGCGGTGCTCCGCATGATCACCGACGTCCGGGCCCGGGTCTTCGCCACCCTGGCGGCCCGCCGTGGCACGGCGCACCGCTCGGGGGACGTGCTGAGCCGCCTGGTCTCCGACGTGGAGGCCGTCCAGGACCTGCTGCTGCGGGTGCTGGTTCCCGGCTCGGCGGCGGCCCTGGTCGGTGTGCTGGCGGTCGCCGTGGCGGCGCTGATCTCACCACCGGCCGCCGGCGCGCTCGCCGTCGGGCTGCTGGTTGCCGGGGTGGCGCTGCCCGCGCTGGCCACCGCGGTCACCCGCCGCAGCGCGGCCGAGGTGGCCCCCCTGCGGGGCGCCCTGGCCACCGACGCGATCGACCTCACCCACGGCGCCGCCGACCTGGCCGCGTTCGGGGCGACCGACGTCACGCTGCGCGCCGCCGAGCAGCGCGCCCACCGGCTGGCCCGGCTGGAACGGCGGCTGGCCGCCACCGGGTTCGCGGTGGACGCGGCCGGCGTGCTGACCTCCGGCGTGACCGCCGCGGCGGTGGTGCTGGTCGCGCTCGCCGCCGACGTGTCGGGGGTGCTGGTTGGCGTCCTGGCCGTCGGCGCACTGGCCGCCGTCGAGGTGACGCTGGCGCTGGTCACGGCGGCCCGGCAGTGGACGCAGCTGCGGCCCGGCCTGACCCGGGTGGCCGATCTGCTCGACGCGGACCCGTCGACCCCGCCGCCCGCGACCGGTCCCACGGACCTGAGCGGCCCACACGAGCTGCGCTTCCTCGACGTGACCGTGCGGTACCGGGCCGGCGCCGCGCCCGCCCTGGACGGGGTCAGCCTGGACCTGCCGGCGGGTCGCCGGATCGCGGTCGTCGGCCCGAGCGGCGCCGGCAAGAGCACCCTGGCCGCCGTGCTGACCGGCACCGTCCGGCCCGCGTCCGGCCGGGTCACGCTGGACGGTCACGACCTTTCGACGTACGCCGAGGAGGCGCTGCCCCGCGCGGTCGGCGGGCTGCTGGCCGAGGCGTACGTCTTCCACGCCACGGTGCGGGAGAACCTGCTGCTCGGGCGGGCCGGGGCGGGCGAGGAGGAGCTGACCGCCGCCACCGCCGCCGCCGGCCTGCTGGACTGGGTCCGCGCCCAACCGGCGGGCTGGGACACGCTTGTCGGCGAGGAGGGCGGGCAACTCTCCGGCGGGCAGCGGCAGCGACTGGCGCTCGCCCGGGCCCTGCTCGCCGCGCCGCCGCTGCTGGTGCTCGACGAGCCCACCGAAGGGCTGGACCCGGCCGCCGCGGACGCGGTGCTCGCGTCCGCCCTGGCCGCCACCCCCGCCGGGCACTCGGTGCTGCTGATCAGCCACCGGCTCAGCGGGCTGGCCGAGCTGGACGAGATCGTGGTCCTGGACGGCGGCCGGGTGATCCAGCGTGGTCGGCACGCCGAGCTGGTCTCCGTCCCGGGCTGGTACCGGGACCAGTGGCTGCTCCAGGCCGCGGCCGAACGGGGTTACCTGGCGCTCGCCCCCTGACCCGGATCCGGGGCGGACCAGGGTTCTCCCGGACGTCGACCCGCCGGAGTCCGTGGCAGGGTGGTGCCATGCGCGCTGAGGACGTGATGGTCGACGAGCACCTGCGGGAGCTGGCCGCTCGGTTGCAGGGGCCGGCGCGACTCAAGTCCGATCTGCTGACCGAGGCCCGGCACGGGTTGCTGGACGCCGTCGAGGCGTACCGGGAGATCGGGGTGCCAGCCACCGAGGCGCAGCGCCGGGCGGTGGTCGAGTTCGGCTCGCCGTCGCAGCTGCTGCCGTCCTGGCAGGCCGAGCTGGCGGTGGGCGCCCTGCGTGGGCTCTCCCTGCGGATGCTGGCGATCGCCGGGGTGGGGGTGGTCGCCGGCGATCTGACCTGGCGCGGGGCGAGCTGGAGCAACGGCCCCCGTCCCCCGGCCGGCTACCTGCTGCTCTCCAACTCGGTCGACTGGATCTGGATGAGCGCACTGCTGCTCTCGGTGGCCGGTCTGCTGGTGGTCTGGGCGAGCGCGCGGGCGCCCCGGCCGGGCCTGGCCCTGGCGCAGCGTGCGGTGGGCGCCGGCCTGACCGGCCTGCTGGCTCTCGCCATGCTGGCCGGCTGCGCCCTCTTCACCTGGTCCCTCAACCTCTGGGACGCGGCACTGCACTGGCCCCCGATGATCGTCGGGGCGGTGTTGGTGGGCGGCGGATACTTCTCGCTGACCCGCGCGGCGCGTGGCTGGCTGCTGGCCACCACCCGCTGATCGGCGCCCGACCCGAGCGGGTCAGGCTGGAGTGGGCGGGCTGCCGGGGTCGAGGAATCGACCCACGGTCGTCTGGAACTCGCGCCAACCCGCGCGCTCCCCGGCCAGTGCCCGCCGCCCCGAGTCGGTGAGCTGGTACGTCCGCCGTTCCCGGCCGCTGACCGTGCTCCAGGTGCTCGCCACGTGGCCGGCGCGTTCCAGGCGACGGAGCGCCGGATAGATGGTGCCGGTGGGCAGGTCCAGATTGCCGTCACTGCGGGCGCGCAGCGCCTCGATGATCGCGTAGCCGTGCAGCGCGCCCTGTTCGAGAACGGCGAGCAGCAGAGCGTCGAGATGGCCGTGCAGCGCCTGGGCCTTCATGCGTAGCTACGCTACTTGTCGAACCGCCGGTTCGCCAGCGGTGACGACCAGCAGGTCGGACCCGTGCGCCAACCGGCCACCGGGGTGCGGGCATCGGTCACCCAGGGCCGCCGACTAGGGTATGTGCCCAGAGTCACTCGCCGGTCAGAGACCCCGGCGGGTGGGCAACCCGAAGCACACGGAGGTCAGCGTGGCCCGCCAGTCGCCCCAACGGCCCGACGCCGACGAGCCCGAGCTCGACGACACCACCGGCGCGGCCGAGCCAGACGAGACCGAGGAGACCGACCGCCCGTCGGCGTCGATCGACCGTTCGCTCTGGGACGAGCTGCGCATCGACCCAGTGGAGATCGCGCTGCCCGCCGGCACCGGCTTCACGCTCCGGGCGTACCGGCCGGCCAGCTCGCTGACCCCCACCGACGTGACCGAGCGCGACCAGGACGACCCGTTCCTGGCCCGCCGCCAGGCGGTCGAGGAGGAGGAGGACGACGAGACCGTCGTCATCCTCGACGAGGAGCTGGCCGAGGAGTTCGCCGCCGAGGACGAGGACGACGAGTCGACGCGCCGCCGCCGCGACGGTGCCGCCGCCGACACCGACGACGAGTCGGACGAGGCCGTCACGGACGAGGCGGACGACGAGGAGGTGCCGGTCTTCCTCAGCAACCAGGGCAAGCTGCTGCTGTTCAAGACCCCCGAGTCGCTCGTCAGTTTCATCCGATCCGGTGCGCCAAACGATCTGTCCCAACTGGACAGCTGGAATGAATTGTCCGAACGGGTGGAGCCGGCAGATATCGTTCCGCTCGACGAGGACACCTACGAGCTCGACCTCGTCGTGGAGAACCTGCGCGGCGGGCACGACACGTGGGATTCGACCCTGCTGATCGAGGCAGGCGAGGCCGCGCGTGACCTCTCGTACGCATTGCGGCTGCCTGCGGTACTCGACATGCTTTCCGCCGGCTCCAGCCTCGACGACCTGGACGAGGCGCTGCGGGCCACCGCCAACGGCGGGATCGGCGCGTTCATGGGTCGCCGACGGCTGAAGAAGATCGGAGCGCAGACCGCGAGTTTGGGTTGGCGCACCATTGTCGGCAAGATCTCTGCGGTGGTGGACTGGCGCGACTGACCCGTACCGGGGAGCATCAGTTGCTGGCAGAGGAAAGACCTGTCCCGGGAGGAGGACGACGCCGTGGCGCTCGTGCGCGTTTACTGCGGTCTGGCCTCGGCGGATCCGGCTGACCGACCGGCCTCCGCCGGTTCGACGCTGACGTCCGCTGTGGTCGACGACGCAGGCCGTCTGCTGCATGTCTGCGAGATCAGCGATGACGCCGCTGGCTACGCCCAGCTCGTCGCGCTGCTCGTGGAGCGGTCGGGCGGGCCGAGCGGTGCGGCCATCGCCGCCGACAGCGACGACCACACGGTCACCTCGCTGCTGAGCGCGGCGGGGCGACCCCTGGCGATCGCCGACGACGACTCGGTGGACGACTTCGCCGAGCGGTTCGCCGACGACGACTCCCTTGAGGAGATGCAGTCGCCTCCGGCCGAACGACGGGCGGTCGGCCTGGCCCGCGCGTTGCAGGCGGGGGCGCTCTCCGCCGTCACCCTGCCGGCACCCCGGGACCTCGCCGGCTACAAGCAGGTGCTCTCCGCGCACGCCGCTCTGGCCAGCGGTCGACACTCCGCCGCCGTGGCGCTGCGCGAGGTTCTGCGGGAGCTCTACCCGGCGGCCCTGCGCGCATACCCGGACCCGGCCGAGCCGGTCTCCCTGGCCGTGCTGGACGCGCTGCCCGAGCCGGGCATGCTCGGCGGCACCGTGGCCCGGGGTCGTGAGGTGTCGGTCGCGGCGGATGCCATCGCCGCGCACCTCGCCGCGGACGGGGTCGCCGACGCCGAGGAGATCAACGAGGCGGTCACCGCCCTGCGGGTCGCCATCTCCGAGACACCCCGACGCGCCGCGGTCAACCGGGCGCTCACGTCCGCGGTGGCCGAGACGGTCCGCCAGGCCGTCGCCTCCGTACGGGCCTGCGACGCCGGGTGCGAGGCGCTGGTCAGCGCGCTCAGCTCACGGGTCAGCACGCCTGCCCAGGCGCCCGGCCGCCGTGCCGCTGCCCGCCGTGGCGAGTCCGTCGGCGAGCTGACCGGCCTGGCCGGCACCAACGCCGGGTTGACCGGCACCAACGCCGGCCTGACCGGCCTCGCCGGCACCAACGCCGGGTTGCGGTCGGTCCGACCCACCCCGCCGGCCGGCGAGCCGGCACCCGCCGTCGGGCGGCGCAGCCGTCCCGAGCCGGTCCCCGGGAACGCGCCGCTGGCGTCGCCCCGCCCGCTCGGGCCACCACCGGTCGCCCCGGCGCCGGTCACGCCACCGCCGGTCGCACCCGCGCCGATGACCCCGGCGGCGATGGCTGGTCCGCCGGCGTCCACGCTGCCCAGTCGCAGCGAGCCGCTCCCCAGCCGGATCGACGGCCCGACCAACCGGCCGGTCTCCTCGCCACCGCCTCCGCCGCCCGGGATCACCCCGATCGCGCCGGCACAGCGGGGCATGGTGCCCCCGGCCGAGGCCGGTGAGCCGTTCCGGCCGACGCTGACCACCGCCGCGATCAACAACGCGCGGGCCGAGCGGCAGCGGACGGTCATTCCGCCCCGCCCCAAGACCAACGGCGAACCCCGGCCGAGCCACCAGCAACGCCCGGTCGACGAGCCACCCACCGGCGGGTTCAGCGCCACCGATCTCAGCATTCCGGTGCCGACCCCCCGGCCCGGGCAGGAGGCCGCACCGCCCGGCTCCCGGGCCAACTGGCCGCTGGTCAACAACCCGGAGGACCCGTCCGACAGCTCACCGAACAACCCGGTGGCCTACCCGTACGGCGGTAGCCGCGGTGTCGACGCCCCGACCGATCCGGGTCGGGCCGACGGTCGGGTCACCCCGCCCTGGTTGGCGGACGACCTGCCACCGGAGCCACCCATGCTGCGGCTGGTGGAGCCTCCGCCGCTGGCCGACCGGGCGCTGCGCGAGGGGCTCAACCCTCCCGCGGACCAGCACCTGGAGACGCCGCCGCTGCGCCTGGTCGACCGGGAGCAGGCCGCTCGCAACGGTCGGGCGGCTGCCCGCACCGAGCGTGCCGCCGAGCACCGGCCGTCACCCCCGGTCGAGCACCGGCCACCACCGATGGAGCACCGTCCGCCGCCGGTCGCCGACGAGGGCGACGGCGATCTGCTGATCTTCGCGCAGGCCAAGTCGGCCTGGTTCGTCGGGCAGGCCGAGGAGTCCGACCTGGACTGGTCGACCACTGCCGACACCGGCTGGCAGGCCGCGGAGCAGGCCGCTCGCCCGGCCGTGGGCGCCGAGACCAACGCCGGGTTGCCCAAGCGCGTGCCGCAGGCCAACCTGGTGCCGGGTTCCCCGCTGCGCGAGGAGCGCCCATTGCGGATAGTGCGTGATGCGGCGAGCCTCGCGGAGAACACGACCGGCTACTTCCGTGGCTGGCGTCGGGGCCAGGAGATCGGCGGTTTCGCGGTGGGTGGTCGGCCCGGTCGTGAGGCGGCCGGCGGCTGGGACTTCAGCCGCGACCACGGGGACCGCGACGACGACCGGGAGTACGAGTACCGCTCGGCGGGCTACCAGTCCTGACCCTTCTTCACGAGAGCGCCCCCAGCCAGTCGGCTGGGGGCGCTCTCGCGTCAGCAGGTGGATCCCGGGTACGCAGAAGCCGCCTCGTGAGGTCCGTGGGTGGGCTTGTGGCCCCGGGAAGGGGCTGACAGCGTCCAGGACCTCAGGAGGCGGCTCGGCGGCGCACCGGCCCGTCTGGCCGACGAACCGGCGCGGAGCGACTCACCGGGGCGGCTGGCAGCGCCCGGTGGCGGCCGGAGCCACCACCGGGGCGTGCAGCGCCGCGATCAGGCCGGGGCGACGGCGCGCGTACGACGCATGGTCAGCACGTACTCGACCAGCGAGATCAGCACGTGCTTCGTCGACTCCCGGTTACGGGCGTCGCAGGCCACCACCGGCACGTCGCTCGAGATCGCCAAGGCGTCCCGGACGTCCTGCGGGTCGTGGTACTGCATTCCGTCGAAGCAGTTGATCGCCACCAGGTACGGCAGGCGTCGGTGCTCGAAGAAGTCGATCGCCGCGAAGCAGTCGGCCAGCCGGCGAGTGTCCACCAGCACGACCGCACCGATCGCACCCCGCACCAGTTCGTCCCACATGAACCAGAAACGGGTCCGACCCGGCGTACCGAACAGGTACAGGATCAGGTCACGGTCGATCGAGATCCGGCCGAAGTCCATGGCCACCGTGGTCGTCGTCTTGCCCGGCACC
>NZ_JBITGG010000033.1:0-62379 GCF_044456765.1 Micromonospora sp. NPDC050784 | reverse complement strand
GCGCCGCGGCCTGGGGGGAGGGGCGCGCCCCCGGGGTGTTGGCGGGGGGGCGGGGGTTCGGGGGGGGGGGGCGGCGCGGCCCGGGGGGGGGGGGCCGGGGGGGGGCCCCCGCCGGGGGGGGGGCCCACCAGCGGGGCGTTCAGCGACGTCGAGGCCGGCGGGTCACCGCGAAGCCGAACACGCCGGCCACCGCGGCGAGCGCGCCGCCGATGCCGGTCCAGACCCAGCGCGAGCCGAGATCCGGCAACCAGTCCGCGAGCGGGTCGCCCTCGTCGTCGGCCTCCGCGTCCACCGGGGGTACGGCGTTGAGCACCGTGCCGGCCTTGGTGTTCGGCACCAGCGGTGCGGCCAACTCGCCGTCGTCGGCCGAGGCGCCCCGGTCGGCGATGGTGCCGACCAGCAGGTCCACGCCGACCGGCGCACCCAGATCCGGCTCCGGCAGGTCGATCACGGAGAGTCGGATGACGTACGTGCCGGGCAGTGGATCGGCCGACCAGGGCTCCGCCCACGGCCGTACCTCGCGCAGCGTGCAGCCCAGCACCACGTTCGGCGCCTTCGCGTCCACGGTCGGGGTCTGTGCCCCCGCCGTGCACGCCTGGCGTCGGCGCAGCCCGTCGAAGACGTCCACCGTCCAGGTGGAGGCGCCGCTGCGTCCCTTCGGAAAGGTGACGGTGGCGTTGATCTCGTGCACCTGTCCGGCCGTCGCCGGGAACGACCAGTAGAGGTGGTCGCCGATCGAGGCGTCCACCCGTACCGGTTGTCCGGCGGTGATCGGGGTGGCGCTGAGGAACGACGTGCCGGCACGGTTCACCGGCGTGGCACCGGGGGAGGGGGTCGGTGCGGCGACGGCCGCAGCGGGCAGCAGAGCGGCCCCGCCGGCGGCGAGCAGCGCCGCCATCGACCGGAACAGTGCGGTGCGCATCAGTTCTCCCTCCAGGTGGCGACCCACCAGCGGGTGAGCAGGCCGGCGAGCAGACCGGTGATCAGCCCGGCGATGGTGAGCAGGGCGAGCAGCACCCAGCCGCGGCCGAGGTCCGGTCCGTCCGGTGCGGGCGCGGCGGCGACCACGTCGATGGTCAACTCCACCGGCATGCCCGGGGTCGCCGCGGTGCCGGGACGCGGGGCGAACGAGTTGCTCACCACCAGGCAGACGGTGGTGGGCTCGACGACCGGCGCGGAACTCTCCTCGGTCTCCGCGGCATCCTCGTCGTCGGCGGTGGCCGACCAGCGCAGCCCGGCGGAGAGCACGTCGGCCCGTCCGCTGCCGGCGTCCGCGCCCCGGACGAGCTCCCGGCCGTCGGCCGCGGTGGCCCGCAGCAACACCCCGTAGTCCCGGTTGACGGCTCGGTCCAACGCCATGCTCACCGAAGCCCGCAGCTCCTGCCCGGGGCGGATCGGCACCCGGTAGTAGCGATGCTCGGAGAACGCCTCCCGGTCGGCGTAGACGCCGGGGGCGAGCAGTGGCGCGGAGTCGCACGCGGTCGTGCCGCCCACCACGGTCGGGGCCCGGGTGTGCGTGTCGGCGGCCCGCTCGACGAGCTGTTTGATCCGGTCGGTCAGCTCCTCGGCGCTCTGCGCGGCGGTGTAGGTCCCGCCGGTCGCGCTGGCGATGCAGAGCAGTTGCCGGCGGACCTTCTCGTCGGGGGCCAGGCCGAGGGTGTCGACGACCAGGCTGGTGCCCTGGGCGGCCAGTTCCCGGGCCACCTCGCACGGGTCCGGCGGAGCACAGGTGTCCTCGCCATCGGTGATCAGCACGATCCGCCGGGTGGTGGCTCCGGTGCCCAGGTCCTGTGCGGCGGAGCGCAGCGCCAGCCCGACCGGGGTGAACCCGGTCGGCCGGAGTGTCGCCACGGCCGCCTTGGCGGCGGACCGGTCCACCGGGCCGACCGGCACGATCTGCTGCGTGTCCTGGCAACCGACCTTCTTGTCCTTGCCGCGGTAGGTCGCGCCGAGCACCCGGATACCGAGCTGTGTCTCCTCGGGTAGCGCGTCCACCACCTCGTTGAAGGCCTGCTGCGCGACCGAGATCCGGGTGCGTCCGTCGATGTCGGCGGCGCGCATCGACCCGCTGACGTCGAGCACCAGCTCGACCCGGGGCGGCTCGGGCGCCGGCTCCTCGTCGGCCTGCGCCGGGGAGGGCCCGGCCAGTGCGGTGGTCGCCAGCAGCCCGAGAAGGACCGCCGTCGATCGTCTGAAGTTGATCACGACCGGCAGTGTAGTGAGATCCACTTTGGATGATCGTTTGGGTGGAGGCGCGTGGAGCTGACGACACCGGCCGGGTCAGCGGCCACCTCGGACCGGCCGCACCCACGCTCTGGGTCCACGCCGGGTCACCCTCGGTCAACTGTGCGAGGGAAGGTGTCGGCCCGGCCACCATCCGTCGGAAATCTGACCCAAGTCGACCCGTTGTGCCGGTGGTGCGCGGTGGTTAAGCTCTTCATGCGCGCCCCAATCGCCCGCTTCCCCCGTGGCAGGCGATCGGGGCGCGCGTCTTTGTGAAGAAGGGCCCGCACGCTTCGGCGTGCGGGCCCTTCTCTCGTCGCGCTGTGCGGCGCGTCGCCTGTCGACGCTTATATCCACCGACCGTCGAGCCACATCCGGGACAGCCAGTCCGAGTACGGAATCACCCGGCCGACGAAGATCGGATAGAAGTACGCGAAGCAGAGCCCGACCAGCAGCACGTACGCCCCCGCCGCGATGCTGCCCACCAGCCGGCGCTCGTAACTCGGGTCACCGGGCACCAGCGGCGCCACCGCACCCACGTCACCCCCGGCGGGCGCGATCAGCGCGCCGAGCACGTACACCACGGCCAGCACCAGGAACGGCACCGCCGGCGCGGCGTAGAACGAGAACATCGTCCGGCCGTCGAGGGCGAACCAGAACCACGGCAGCAGCCCGGCGGCCACGGTGAGCAGGATCGCGCCGGCCCGCCAGTCCCGCCGCGCAACACCCAGCCAGACCAGCGCCACCAGGGCGGGCAGGAACGACCACCAGAGCAGCGGGGTGCCGAGCAGCAGGATCTCGGAGGCGCAGGTCGGCGCACCGCAGACGCCGTTGCTGGCGTAGTGGAACGCCACCGGCCGGCCCAACAGCAACCACTGCCACGGCCACGACTGGTACTTGTGCGCGTCGTCCAGCTGGGCGTGGAAGCCGTACGCCGCGCGATGGTATTCGAAGAGGTTGATCAGCGGGCCGATCACCGGGCGGTCGCTGAGCGGGGCGCTCGGGTAGGCCGACGCGAGCCGGTAGTAGCCGTCGTCGGTGAGCAGCCAGCCCGACCAGGTGGCGACGTAGGTGCCCACCATGAGCACGCCCGCGAGCACCAGCCAGGGCAGCTCGTCGACGAGCGTGTCCCGCCAGGGCCGGCGGACCCCCGCCGAGCGACGGACGCCGACCTCCCAGAAGAGCACCAGCAGCGCGAAGGCCGGCACGAAGTACAGAGCGCTCCACTTCACCGCACAGGCGCAGCCGATCAACACCCCGGCGGCCAGCCGCCACCACGGCCAGGTGCGCCAACCGGTCGGCGGCCGGCCGGCCCGGCCCGGCTGGCTCGGATCGAGCCCGTCGTCCAGAGCCTGTGCCCAACGCCGGCGGCGGGCGTCCCGGTCGAGCACCAGCGCGCCGAACGCGGCCAGCACGAAGAAGAGCAGGAAGATGTCGAGCAGCGCCGCGCGGGACAGCACCAGGTGGAAGCCGTCCAGCGCGAGCAGCAGGCCGGCCGCGCAGCCGAGCACCGTCGAGCGGAACATCCGCCGACCGATGCGGACCAGTAGCAGCACCGACAGCGTGCCGATCACGGCCGCCGAGAATCGCCAGCCGAACTCCGGCGCGGTGGTCATCAGGTGCCCGGGGACGGAGACCTTGGAGTCGGCGTCCTGATAGCCGAAGGCCCACTCGCCGACGCCGATCAGCCACTTGCCCAGCGGCGGGTGCACCACGTACGACGGGACGTTGTCCTTGTAGTTCCACTCCACGCCACGGGAGATCAGCCCGTAGGCGTCCTTGGCGTAGTACGTCTCGTCGAAGATCTTGCCCTTCGGGCTGGACAGCCCGACGAAGCGCAGGATCGCCGCGATGGCCACCACCACTGCCGTGGCGAGCCAGGAGAACCGGTCCGCCTGGGTGTCGACGGTGGCGAACCGTCGCCGGACCATGGCGGCCACCCCGCCACCCTCGGCGTTCGGTGCCGTCGGCTCCTGGGTGGCACCGGGCTCGCCCGTCACCTGGATCATCTTGTCCGGATCGGCGCTCGGGCTCTGCGCTGTCGACGCACTCGTCACCCGGCGATCGTAGGCTGCCAAGGTGTCCGGCGGCGTCCGTCGTCCCTGATACCGGTATTCCCAGTCAATGAAGGAGACGAATCCGTGGGTGAAATGTCCGAAGTTGGGCACCTGATTCTGCTCGGTGCTCCGCTCGGCAACCCCGCCGACGCCTCGGCCCGGCTCCGGGAGGTGCTGATCAGCGCCGACGTGGTCGCCGCCGAGGACACCCGCCGGCTCAGCCGGTTGGCCCGCGATCTCGACCTCACCGTCGGCGGTCGGATCGTCTCCTACTTCGAGGGCAACGAGGAGCGGCGCACCCCCGAGCTGGTCGAGGCCATCCTCGCCGGGTACGTGGTCGCGCTGGTCACCGACGGCGGGATGCCGAGCGTCTCCGACCCCGGCTACCGGCTGGTCCGGGCCACGTTGGATGTCGGAGCGCCGGTCACCGTCGCCCCCGGGCCGAGCGCGGTCACCACCGCGCTGGCCGTCTCCGGGCTGCCCTGCGACCGGTTCTGCTTCGAGGGCTTCCTGCCCCGCACCGGCGGCGGCCGTCGATCCCGACTGCGCGCGCTCGCCGCCGAGGAGCGCACCCTGGTCTTCTTCGAGGCGCCGCACCGGATCGGGGCGACCCTCACCGACCTGGCCGACACGTTCGGGGCGGACCGGCCGGCCGCGCTCTGCCGCGAACTCACCAAGACCTACGAGGAGGTGCTCCGCCGCCCCCTCGGCGAGCTGGCCCGGTGGGCCACCGAGGGAGACCCGCGCGGGGAGATCACCCTGGTGGTGGCCGGAGCCCCGGTGACCGCCGCCGAACGCCCCGACGACGACACCCTGCGCGCCGCCGTCGCCGAGCGGGAGGCCGCCGGCCGGTCCCGCCGGGACGCCATCACCGACGTCGCCACCGAGTACGCGCTGCGCCGCCGGGACGTCTACACCATCGTGCACAGCTGACCAAGGTTGTCGGGCCCGCCGGACAGCGGGCTCACCACGCGGCGGCCAGGAAGCCGACGGTGATCAGCGTGGGGCCGGCGATGGCGGCGGCCACCGCCCAACGGCGGTGCCGCCGGCCGGGCAGCCGGGCCGATCCGGTCCACCGGACGATGCCGGCGGTGCAGCCCAGCACCCCCAACAGCCCGGGCAGCCACCGCAGGTGCCGGCCCAGGCCGACGTCCGCGTACGCGGTGCCGCTGTCCGGGCCGGTCATCCGCGCCGGCAGCGGGGTGCCGGCCGCGCTGCCCTCGACGGGCACGCCGCTGACCCGCACACCATGGGCGATGAACTGCCCGTCCTCGGCCGTGAAGATCCCCCGGCACCGCTGGGTGAGCCCGCCGCCGGAGCACTCGTCGATCACCACCGTGCCCGTTCGGGCGTGCCCGACCGCGAGCCAGAACGGGCCGGCGCTGACCCAGGCGAAGAAGGCCGCGACCAGGCTCAGCATCACCAGCGCGGCGAGCCCGGGCAGCGGATCCGGCGGTGGGGGCGTACGGCTGGGTGCCCGGCGCCGCGCCAGCCGGAAGCCGCGGAACCGCGCCGGTGCCGGGTCCGTGCGGACCGGGGTGCCGTCCCAGTGCACCTGCTCGATCGGTGCCCAGAAAGCGCCGTCGTCGTCCGACGGGTCGCCGTCGGGCCGGTGGTCCCGCTGCCGGCGGCCCTGCTGCCGGACCGGCACCCGACGCGGCACCGCGTCCACCGGCGCGCCGGTCGTCGGCTCCACCTCGACGGGCTCCGCACCGGCCGACGCCGATCCGGTCGGCGCGCCCGCCGAGCCCGGCCGGGCCGGGCTGGGTACGGGTGCCCCCGGGGTCGGTCGGGTCGGGGTGGGCGACGGCGCCGCCGGCGTGGGGCGGGCCGGGGCAGCGGACCTCCCGGTCGGGGTGGGTCGTTGCGCGCCCGGGTCGGCGCCCGGGACCAGCCGGGGCTGGGGCGCGACCCCGGTGACCCGGGGCACGACGGGTTCGGGCCCCGGATCGTCGCCGACCGCCGGTCCGGTGGGACGGTCCTCGTGGTCCCGCGCCGCTCCTCTGCCCGTCACGACGTTCATTGCACACCGCTGCAGGAGGTGAAACGGGCAGCTGAGCCGCGTGTCGACGACAAATCGGACCAACGGGCGAGCTGGTCGGCCCGGTCCGCCGGTCGGGCACCCCCCATTGGTTCGCGGACGCCCCGGACGGGTCACTAGGCTCACTGCTCATGAGTCACGTTCTCGCGGCAGTGGCCTGGCCGTACGCCAACGGCCCCCGCCACATCGGCCACGTCTCCGGTTTCGGCGTTCCCTCCGACGTCTTCGCCCGGTACATGCGGATGGCCGGTCACGACGTGCTCATGGTCTCGGGCACCGACGAGCACGGCACCCCGATCCAGGTGCAGGCCGACGCGGACGGGGTGACCCCGCGCGAACTGGCCGACCGGTACAACAGGGTGATCGTCGAGGACCTGCACGGCCTCGGTCTCTCCTACGACCTGTTCACCCGCACCGCCACCCGCAACCACTACGCGGTGGTGCAGGAGCTGTTCGAGGGGATGTACCGCAACGGCTACATCGTCCCGAAGACCACCATGGGGGCGATCTCCCCGTCCACCGGGCGCACCCTGCCCGACCGCTACATCGAGGGCACCTGCCCGATCTGCGGGTACGACAGCGCCCGCGGTGACCAGTGCGACAACTGCGGCAACCAGCTCGACCCGATCGACCTGATCGACCCGAAGTCGCGGATCAACGGGGAGACTCCGAAGTTCGTCGAGACCGAGCACTTCTTCCTGGACCTGCCGGCCCTGGCCGACGTGCTGCGGCAGTGGCTGGACACCCGCGAGGGGTGGCGGCCCAACGTGCTGCGGTTCTCCCGCAACCTGCTCGACGACCTCCAGCCACGGGCGATCACCCGCGACCTGGAGTGGGGCGTACCGATCCCGCTCGACGGCTGGCGCGACCGGTCGGACAAGCGGATCTACGTGTGGTTCGACGCCGTGATCGGCTACCTGTCCGCCTCGATCGAGTGGGCCCGCCGCTCCGGTGACCCCGACGCGTGGCGGAAGTGGTGGTCCACCGACGGTGCCGGTAAGGACTCCCAGTCCTACTACTTCATGGGCAAGGACAACATCGTCTTCCACTCGGTGATCTGGCCGGCGCTGCTCTCCGGATACTCCGGTGAGGGCTCCCGCGACGGCGAGCCGGGCGAGCTGGGCCGGCTCAACCTGCCCACCGAGGTGGTCTCCAGCGAGTACCTGACCATGGAGGGGCGCAAGTTCTCGTCGTCCCGCAAGGTGGTCATCTACGTTCGCGACTTCCTGGAGCGCTACGACGCCGACGCGCTGCGCTACTTCATCGCCGCCGCCGGCCCGGAGAGCAACGACACCGACTTCACCTGGGCCGAGTTCCTTCGCCGCAACAACGACGAGTTGGTCGCCGGGTGGGGCAACCTGGTCAACCGGTGCGTCTCGATGGCCGCGAAGAACTTCGGGGCGATCCCGCCGGTCGACCCGGCCGGGCTCACCGAGGCCGACGAGGCGCTGCTCGCCGTTGCCCGGGCCGGGTTCACCACGGTCGGCGACCTGATCGGCCGGCACCGGCAGAAGCAGGCGATCGGTGAGGCCATGAAGGTCGTCGCCGAGGCCAACCGGTACCTCTCCGAGCAGGCGCCCTGGAAGCTCAAGGACGAGGCGGACAAGCCCCGGATGGGCACCATCCTGCACGTCGCCCTCCAGGTGATCAGCGATGCCAACACGCTGCTCACCCCGTTCCTGCCGCACTCCGCGCAGCAGGTGCACGAGCTGCTCGGAGGCACCGGCGTACACGCGCCGATGCCGGTGATCGAGCAGGTCGACGACCTGGACGGCGGCCCGGCGTACCCGGTGCTCACCGGGGACTACACCGTCGGCGCGCGCTGGGAGTCGGTGCCGATCGAGGCGGGCCGGCCGCTGGCCGTGCCGAAGCCGGTGTTCCGCAAGCTCGACCCGTCGATCGTCGACGAGGAACTGGCCCGGCTGGCCGACTGAACGCACGACGCGCGCGGCGGCGGGGTGACCCGCCCGCCGCGCGCCCTCACATCGCGTACCGGGTGTCCATCACCTGGTCGTCGGTCACCTCGGCGCTGGGCGCCCAGGCCTCGTAGATGCCACGTTCCTGGCACTGCGCGCCGGTGGTGACCACGGTGTCCGGGTTCGGGTAGCGCAGGCGCACCCGCAGCCAGCCGGCCTCCTCCCGCAGCACCAGGCACGGCACGCCCCGCCACTGGGCGAACCGGACTCGGCGGGCCACCGCGTCCACCGGGTAACGGGCCGCCCGGGTCATCGCCAGCACCCGGAACCCGCCGGGCAGGTCGGCGACCGCCTCGTACTCGGTGTCGCCGTACATGCCGACCAACTGGGTGGAGCGGGGCGCGTCGGCGTTCGGCACGTATTCCTGGTCCGGGGAGAGGCCCGGCACCGCGGCCAGTAGGTGCCGCCACTGCGGGCCCACCATCCGCAGCCACCCGCGCTGCTCGGCCTGGTAGGTGTACAGCACCACCTCCACCCCCTCCGCCGGGTACGCGATGAGGGCGGCGTTCGCCGGCATCGGCAGGTCGGCGAAGTCCCGGGTGATGAACTCCGGGATGAGCTGACCGTTGCTGGGCACGAAGCCGGTGCCCAGCACCGGGGCGCCCAGCCGGTCCCGGGAGCCCAACGCGGTCAGGCCGCGGTGTGCCGGGCCCACCGGCACGTCGTAGTCGCCCGGGTCGGACGCGCGCCAGCGCAGCGCGTACGCCACGTCCGGGCCGTCCCGGCCGGCGTCACCGTCGGTACGCAGCACCGTCGTCGTCGCCGGCGTACGCAGGTGCGCCACGTCGTGCTCGCGGAAGCAGAAGCCGTGCGGCAGCCAACCCCGTACGTAGCCGGCGAGCTGCTGGGCCGAGAGCACCTTCATCATCCGGGTGCCCCGCCGAACCACCGCCGACGCGCGCGCCATCGTCAGCATCGGGTCGCCCGCCGCCGCCGGCTGCTGGCTGAGCTGGTGCAGGTACGCCCAACCCCGCTCGCGGTGGGCGGGCATCAGCAGCGGCGTCTCCGGCTCGTCGGCCGGCTCCGTCGCCCCGTGCACCACGGTCACCTCGGTGACGTGCACGAAGCGGCGCCACGGCAGGGCGCTACCCGGGCGGGGCGCCCACTCGAAGCCGGCCACCTCGTCGGCGCTGAACAACTCGTACGCGGCGCCTCGGGCGAGTTCCTCGGCCGGGTACACGCCGCCGCCGAACGCCACGTGCAGTCCGGTCCGTTCGCCAGCGCTGCCGCCGGTCTGGGGGCTGACGCTCATGCCGTCGCCTCCCTGCTCGGTGGGATGAGGTCCGCACGCTTTCGCGTCCGGTCGCTGGTGACCGTAGAGTCGCACGGCGTAGTCGAGGTGAACGTCGGGTGGCGGGCAGATGGACAGGCCCGGTGTGTGATGCTGTCGCTGATGAGCGAGCCCACTGAATCCCGCCGCGAGCGTGCCGCCCGGCGGGCCGGAGAGTTTCCGCCCGCCCCCGAGTCGCTGCCCCGGGCGGTGCTGGACAGCCACACCCACCTGGACATCACGGTCAGCGAGGCCGGTGTGCCCGGCGGCGGGTCGGCCGACGACCCGGTCGCCGTTGCCATCGCGTTGGCCGCGAAGGTCGGCGTGGACCGACTGGTCCAGGTGGGCGTGGACGTCGCCTCCTCCCGGTGGGGCGCGGACACCGCCGACCGCTACCCCGCCGTGCTGGCCACCGTGGCGCTGCACCCCAACGAGGCGCCCCGGCTGAGCGACCTCGACGAGGCGCTGCGGGAGATCGAGTCACTCGCCGCCCGTGACCGGGTCCGGGGGATCGGCGAGACCGGGATGGACTTCTTCCGGACCGGCGACGAGGGGCGTGCCGCGCAGGAGCAGAGTTTCCGGGCGCACATCGCCATCGCCAAGCGGTACGGCAAGACGTTGGTGATCCACGACCGCGACGCGCACGCGGACGTGCTGCGGATCCTCGACGACGAGGGCGCTCCCGACCGGGTGGTGCTGCACTGCTTCTCCGGCGACGCCGACTTCGCCCGCGAGTGCGTCCGCCGCGGCTACCTGCTGAGCTTCGCCGGCACCGTCACCTTCGGCAGCGCCGCCGCCCTGCGCGAGGCCGCCGCGCTCACCCCGCTGGACCAGATGCTGGTGGAGACCGACGCCCCGTACCTCACCCCGATGCCGTACCGCGGCCGGCCGAACGCGTCGTACCTCATCCCGCTCACCGTCCGGGCGCTCGCCGCGACCACCGGCAGCGACCTGGACGAGCTGTGCGCGGCCATCTCCGCCACCGGCGACCGGGCCTTCGGCCCGTGGTGAGCCCGGCCCGACGGTCGGCGGGGGCCCCGTCGGTACGCTGCCCGGCATGACCGGTCTCCTCGGCCCGGCGGAGATCCGGGAACTCGCCGCCCGGCTGGGCGTCGCGCCCACCAAGAAGCTGGGCCAGAACTTCGTGCACGACCCGAACACCGTGCGCCGGATCGTCACCGCCGCCGGCCTGACCCCCGACGACGTGGCCCTGGAGGTGGGGCCCGGGCTCGGCTCGCTGACCCTGGGGCTGCTGCCGGTCGCCGGGCACGTGCACGCCGTGGAGATCGACCCGGTGCTCGCCGGGGCGCTGCCGGAGACCGTCGCGCGGCACGCCGGGGCCGACGCCGCCCGGCTCACCGTGCACCGCGCCGACGCGCTGCGCATCGCCGCCGCCGAGCTGGCCGACCCGCCGCCGACCGCGCTGGTGGCGAACCTGCCCTACAACGTGGCCGTGCCCGTGGTGCTGCACCTGCTCGCCGTACTGCCCACCCTGCGACACGGCCTGGTGATGGTGCAGAAGGAGGTCGCCGACCGGCTCGTCGCCGGTCCCGGCTCCAAGGTGTACGGCATCCCGTCCGTGAAGCTCGCCTGGTACGCCCAGGCCCGGGGCGCCGGCAAGGTGCCGCCGAACGTGTTCTGGCCGGTGCCCAACGTCGACTCCGGCCTGGTCGCCTTCACCTGCCACGAGCCGCCCCGCGCCGACGTACCCCGGGAACGGGTCTTCGCCGTGGTGGACGCGGCGTTCGCGCAGCGCCGCAAGACGCTGCGCGCCGCGTTGGCCGGCTGGGCCGGTGGCGCGGACCGGGCCGCCGCGGCGCTCACCGCCGCCGGCGTCGACCCCGGCGCCCGTGGGGAGTCACTGACCGTCGAGCAGTTCGCCGCCATCGCCGCGTCGGCTCCGGTCGGTACGCCGGCCGGGAAGTAGGCTGACGCCGTGCCCGCCGAGGAGGTGTACGAGTGACAGCGCAGCCGATCGAGCCGGCCGCCCACGGGATGTGGAGTCCGGATCCCGTCCGGCAGCGGCTGGCCAACCACACCATCGAGGACGTGCTTGCCCTGCCCGACGACGCCCCCCGCGTCGAGCTACGTGACGGAGTCCTCGTCGTGGTCCCCTCCCCGACCTTTGGTCATCAGAACATCGGCAACCTGCTGTGGATGTGGCTACGGCAGCACGCGCCGGCCGAGTTGACGCCGGCCACCGCCGTCGGGGTGGCGATCAACCATCGGAACACCCTCGAACCCGACGTCGTCGTGCTGCGGCGTCCGGTGGCGCCCGACCACCACTACTTCGAGGCTGAGCAGGTCGTGCTCGCCGTCGAAGTCGTCTCACCCGGCACCCGTCGTCGGGACCGGTTGGAAAAGCCGGCCGACTACGCAGACGCCGGGATTCCGCACTACTGGCGGATCGAGCAGGACCCGCTGCACGTGTACGCGTACGACCTGGTCGGCGGCCGGTACGAGCTGGCCGCCGACTCCGCCGAGGAGCTGATCGTGGCCAAGCCGTTCGACATCCGCCTGCACCTGCGGGACATCACCCCGTGACCGAGGCCTGGCGACCGGACGACGACGAGCGACGCGGGGCCATCGGCCCGGTGCGGGTGCGGGTGCCCGCGAAGGTCAACCTGCACCTCGGGGTGGGCCCGCTGCGCCGGGACGGCTACCACGAGCTGAACACGGTCTACCACGCCATCTCGATCTACGACGAGCTTACGGCCCGCCGGGGCGACACCCTCGCCCTGACGATGGAGGGTGAGGGCACCGGCGAGCTGGCCCTGGACGACACCAACCTGGTGATCCGCGCCGCGCACGCCCTCGCCGGGTACGCGGGGGTGCTGCCGCACGCCCGACTGCACCTGCGCAAGCAGATCCCGCTCGCCGGTGGGCTGGCCGGCGGCAGCGCCGACGCGGCGGCCGCGCTGGTGGCCTGCGACGCGCTCTGGGGCACCGGGCTGTCCCGCGACGAGCTGGCGGGCATCGCCGCCGACCTCGGCTCCGACGTGCCGTTCCTGATCTACGGTGGCACCGCGCTGGGCACCGGCCGGGGTGAGGCGATCAGCCCGGTGCTGGTCCGCCCCACCTCCTGGCACTGGGTGGTGGCGATCGCCGACGCCGGCCTGTCCACCCCGACGGCGTACCGCGAGTTGGACCGGCTCCGTGACTCCGGTGCCGCTGGCACCCCGCTGGGCAGTACCGACGCCCTACTGGGCGCGCTGCGCCAGCGTGACCCCCGGGTGCTCGCCCGTACGCTCGGCAACGACCTCCAGGACGCCGCGCTGGCCATGCGCCCGGCGCTGGCCGACACGCTGAAGGCCGGCGAGGCGGCCGGCGCGCTCACCGGCATCGTCTCCGGCTCCGGCCCGACCTGCGTGTTCCTCGCCGCCGACGCGGCCGACGCGGAGCGGATCGCCGCCGAGCTGACCGCCGCGGGCGTCTGCCGGGAGGCGCGGGTCGCGCACGGTCCGGTCGCCGGCGCCCGCGTCGGCTGACGAGCCGTCCCACCGGGGCTGCTGGCACGCGGCGCGGGCGTTCGGGGCGTCCGCGTACCCTTGGGACAGGCGTCCAGGTGCCCGCCGGCACCGGGACGCCTTGATCATGAAGGGTGGAACGTGGCGAACATCGTCAATCTGGACCGGGTGTCCAAGGGGTACGGCGCCGCCGGGCGGCTGCTCACGGACGTCTCGCTCGGCCTGGACGACGCCGACCGGATCGGCGTGGTCGGCCTCAACGGCGCCGGCAAGTCCACCCTGCTGCGGCTGCTCACCAAGCAGGAGGACCCCGACGACGGCCGGGTGACCCACCGCCGTGACCTGCGCGTGCTCTGGCTGCCCCAGCAGCTCACCCTCGCCCCCGAGGCCACCGTCCGGGACGTGGTGCTCGGCACCGCCTGGCTCGCCGAGGGCATGGGCGCCGAGCACGAGTGGGCCGGCGACGCCGGGGTGCGGGCCATCCTCGACGGCCTCGGCATGCCGCACCTCGGCCTCGACCAGCCGGTCGGCCCGATGTCCGGTGGCGAACGACGCCGGGTCGCGCTCGCCGCGCTGCTCGTCCGCGACTCCGACCTGCTCATCCTCGACGAGCCCACCAACCACCTGGACGTCGGCGGTGTCGACTGGCTGGCCCGGCACCTGGTCGGCCGCAAGGGCGCCCTGGTCGTGGTCACCCACGACCGGTGGTTCCTGGACGCGGTCTGCACCACCACCTGGGAGGTCGCCGACCAGACCGTCCGCGCCTACGAGGGGGGCTTCGCCGCCTGGACCCTCGCCCGCGCCGAGCGCGAGCGGGTCGCCGCCGCCACCGAGGCCCGCCGGCAGAACCTGCTCCGCAAGGAGATCGCCTGGCTGCGCCGTGGCCCGCCCGCGCGGACCTCCAAGCCGCAGTTCCGCATCGACGCCGCGAACGCGTTGATCGCCGACGTGCCGCCGGCCCGCGACACCATGTCGTTGCAGCGCATGGCCACCTCCCGGCTCGGCAAGCAGGTGTACGACCTGGAGAACGTCGAGCTGCACGCCGGCCCGAAGGAAATCCTTCGCGACGTCACCTGGCTGGTCGGCCCCGGTGACCGGATCGCCATCCTCGGTGCCAACGGCGCCGGCAAGACCACGCTGCTGCGGATGCTCGCCGGCATCACCCGCCCCGACGGCGGCCGGCTCGGCACCGGCTCCACCGTGCGGCCCGCGTTCCTCTCCCAGGAGCTCACCGAGCTGCCCGGGCACCTGCGGGTGCTGGAGGCGGTGGAGGAGGTCGCCCGCCGGGTTCAGCTCGGCGACCGGGAGGTCTCCGCGTCGCAGCTCGCCGAGGTGTTCGGCTTCGACGACCGCCGCCTCTGGACCCCGGTCAGTGACCTCTCCGGTGGGGAACGCCGCCGGTTGCAGATGCTGCGGCTGCTGGCCGGCGAGCCCAACGTGCTGCTCTTCGACGAGCCCACGAACGACCTGGACACGGACACCCTCGCCTCGCTGGAGGATCTGCTCGACTCGTGGCCCGGCACGATCATCGTGGCCAGCCACGACCGGTACCTGATCGAGCGGGTCACCGACACGGCGTACGGGATGTTCGGCGACGGTCGGCTGGTGCACCTGCCGGGCGGTGTGGACGAGTACCTCGCGCGGACCGCCGAGCGGGCCGGCTCTCCCCGGGCGGGCGTCACCTCGACCTCCGCGCCCGTTGCCCCCTCGGGAGGTGGCATGTCCGCCGCCGAGGTCCGTCAGGCCCGCAAGGAGCTGACCCGGCTGGAGCGGCAGCTCAGCAAGCTCGACCAGCGCGAGACCACGCTGCTCGACCAGCTCGCGGCGGACGCCACCGACTACGCCCGGGTCGCCGAGTTGGACACCCAGCTCAAGGATCTGCGCGCCGAGCGGGAGCGGATCGAGGAGAGCTGGATGACCCTCGCCGAGGACCTGCCCGAGAGCTGACCGGCCGGGCGCGCCGGCCCGGGCCCCGTGTGCGGCGTCACACCACCACATGCGAGACAATCGTCGGCGACACCTACCCCACGGCGTTGGAGACACAGACATGGCACACACCCCCGTCAACCACCCCGCGCGGCCGATCTACCGGGCGATCGGCGGGCTGACCGGTCTGTACCTGGTCGTCTTCGGTGTGCTCGGCATCATCGCGAGCACCGGCAACGAGATCCTCGCCCAGGACGACACCCGGGTCCTCGGTCAGGGCACCAACCTCGGCTTCTCGCTGCTCAGCGTGCTGCTCGGGCTCGTCGTGCTGGCCGGCACCGCGCTCGGCCGCAACATCGACGTGGCGATCAACCAGTGGCTGGCGTACAGCCTCATGGTGGTCAGCCTCGCCGGTCTCGCGTTCATCCGGACCGACGCCAACATCTTCAACTTCAGCATCACCACCGTGATCGTGGTGATGACGGCCGCCCTGGTGCTGCTCATGGTCGGCATGTACGGCAAGGTCGGCACGGAGGACGAGGCCGAGGCGTTCCAGAAGGCTCGTCTCGTTCTCTGATCCTTGGTTGCGGCGGTGGCTTTGGTTGGTTGCGGCCGTGGGTTTTCGCCGGAGCCCGAGCTGCTCCGGGCGGTCAGGCTTGATCCCTGCGCAGCTCGGGCTCCGGCGAAAACTGGTCCAGCCATTCGGCGGACCCGTCGGCTTTGTGGTTCTGCGGACAGTCGGCTCTGCCCTGGGTGACAATTCCCCTGAAACGGTCATCTTGGGGGTCTGGGCTATGCCGCATTTTCCGGTTAACCATCCGGCACGGCCGCTCTACCGGGTCCTCTCCGGGCTGATCGGCGTCTACATCCTCGTCTTCGGCGTCTGGGGCGTCGCTGAGACGCTCGGCGACCCGCTCTTTGCCCGTAGCAGCACCTGGGCCCTCGGGCTCCGGACCAACCTGGCCTTCTCGCTCGCCTCGGTGATCTTCGGGATCGTCCTGATCATCGGGGCGTCACGGCGCACCAACCTCGGCCACTACATGAATCTCACCGCCGGCGTGGTGTTCCTGGTGACCAGCATCCTGATGATGTCGGTGCTGCAGACCGAGGCGAACTTCCTCAACTTCTCGATGTCGACAGTGGTCGTGTCGATGCTGTTCGGCCTGATCCTGCTCGGCACCGGTCTCTACGACAAGGTCGGTCCACCGGAGTCCGCCGAGGCGGAGTTGGAGCACCGCAAGCACCCGGTGGCCGACGTGCACCGCCGCTGATCGGGGTCAGTGACGCCGCGCGGTGATCAGCGTCGGCTTCGCCTCCAGGTGCGACAACCCGTTCCAGGCCAGGTTGACGAGGTGCGCCGCCACCGTCTCCTTGCGCGGCTTACGCACCTCCAACCACCAGCGGCCGGTCAACGCCACCATGCCGACCAGCGCCTGCGAGTACAGCTCGGCGAGCTTCGGGTCGTACCCGCGGCTCTTGTACTCGGCGCCCAGGATGTGCTCGACCTGGTGCGCCACATCGTTCATGACGCTGCTGAAGGTGGCCGTGCCGGACATCAGCGGCGACTCGCGGACCAGCACCCGGAAACCGCTGGTCTCCTCCTCGATGTAGGTCAGCAGGGCCAGCGCCGCCTGTTCCAGCAGCTCCCGCGGATGCCCGGCGGTCAACGCCGTGGTGATCCGGTCCAGCAGGGCCCGGACCTCCCGGTCCACCACCACCGCGTAGAGCCCTTCCTTGCCACCGAAGTGCTCGTACACCACCGGCTTGGAGACCTTGGCGCGGGCCGCCACCTCCTCGATGGAGGTGGCGTCGAACCCACGCTCGGCGAAGAGTTGCCGGCCGGTCGCGATCAACTGCTCCCGTCGCTGGGCCGCCGACATGCGGACCCGGGAGGGCGCTTTGGCCTTCGGAGCCGCGGCTGGCGTCACCCGTCGGCCGCCGACACCCGCCCCCGCGTCGTCGCTGACCTCAGGCATGTCGCCACCTTGCTGGCGCTCGGTGACGCCCTGCCGTGGAATGGTTCCTCCGCTGTGCCCGTTCACGTCGTCGCCTCACTGTCGGGCGGTCCGACCACCCTGCCGCGCCGTTCGACCGTACCCGGATCCGGCGCGGCCCCCCGTCCGCCGAGCCGCCCGGTCCCCCCGCATGGCTCGGTCATCCGGCCATCCTGCCAGGCGGCATCCGCGTGCACCGCCCGGTTTCAGTGGGGTGCGACCGGCTTCACGAGCTTGGCGGCGAGGCGCTCCGGCTTCGGCCAGCGCACCTGCGTCGCCGCGCCGGCCTTCTCGAACAACCAGATCACCCGGGCGGAGATGTCCACCTGACCGCGCAGTACGCCGTGCCGGGCGCTGGTCGGGTCGGCGTGGTGCAGGTTGTGCCAGCTCTCGCCGAAGGACAGGATCGCCAGCGGCCAGAAGTTCGACGCGCGGTCGCCCTGGCGCATCGCGAACGGACGCTCGCCGTAGACATGGCACACCGAGTTGATCGCCCAGGTGACGTGGTGCAGGAGGCCGATCCGGACCAGCCCGGCCCAGAAGAACGCGGTCAGCGCACCCTGCCAGGACCAGGTCACCAGGCCGCCGATCAGCGCCGGGCCGAGCAGCGAGATGGCCACCAGTGCGGGGAAGAGCCGGTCGACCCGGCTGATGTCCCGGTCGGCGATGAGGTCCGGTGCGAAACGCTCGCGGTTGGACAGCTCCCGGCGGAACAGCCAGCCCACGTGTGCGTGGAACAGGCCCCGGGTCAACGCCCAGAAGCTGGTGCCGAAGCGCCACGGCGAGTGCGGGTCACCCTCCAGGTCCGAGAAGGCGTGGTGCCGCCGGTGGTCGGCGACCCACTGGATGATCTCGCCCTGCACCGCCAGCGAACCCGCGACCGCGAGCGTCACCCGCAGCCACCGCTTGGCCTTGAACGAGCCGTGCGTGAAGTAGCGGTGGAAGCCGACGGTGATGCCGAGTCCGGAGACGACGTACCAGACCAGGCCGATGATCACGTCGGACCAGCCCAGCCAGCCGCCCCACGCCATTGGCACGGCGACCAGCAGGGCGACGAAGGGGATCACCACGAAAGCCCAGAGGGCGGCCAGGATGCCGGGGGACTGGCTGCCGTCGGTGAGTGGTTTGGGGCCGGGGCCGGCGGTGTTGGAATCGAGCACAGCAGTGGACATGGGACCTCGCAGGGGGATGGTAACGATCACGAAGCTACGCCTACGTCACCGTAACTTACGGCACCGTAGATCGCACGGGGAAGTTTCGAATTGTCCTCGCGTAACCGCCCAAAGTCGCAGGTCAGCCACCCTGGCGGTGAGTACCTGACCGGTCCGGGAATCGGGGCGGCCGGGGGTGCGGGTCGTCCAGCCCGGGACGTCGACGGCGCCGAGCGCTGGCGGTGCGGCGGGATGAGCGCTGGCGTCCGCCGGTCGGGGCGCTAAGGTGTAGCGGCGGGATGTCCATCCCTCGTGCGGCGTGCGCGCGTCGCTGATCGGCCGTGGTGTAATTGGCAACACCCGGGTCTTTGGTACCCGTATTTCAGGTTCGAACCCTGGCGGCCGAGCTGCCCACCTACGCCCGTTTTAGGGTCCGGTGGGGGTAAGAGGGGAACGCGCCGGGCCCCGCGGCTAGCATGGCCGCGAGAGTGTCCGCCGTCCCGACGGGAGCCACGTCGTGCCCCAGCCCCACCTCCGTACCGTCGTCGTACTTGCCGCCGGTGAGGGCAAGCGGATGAAGTCGACGCTGCCCAAGGTGCTGCACCCCCTGCTCGGTCGGACGCTCCTCGGCCACGTGCTGAGCGCCGCCGCCCCGCTCGGCGCGGACCGCACCGTCGTCGTCGTGGGGCACGGTGCCGACCAGGTCCGGGCGCACCTGGCCGAGGTCGCCCCGGACGCCACGCCGGTGCTCCAGGCCGAGCAACTCGGCACCGGGCACGCGGTGCGGATCGCGCTGGACGCCGTACCGGACGGTGCCGGCACGGTCGTGGTGATCAACGGGGACGTACCGCTGCTGCGACCCGAGACGGTGGGTGCGCTGGTGACCGCACACGAGGAGGCCGCCGCGGCGGCCACCGTGCTGGCCGCCGAGGTGCCCGACCCGACCGGCCTCGGTCGGATCGTCAGGGACGCCGACGGCCGCCTGGAGCGGATCGTCGAGGAACGCGACGCCGACGCGACGCAGCGCGCGATTCGGGAGATCAACGCCGGCATCTACGCGTTCGACGCGGTGCGGCTGCGCGAGGCGCTGGGCAAGCTCTCCACCGACAACGACCAGGGCGAGGAGTACCTCACCGACGTCTTCAGCCTGCTCCGCTCGGCCGGTGAGCCGGTGGCGGTGCACGTCGCCACGGACCACGTCGAGACGTTGGGCTGCAACGACCGGGTGGAGCTGGCGACGCTGCGCGGGCTGCTGCGCGACCGGATCAACGAGGCGTGGATGCGCACCGGGGTCAGCCTGCTCGACCCCGCCACCACCTGGGTCGACGTGACGGTCGCGCTGGACCGGGACGCGGTGGTCGACCAGAACACCCAGTTGCGCGGCGCCACGGTGGTCGGCGCGGGCGCGCTGATCGGTCCGGACGTCACCCTGATCGACACCGTCGTCGGCCCCGCCGCGTCGGTGATCCGCAGCCACGCCGTCGGCGCCGAGGTGGGCGCGGGCGCGACCGTCGGACCGTACGCGTACCTGCGGCCGGCGGCCCAGCTTGCCGAGAAGGCGAAGGTCGGCACGTTCGTCGAGGTGAAGAACTCGCAGATCGGCGCCGGCGCGAAGGTGCCGCACCTGACGTACGTCGGCGACGCGACGATCGGCGAGCAGACCAACATCGGCGCCGCGTCGGTCTTCGTGAACTACGACGGGGTGAACAAGCACCGCACGGTGATCGGCAGCCACGCGCGGACCGGTGCGGACAACATGTTCGTGGCGCCGGTAGAGGTGGGCGACGGGGCGTACACGGCGGCGGGTTCGGTGATCGTCGACGACGTGCCGGCAGGCGCGATGGGTGTCGCCCGGGCGCGCCAGCGCAACATCGAGGGCTGGGTGGTCATGCGGCGCCCCGGCACCGCCGCGGCGGAGGCGGCGCAGCGAGTCGGCGACGCGAAGGGTGCGTCGGGGGTGGCCGGCGCCGCAAGCGACAGTGAGGCAATGCACGGGGCGACCGAGACGGTGGGCGGCGCATCCGGCGCGGGAGATACTGCAACCGAATAGTCCCTGACCCACCACCACCGGGTCGGGTACCGCCGACATAACGGGAGCAGACGGGCCCATGGGCAGCATCGTCGCCGAAAACCGCAAAAGCCTGATGCTCTTTTCCGGACGTGGCTTTCCGGAGTTGGCCAAGGAGATCGGCGAGGTGCTCGGCGTCGCGCCGACGCCGGCCGACGCGTACGAGTTCGCCAACGGTGAGATCTTCGTACGGTTCAAGGACTCGGTGCGTGGTTCGGACGCCTTCGTGGTGCAGTCCGTCACGCACGGGGTGAACACCTGGGTCATGGAGACCCTGATCATGGTGGACGCGCTGAAGCGGGGGTCGGCCAAGCGGATCACCGTGGTGCTGCCGTTCTACCCGTACGCCCGCCAGGACAAGAAGCACCGCGGCCGGGAGCCGATCTCGGCCCGCCTGGTGGCGGACCTGCTGAAGACCGCCGGCGCGAACCGCATCCTCACCGTCGACCTGCACACCGCGCAGATCCAGGGCTTCTTCGACGGCCCGGTGGACCACCTCTTCGCGATGGACATCCTGGCCGAGTACGTGGAGCACAAGTACGCCGGCCGGCCGATGACCGTGGTGGCACCGGACTCGGGCCGGGTACGGGTGGCCGAGCGGTGGACCGACCGGTTGGGCGGCTGCCCGCTGGCGTTCATCCACAAGACCCGTGACCCGATGAAGCCGAACCAGGTCGTGGCGAACCGGGTGGTCGGCGAGGTGGAGGGCCGGGTCTGCCTGATCGTCGACGACATGATCGACACCGGGGGCACCATCGCCAAGGCCGCCGACATCCTGAAGGAGTCGGGCGCGGCGGAGATCGTGGTCGCGTCCACCCACGCGCTGCTCTCCGACCCGGCCACCGAGCGGCTGAAGAACAGCTCGATCAGCGAGATCGTGGTGACGAACACCCTGCCGCTCCCGCCCGAGAAGCAGCTGGACAAGCTCACCGTGTTGTCGATCGCGCCGCTGCTGGCGCGGGCGATCCGAGAGGTCTTCGACGACGGCTCGGTGACCACCCTCTTCGGTGGCCTGAGCTGAGCTGGAGCCCCGTTTCCGCCACCTGACTCGCTGGTGGGAACGGGGCTGGCAAACTGGCGGAAACGGGGCCGGCACGCTGGTGGGAGGCCCACCGGCGCGTCGGTCATGAGCCGTGAACGGGGACTGCCGGAAACCCTGGAAACAGCTCGGGTAGACTGGTGCGGTTGCCACGGCGAGGGTGCCCGGCGGGCCGCTGAAAAGCGCCGCACGGAGGCACCGTCATCGACGCGGTGCTCCGGGCAGTCGTTCATGACGCATGAGCCCCAGCGAGCCCCTCGCCCCAGCACCGTTAGACGACAAGCCGCCGCAGCGAAAAGCATCAGGAGTTTCCCCGTGTCCGAGGTAAAGATCAGCGCCGAGCCCCGTACCGAGTTCGGCAAGGGTGGTGCCCGCCGTACCCGCCGGGCCGGCAAGGTGCCCGCCGTGCTGTACGGCCACGGCGAGAAGCCCAAGCACATCGCGCTGCCGTCGCGGGAGTTCGCCGCCGCGATCCGCAAGGGCGGTGCCAACCAGCTCTTCGCGATCGACATCACCGACGGCACCCAGGTGCTGGCGCTGCCGAAGGCGATCCAGCGTGACCCGATCCGCGACACCTTCGAGCACGTCGACCTCATCCTGGTCCGCCGGGGCGAGAAGGTCACCGTCGACGTTCCGGTCCAGCTGACCGGCGAGGCCGCTCGGGACACCCTGATCGTGCACGACCACGACACCCTCTCGGTGACCGCGGACGCCACCAAGGTTCCGGACCACCTCGACGCGTCGATCGAGGGCCTGGAGGCGGGCACCCTGGTGACCGCCGGCGACGTCGAGCTGCCGGCCGGCGTCGAGCTGGCCGTCGACTCGGAGCTGACCGTCGCGTCGATCACCGCCGCCCCGACCGCCGAGCAGCTTGAGGCGACGCTGCCCGAGGTCGAGACCGCCACCGACGAGGCCGAGGCCGAGGTCGGCGAGACCACCGAGGGCTCCGAGGGCGCGGACACCGAGGCGGCCGCCGAGGCCACCGAGGGGCGCACCGAGGCCTGATCGGTTCGTACTGTGCGACAGGCGTCCCCGAGTGTTCGGGGGCGCCTGTCGGCATATCGGGAGTCGGCTGGGATGGGCGTCGGAAGGGACGGGTCGTGACGGACGAGGCGGGGCCGTGGCTGGTGGTCGGCCTGGGCAACCCGGGTCGGGAGTACGCCGGCAACCGGCACAACGTCGGGTTCATGGTGGCCGACCTGCTGGCCGGGCGGGTGAGCGCGCGTTTCGGCCGGCACAAGCGGGCGGTGGCCGAGGTGGCCGAGGCGCGGCTGGGGTTCGGTGGGCCGAAGCTGGTGCTGGTGAAGCCACTGACGTACATGAACCTGTCCGGCGGGCCGGTGGCGGCTCTGGCCCAGTTCTACAAGGTGCCGACGACGCAGGTGATCGCGGTGCATGACGAGCTGGACATCGACTTCGGTCAGGTGCGGATCAAGTTCGGCGGCGGCGAGGGCGGGCACAACGGCCTGCGCTCGATGTCGAAGTCGTTGGGGACGAAGGACTACGCCCGGGTGCGGTTCGGCGTCGGCCGACCGCCGGGGCGGCAGGACCCAGCGGATTATGTGCTGTCGGATTTTGGCGCGGCCGAGCGCAAGGAGTTGGATTTCCTGGTGGACCGGGCCGCCGACGTGGTGGAGTCGGTGATCAGCAAGGGCGTGGAGCCGACCCAGAACCTCTACCACGGCAGCTGAGCCGGGCGGGGCGTACCCGAATCGGAAACCGCGGGCCGGTAGTCTGCGCCTTTCGGCGTGCCGCGACCGGCGACGCGAGTCGCGGCGGATCGGCCCGTGCGGGCAGCGCGGCGAGGCGACGGGAGCGGACAGATGAGCAGTCCTCCGATGATCGATGGCGCGTTCGCCCGGTGGCTGGCGTCCCGGGCCGGGCAGGCGCTGCTCGACCTGCGCACGGAGATGGGTTTCGCCGACACCGGCGCGCTGAAGTCGGCCGGTGACAAGGTGTCGCACGACCTGATCCGCACGGAGTTGGCGAAGTGGCGTCCTAATGACGCGGTGCTCTCCGAGGAGGACGAGGGATCGCGGTTGGCCTGGGCCGCGGAGGTGAACAGCGGAGCGGTGTCGCGGTTGACCGCGGATCGGGTGTGGATCGTCGACCCGTTGGACGGCACCCGGGAGTTCTCCGAGGAGGGCCGCTCGGACTGGGCGGTGCACGTGGCGCTCTGGGCACGCAGTGCGCCGAGTCCGCACGGCCTGGTCGCCGGGGCGGTGGGGTTGCCGGCGCAGCACCGGGTGCTGGGCACGGACTACCCGCCGGCGTACCCGCCGATGACTGTGGAGGCGGCGACGGCCGGCGAGCGGAAGATCCGTTTGGCGGCGAGCCGGAGCCGGCCGCCGGTCTTCCTGACCGATCTGGCCGAGGACGTCGGGGCGCACCTGGTGCCGATGGGCTCGGCCGGAGCGAAGATCGCCGCCGTGGTCACCGGCGAGGTGGACGCGTACATCCACGCAGGTGGGCAGTACGAGTGGGACTCGGCGGCCCCGATCGCTGTGGCGACGGCCACCGGACTGCACGCTTCCCGGATCGACGGTTCTGCGCTGAAATACAACGAGGCGGATCCGCGCCTGCCCGACCTCCTGGTCTGTCGCAAGGATCTCGCCACCCGGTTGCTTGCAGCGCTGCAGAAACATTCCGGGTAGCCTGAGCGGACTTTCTTGACATGCCCGACCGGAAAGGTCTGGAAATCGGATGAGCGAGCGAATCGAGCCGGTGTCATGACCACCCCCGCGGCGTACCAGGTCTCCCACCTGGACGCCCTGGAAGCGGAGAGCATCTTCGTGATGCGCGAGGTGGTCGCCGAGATGGAACGCCCGGTGCTGCTCTTCTCCGGTGGCAAGGACTCGATCGTCATGCTGCGGTTGGCGCAGAAGGCGTTCGCCCCGGCCAATGTCCCCTTCCCGGTCATGCACGTCGACACCGGGCACAACTTCCCCGAGGTCCTGGAATACCGCGACCAACGCGTCGCCGAGCTGGGGTTGCAGCTCGTGGTGGCGAGCGTGCCGGAGGCCCTGGCCAGCGGCATGGTCCGGGAGTCCGCCGACGGCATGCGCAACCGGATCCAGACACCGGTGCTGCTGGACGCGGTGGAGAAGCACCGCTTCGACGCGCTGTTCGGAGGCGCCCGTCGGGACGAGGAGAAGGCCCGGGCGAAGGAGCGGGTGTTCAGCTTCCGCGACGAGTTCGGTCAGTGGGACCCGAAGAACCAGCGGCCCGAGCTGTGGTCGCTCTACAACGGCCGGCACCACCCGGGCGAGTCGATCCGGGTCTTCCCGCTGTCCAACTGGACCGAGCTGGACGTCTGGCACTACATCGCCCGGGAACGCATCCCGCTGCCCTCGATCTACTACGCCCATGAGCGCGAGGTGATCGAGCGGGACGGCATGTTCTACGCCGTCAACGAGTTCTTCCGCCCCCGCGCGGGTGAGGAGCGGTTCAAGGCGCAGGTGCGCTACCGCACCGTCGGCGACGCCTCCTGCACCGCCGCGGTCCGTTCCGACGCGGACACCGTGGAGAAGGTCATCGAGGAGGTGGCGGCCACCCGGATCACCGAGCGCGGCGCCACCCGTGGTGACGACCGGGTCAGTGAGGCCGCCATGGAGGACCGCAAGCGGGAGGGCTACTTCTGATGAGCACCGAGATCATGGCGTCCGCGAATGCGGAGGCCCGGGCTGTTACCGGGGCCGGGCCGGAGGCCCGGGCTATGGACCTGCTGCGGTTCGCCACCGCCGGCAGCGTGGACGACGGGAAGTCGACCCTGATCGGGCGGCTGCTCTACGACACCAAGTCGCTCTTCACCGACCAGTTGGCCGCCGTGGAGGCGGTCAGCGCGGCCCGCGGTGACGAATACACCAACCTGGCGTTGCTCACCGACGGTCTGCGTGCCGAGCGGGAACAGGGCATCACCATCGACGTGGCGTACCGGTACTTCGCCACCCCCCGGCGCAAGTTCATCATCGCCGACACCCCGGGGCACATCCAGTACACCCGCAACATGGTCACCGGGGCCTCGACGGCGGACCTGGCGTTGATCCTGGTGGACGCGCGCAAGGGCCTCGTCGAGCAGTCCCGCCGGCACGCGTTCCTCTGCTCCCTGCTGCGGGTGCCGCACCTGGTCCTGTGTGTCAACAAGATGGACCTGGTCGACTGGTCGCAGGAGGTCTACGAACGGATCGCCGACGAGTTCACCGCGTTCGCGGCGAAGCTCGACGCACCGGACCTGACCGTGGTGCCGATCTCCGCGTTGCGCGGCGACAACATCGTCGCCCGGTCGGACAACATGCCCTGGTACGAGGGCCCGTCGCTGCTGCACCACCTGGAACGGGTGCACATCGCCAGTGACCGCAACCTGGTCGACGTCCGGTTCCCGGTGCAGTACGTGATCCGTCCGCAGTCCACCACCATCACCGACTACCGCGGCTACGCCGGTCAGGTCGCCTCCGGCGTGCTGAAGCCAGGCGACGAGGTGATGGTGCTGCCCTCCGGCTTCACCAGCCGGATCGCCGCCGTGGAGACCGCGGACGGGCCGGTCCCGGAGGCGTTCCCGCCGATGTCGGTGACGGTACGACTGGCCGACGAGATCGACATCTCTCGCGGTGACCTGATCTGCCGGCCGAACAACGCACCGGCGGTGGCCCAGGACATCGAGGCGATGGTCTGCTGGATGGACGAGACGGCCCCCCTGCGGGTCGGCGGCCGGTACGCGATCAAGCACACCACCCGGTCGGCCCGGGCGATCGTGCGCGGGCTGCACTACCGGCTGGACATCAACTCGCTGCACCGCGACGAGTCGGCCGACGAACTGCGGCTCAACGAGATCGGCCGGGTGCGACTGCGCACGACGGTGCCGCTGCTGGCCGACGAGTACCGCCGCAATCGCACCACCGGCGGCTTCGTCATCATCGACGAGGCGACCAACCGCACGGTAGGCGCCGCCATGATCGTCGAAGCCAGCTAACCCCAACCCACCCACCACCGGCCGGCCCGCCCGCTCGTCCGTGCCCGCCGGCTCGCGCCTGCCCCCCAAGATCGCGCACGATCCAGGAAGTAGTGGCCTCGCCCAACGGGCGAGGCCACTACTTCCATGAAGAAGCACGATCTCCAGCCCCGGCCGCCTGCCGGCCCGGCTGCCTGCCGGCCCCACGCGGTGATCAAGAGGTTTGCGTCAGGATCTGGGCTTGAATTGACGCGAACCTCTTGATCACCGGCCGGGACCGGTCTAAACCGGCCGGGGTGGGGCGGGGGAATGGGGGGCGGGTGGCGTTAGGGCAGGCGGGTGGCGCCGGGGGAGGGGAGGACGGTCACGGTGCCGGGGGCGGTGAAGCCCCGGTCGGCGTACGCGTCGGTTACGGCGGCGGCTACCGCATCGGCACGGTCGGCCTCGATCAGCGCGAGCACACATCCGCCGAAGCCACCGCCGGTCATCCGGGCGCCGAGCGCACCAGCCGTCAACGCCGCCTCGACCGCGGTGTCGATCTCCGGCACGGTGATCTCGAAGTCGTCGCGCATCGAGACGTGGGAGGCCGTCAGCAGTGGGCCGATGTCGCGGACCCGGCCGGCGCGGAGCAGCGCCACCGTGTCCAGTACGCGTTGGTCCTCGGTCACCACGTGCCGAACGCGCCGCCGGGTCTCCTCGTCGTCGAGCTGGGCCAACGCGTCGTCGAGTTGGTCGATGCCCACGTCCCGCAGGGCGGCGACGCCGAGCGCGCTGGCTCCGGCCTCGCAGGAGCGACGGCGGGCCGCGTACTCCCCGTCGGCGTGGCGGTGTGGTGCCCGGCTGTCGATGACCAGCACAGCCAGGCCGGCGGCGTCCAGGTCGAACGGGATCTGCTCGACCGACTCGTCGCGGCAGTCGAGGAAGAGGGCGTGCCCGGCGCGGCAACGGATCGCCGCGGACTGGTCCATGATCCCGGTCGGCGCACCCACGTAGACGTTCTCCGCCCGCTGGGCCAGCCGGGGCTGCAGTGCCGGGGCGAGCTCCAGCCCGCCGAGGTCGAGCAGGGCAGCCAGCACGGCTGACTCAAGCGCGGCCGACGAGGAGAGCCCGGCGCCCAGCGGCACGTCGGAGGCGATCGCCAGCCGGGCACCCGGCACCGGGTGACCGGCCTCGCGCAGCGCCCAGACCACACCCGCGACGTACGCGCCCCATCCGGTGACCCGACCCGGCTCGGCGACGTCGTCCGCGCCGAACGTGATCGCCTCGCCAGAGAGCTCGGACCAGGCCGTCCAGTGCTCCCCGTCCTGCCGGTCGGCCGCGACGACGGTGCGCATCGGCAGCGCGAACGGCAGCACGAAGCCTTCGTTGTAGTCGGTGTGCTCGCCGATCAGGTTGACCCGGCCCGGGGCGGCCCAGCGGCCGGCAGGCTGGCCGCCGAACTGCGCGGAGAAGCCGGCGGCAGCCCGTTCGGCGACGTCACGGCTCGGATGGGTCATGACTGCCCCAGGATGTGCGTGCGGTAGAACGCCCAGGCGTCCCCAACCATGTCGTGCAGGGTCGGCTTCTGCGGCACCCAGCCCAGCTCGTCGCGGGCCAGCGCGGAGGACGCGACCAACTCAGCCGGGTCGCCCTCGCGGCGCGGGGCTACCTCGACGGGCAGTTGGTGCCCGGTGACCTCGCGGACCACGTCGACGACCTGGCGGTTGGTGAAGCCGTTGCCGTTGCCCAGGTTGTAGATCCGGTGCTGGCCGCTGGTGGCCGCGTCCAGCGCCAGCAGATGCGCGCGGGCCAGGTCGGCGACGTGGATGTAGTCCCGGACGCAGGTGCCGTCCACGGTGGGGTAGTCGTCCCCGAAGAGCTGGAGCTTCTCCCGCCGGCCGGCGGCGACGTCCAGCGCGATCGGGATCAGGTGCGTCTCCGGGTCGTGCCGCTCGCCGAGGGCGATGTCGCCGTCGAGGTGGGCGCCGGCCACGTTGAAGTAGCGCAGCGACACGGCGGCCAGCCCGTGCCCGATCGCCTCGGAGGTGAGTGCCATGTCGACGGCGAGTTTGGTGGCGCCGTACGTGTTGGTGGGTGCCTTGACCGCGTTCTCGGTGATCGGCAGCTCGGTGGGGTTGCCGTAGACGGCGGCGGTGGAGGAGAAGACCATCCGGGGCACCCCGGCTGCTCGGACCGCGTCGATCAGGGCGAGCGTGCCGACGGTGTTGTTCTGCCAGTACAGCTCCGGCTTGACCATCGACTCGCCGGCGGCGATCAGGGCGGCGAAGTGCAGCACCCCGTCGAACCCGGCGTTCGCGGTGATGACGCGGGCGGCGTCGTGGATGGACGCCTCGACGTGGGTGGCCTCCGGGGCGAGGGCCTCGCGGTGCCCGGTGCGTAGGTCGTCCAGGATGACCACCTGGTGACCCGCGTCGAGCAGCATCCGGGTCACCACGCTCCCGATGAAGCCAGCGCCCCCGGTGACGAGCAGTTTCACGTCGTTGCCTCCTGCCTGGCCCGCCCGGGACGTGGCCCTTTGGTGATCACACTAGGGCGGTGGCCGGCACCCTCGCCGATGCCACCGCCAACCCCATTCCATCATAATCTCTCATGATTAAACAGAGCCGAACATCCGTGGGTCGCTCCGCGTGATCCCCGGTGCGGTGGGCCCACGGTGTCTACCATCTCTGTCATGCGGGAAGTGGCCCGTACCGGGCTCCGGCGACGCGCGCGGGTGCACCCCCGCCGCGACCCTGGCCCGCTCGCCCGGGCCGTCGCCCGGGTGCTGGTCCGCGCCGCGGATGGCGCCACCCGACTCGTCACCGACCTGCTCGGGACCGGCCCGACGGCCGGCCGGGAGCACATCTCGGAGGCCGATCTGCGGGACCTGGTCGCGGCGAACACGGTGCTCGACCCGGACGAGCGGCGGATCATCGACGAGGTCCTGGTGGCCGGTGCCAGTCTGATCCGCGAGGTGATGATGCCGCGTACCGAGGTGGTCTTCCTCCCAGCGCGGCTGACCATCGTCGAAGCCGCCCGGCTGGTCCGCGCCGAAACGCACACCCGCTACCCGGTCACCGACGGCACCCACGACGACGTGGTCGGCTTCGTGCACCTCCGTGACGTACTGCTGCGCCCGGACGCCGACCCGTGCGTCACCGTCGGCGAGTTGGCCCGGGAGGTGAAGCGGCTCCCCGGCAGCAAACGGGTGCTCGCCGCGCTGACCGAGATGCGCCGGGAGGGCCAGCACCTCGCCGTGGTGGTCGACGAGTACGGCGGCACGGCCGGGATCGTCACCCTGGAGGACCTCATCGAGGAGTTGATCGGTGAGATCCACGACGAGTACGACGCCGCCCCGGACCCGGTGCACGCTGGTCTGCCCGCCGTGGTGGACGGTCGACTCAACCTCGCTGACTTCGCCGAGCGGACCGGGGTGGCGCTGCCCGCCGGACCGTACGAGACGGTTGGCGGTTTCGTCATGGCCGCGCTGGGCCGGCTCCCGGTGACCGGCGACGAGGTACCGGTGCCGGGTGAACCCGCCGACGTCGGTGCATCCGATCCGGCGGCCGAGCTGCCGGCCGGCTGGCTGCTGCGGGTGCTCACGTTGGACGGCCGCCGGGTGGCCCGGCTCGCCGTCTCCGCCGCCCGCACCGGGCCGACCGGCACCGGGCCGACCGGCACCACCGAGCAGCGCCGCGAGCTGAGCACCGAGCAGCACGGCGCGCAGAACGCCGGGCAGCGCCGCGAGTACGACCCGGCGCCGGCGTCGGCGGGCGGCCCCGAGCAGGCCCGGGAGGCGATGGCGGGGCAGCACCGCCGGGTCGCGGTCGGGGCGACGCGCCGGGTCGGCGCGGGCGAACCACGCGAGGTCAGCACCTCGGCACCGGCGGGCCGGAGCCGACCCGCCGGCCCGTCATGACGGACCGGGTTGCTTGCTGACAGAATTATCGCCATGTCCGACGTTCCCGCCCGGCCCCGCGTCTTCTCCGGCATCCAGCCGACAGCCGACTCGTTCCATCTCGGCAACTATCTGGGCGCGGTGCGGCACTGGGTGGCGCTACAGGACACCCACGACGCCTTCTACTGCGTGGTGGACCTGCACGCCATCACCGCGGGGCACGACCCGGCGCTGCTGCGCCAGCGGACCCGGGTGGCCGCGGCCCAGCTCTTCGCGGTCGGGCTCGACCCGGAACGCAGCACCCTGTTCGTCCAGTCGCAGGTGCCCGAGCACCCGCAGTTGGCCTGGGTGCTCGGCTGCATCACCGGCTTCGGCGAGGCCAGCCGGATGACCCAGTTCAAGGACAAGTCGCAGAAGCAGGGCAACGAGCGGGCCAGCGTCGGGCTGTTCACCTATCCGGTCCTGCAGGCCGCCGACATCCTGCTCTACCAGGCCAACGCGGTGCCGGTCGGCGAGGACCAGCGCCAGCACCTGGAGCTCTCCCGGGATCTGGCCCAGCGGTTCAACTCGCTGTTCGGCGCGACGTTCACGGTGCCCGCGCCGCACATCGTCAAGGACACTGCCAAGATCACCGACTTGCAGGACCCGACCGCGAAGATGTCGAAGTCGTCGTCCTCGCCGGCCGGCATCATCGACCTGCTCGAAGACCCGGCCCGGTCCGCCAAGAAGATCCGTTCGGCGGTGACCGACACCGGTCGGGAGATCGTCTTCGACGCCGAGACCAAGCCGGGTGTGTCCAACCTGTTGACCATCCACTCGGCGCTCAGCGGCCGCAGCATCGACGAGCTGGTGGCCGCTTACGCGGGCCGTGGCTACGGCGACCTGAAGAAGGAGCTGGCCGAGGTGGTGACGGACTTCGTCCGTCCGATCCAGGAGCGCACCCGCGCCTACCTCGACGATCCGGCACAGCTGGACAAGCTGCTCGCGGCCGGCGCGGAGAAGGCCCGTGCGGTGGCCGCGACGACCCTGCGGTCCGCGTACGAGCGGGTCGGGTTCTTCCCGCCCGTGCGCGGCGAGTAGGTCCGCGTACAGGTGGACGGGTCGGTGGTCGGAGGGGCGGCGCGAAGCGTGGATCGCAGTGGCGGGGTGCCGCCGACCGGCGACACCATCCAGATCGGCATCGCGGTGGACATCCCCGAGCCGTGGGGTGCCCAGCTCACCCGGCGGCGGGTCGAGGCCGGTGATCCGCTGGCGGTGCCCGCGCACGTGACGTTGCTCGGGCCCACCGAGATCCGGACGGCCAACCTGCCGGCGGTCGAGCGGCACCTGGCCGCCGTCGCCGCCACGCACCTGCCGTTCACGCTGCACCTGCGGGGCACCGGCACGTTCCGTCCGGTCACCCAGGTGGTGTTCGTCGCGGTGGCCGCCGGGATCAGTGAATGCGAGTTGCTGGCCGCGGCCATCGCCGCGGCGCCGGGCCTGCACCGCGAGCTCCGCTTCCCGTACCATCCGCACGTCACCGTGGCGCAGGACGTGGCGCCGGAGGCCCTGGACAAGGTGTACGAGGATCTGGCCGACTTCTCCGCGATGTTCGAGGTCGACGCGTTCACCCTCTTCTCGCACAGCGGGCAGGCCAGGTGGCAGCCGCGTCGCGACTTCTGCCTCGGCACCTGAAGCGCCGGCAACCAAGGCTGCCGGCACCTGAAAGTGCCAGCAACCGGACCGCCGGCAACTGATGCGACGACGACGCGCCGGCCGGCGAGCATCGGGAGCCGGTTGCCCCTACAGCGGTGGGAGATCGGCGAGGATGATCGCGTGAACGTGATCGGCCAAATTGAGGCGGGCATCGACCGCTGGGTGAGCGCCGCGCGCCACCGGTCAGGGCTCTTCGATCATGTGTGGCGGGCCGGTGTGCTGTACGGCGAGGTGCTGGCCGGCCGGTTGGCCGCCGCGATCGCCTACTACGGCTTCTTCGCGGTGTTCGCCCTCGCCCTGGTGGCGTTCTCCATCTTCGGCGCGATCCTGGAGGACAACGACGAGGTCAGCGCGGCGGCGGCCGACTTCCTCAAGGAGAATCTGCCGTTCCTGGACGCCGAGCAGATCGCCAACTCCAGCGGCACGGTCGGGGTGGTCGGCCTGGTCATCCTGGTCTTCACCGGGATCGGCTGGGTGGAGGCCATCCGGTCCTCGCAGCGGTTGATGTACCAGCTCAACCAGCAACCGGGCAATCTGGTGGTGCGACGCCTCGTCGACCTGGGCGTGATGATCGGCGTGTTCGTGCTGCTCGGCGTCTCGGTCGCGGCGGTGGACGCGTTGGAGTCGCTGCTGCGTTTCCTGCTGCGCAGCACCGGTTCGGTCGGTCTGACCACGATCAGCGCGGTGCTCAGCGTGCTGGTCAACACCGTGCTCGCCACCGCGTTGCTGCTGGCCGTGCCCCGGCTGCGGATGAGTCGGTCCCGGCTGCGCCCGGTGGTGGTGCTGGTGGCGGTCGGCATCACGCTGCTGAACACCGTCGGGCGGTACTACGTGGTGCGGACCGAGCGGAATCCGGCGTACACCGTGGTGGCCGGCGCGGTCGGTCTGCTGCTCTACCTCTACCTTCTCAACCAGCTGGTGCTGTTCGGCGCTGCGCTCCTCGCGACCAGCACCAACGGCCGAGTCGTGGACCTGGCGGAAACCCCCGCGCCAGCGAAGGATGTCGACGAGGGCATTGATCCCGGTACGCCGGGCGGTGCGGGCTGATGACGGAAGGCGTGCAGGTGCTGATCTCGGTCGACCCGGACTCGTCGGTGCCGCCGTACGAGCAGGTGCGCGTGCAGATCGCCGAGCTGATCGGCGATGGCCGGTTGCCGGTGGGCAACCGCCTGCCGACCGTCCGGCAGCTCGCCGCCGACCTGCGGTTGGCCGCGAATACGGTGGCCCGCGCCTACCGGGAGTTGGAAGCCGCCGGGCTGCTGGAGACCCGGGGGCGCAACGGCACCTTCGTCGCCCCCGGGCGGGACGACGCCGTCGACCGGTTGCAGCGGGCGGCGGCCGGCTACGCGGCGGAGGCGGCCCGGCTCGGCGTGCCGCCGGCCACGGCGCTCGCCCTGGTCCGCGCCGCCCTGGACGCTGCCCGTCCCGGCTGACCGGTCGCCGATCGACAGTCGGACGGGCGATAACTGAGGAGAACGGCGTCGGCGCTCGCGTTCGCGGACCATGATGAGCCGGTGGGCGCACTCATGACACTGGACCTGCCGGCGGACTCACCACTCCTCGGCCTGCCGTGGATCATCACCTTCGGTCCGCTCGGTGACCTCGACGAGTGGGAGCCGGTGGTCTGCGGGCCGTACGAGCGACCGGCCGCGTTGGCCCTGGCCGAGGCGGTGGTCGCCGAGGAGCAGTTGATGGCCGTGGTGGAGCCGCTGCTGCCGGCGCTGTCCGCGGACGAGATCCGCAGCGAGATCGCCGCCGCGCAGGTCGCCGCCGAGGACGAGGCCCGTCAGGTTGAGGGGGCCGACCTGTACGGGGACTTCGAGGACGTGATCGACGAGGAGTTGGACGCGGCGGCCGACGAGGCCGGCCACGGTGAGCCCGCCGAACCGCCGGACGAGGCCGAGGTACGCGCCGGCTGGACCCGGATCGCGGCGCTGCTCACCGCGAAGTGAGACGTCAGCGGGTCGGCGCGCGGTCCAGCACGCAGAACTCGTTGCCCTCGGGATCGGCGAGCACCGTGAACTGCTCGGCCCCGGTTTGCCCGACGTCGACGTGCCGCGCGCCGAGGCTCAGCAGCCGCTGTACCTCGGCCTGAGGGTCGGCGTCCGCGACCAGGTCGAGGTGCAGCCGGTTCTTGCCCCGCTTGGCGGTGCCCGAGCCCTGCAACCACACGGTGGGCGCGGCGGCGGACGGCTGCCCCGGCGGCCAGAGCTTGGCGCTGCCGTCGTCGCCCTGCTCGACCTCGTAGCCGAGCGCCGCCGACCAGAACGCGACCATCACGTCCAGGTCCTCGACGTCGAGCGTGCACTGGGCGATCCGTACCACCATGGGGTCACCTCCGTAGCGATGGTGCCCGATGCGGTACCCGCGACGCCTGCGGGTCTAACCAGCGGCGGCACACGACACCGGCGCCGCGCGGAGCGGACTCCGCGTGGCGCCGGTGGCACCTCACCCCCCACCACAAGGGGCCGGTAGCCCAGTCGCCCGTCGGCGCGGGGCACGACGAACGACCAGGTCGAGAACGAGTTACCCGTTCAGCGCTGTTCCAACCAGACTGCCGCGTCAATTGGCAGCAGATGACCGGAGCCCCGTTCGGTGAGCTCGTCGCTGGCGACGAGCGGCTGACCGTACCCGTCGATCAGTACCGGCGCGCCGCTGAGGTTGACCACGCAGGTCAGCACGGTCGCGCCGGCGGTGCGGGAGAAGGCCAGCACGCCCGGCTCGCTCTCCCGCCAGGTGACCCCGTCGGCGTCGAGGGCCAGCGCGGGATGGTCGTGACGGATCCGCAGCGCGGCCCGGTACAACTCCAGGGTGGAGCCGGGCACGTCGGTCTGCGCCGTGACGGACAGCGCCTGCCAGACCGCCGGGGCGGGTAGCCAGCTCAGCTCGCTGCCGGCCGGCCCGAAGCCGTACGGGGCCAACTCGCCGCTCCACGGTATGGGCACCCGGCAGCCGTCGCGGCTCTCGCCGGTGCGCAGGAACGCCGGATCCTGGCGCAGCTCGTCGGGGAGGTCGAGGACCTCCGGCAAGCCCAGTTCCTCGCCCTGGTAGAGGTAGGCGCAGCCGGGCAGGGCGAGCATCAGCAGGCTGGCGGCACGGGCTCGGCGCAGCCCTTCGGCGCCGTCGCCGTACCGGGTGACGTGCCGCTGCTTGTCGTGGTTGGACAGCACCCAGGTGGTGGGCGCCCCGACCACGGTCGCCTCGGCCAACGCGGTGTCGATCACCTTGCGGAACGAGTCGGCCGACCAGGTGGCGTCCAGGAAGTCGAAGCTGAAGGCCTGGTGCAGCTCGTCCGGCCCGATGTAGCGGGCCAGGCGCTGGGGCGTCTCGGCCCACGCCTCGGCGACCGCCATCCGACCGCCCGGGTAGCTGTCCAGGATGGGCCGCCACGCCCGGTAGATCTCGTGCACCTCGTCCTGGTCGAAGTACGGCAGCCGGCCCCTGCCGAGCAGTTCGACCTGGCGCTGGCCGGTGGTGGCCGAGCTGAAGCCGACGTCCGGCAGCCCCTCCGCCTTGATCATGCCGTGCGCCACGTCGACGCGGAATCCGTCCACGCCCCGGTCCAGCCAGAACCGCAGCACGTCCTCGAACTCGGCGCGGACCTCCGGGTGACGCCAGTTCAGGTCCGGCTGGGACCTGTCGAACAGGTGCAGATACCACTGACCGTCCGCGATCCGGGTCCAGGCGGCGCCGCCGAAGATGCTCTCCCAGTCGTTCGGGGGCAACTCGCCGTGCGCGCCCTGACCGTCGGCGAAGAGGTAGCGGGCCCGCTCCGGCGAGCCGGGCCCGGCGGCGAGCGCGGCGGTGAACCAGTGGTGCGCGCTGGAGGTGTGGTTGGGCACCAGATCGACGATGATCCGCAGGCCGAGGGCGTGCGCGTCGGTGATCATCGCGTCGAAGTCGTCGAGGGTGCCGAACATCGGGTCGACGTCCCGGTAGTCGGCCACGTCGTACCCGCCGTCGATCATCGGCGAGGTGTAGAAGGGGGTCAGCCACAGCGCGTCCACCCCGAGGTCGCGCAGGTACGGCAGGCGCTGCCGGATGCCCTGGAGGTCGCCGGTGCCGTCGCCGTCGCTGTCAGCGAAGCTGCGGACGTACACCTGATAGACGACCGCGGAGCGCCACCAGTCGTCGTCGGTGGCGTGCGGCGGGGTGGCGGTGCTGATCATTCGAGCAATATGCCGGCCCGTCGCTGCAAGAGTCAAGCAGATCTTGCGTAAGAAAGGCGGGCGGAAGTCGGCGCGACGGCGGTGGAGCCGCGTACCACCAGCTCCGGGCGGAACAGGTACTCCGAGTGCGGGGCCCCGTGCCCGTTGATCTCGTCCACCAGGGCGCGGACGGCGGCCACCGCCATCGCGGTGACCGGCTGCCGCATGGTGGTCAGCGGCGGGTCGGTGAAGGCCATCAGCGGGGAGTCGTCGTAACCGACCACGGAGAGGCCGTCGGGCACGTTGAGGCCGCGTTGGCGGGCAGCCCGGACCGCGCCGAGCGCCATCAGGTCGGAGCCGCAGACCACCCCGGTGACGCCGCGGTCCAGCAGGCGGCCGGCCGCCGCCTCGCCACCCTCCACTCCGAACAGTGACAGCTCGGCCAGTGGGCCCAGGTCGGCTTCGGCGACGCCGGCCAGCCGGGTCATCGCGGAGCGCCAGCCGGCCACCTTGCGCTGCACCGGAACGAACCGGTCCGGGCCGGTGATCAGGCCGATCCGCCGGTGCCCGAGCGCGACCAGGTGGGCGACGGCCAGCTCGGCCGCCTCCCGGTCGTCGCAGGAGACGAAGGGCGCCCCGATGCCGGGCACGTACCCGTTGATCATCACGACCGGCAGCGGCCGGGCGAGCAGCGCCCGGTAGCGGTCGTGGTTGGCCGCGGTGTCGGCGTGCAGGCCCGAGACGAAGACGATCCCGGAGACCTGCCGGTCCAGCAGCATCTCCACGTACTCGTCCTCGGTCACGCCGCCGGCGGTCTGGGTGCAGAGCACCGGGGTGAACCCGCTCTGCGCCAGAGTGGACTCGATGACCTGGGCGAAGGCGGGGAAGATCGGGTTGTCCAGCTCCGGCACCACCAGGCCGACCAGCCCCGCGCTGCGCTTGCGCAGCCGGGCCGGGCGCTCGTACCCGAGCACGTCGAGGGCGGTGAGGACGGCCTGCCGGGTCTCCGGGGCCACGCCGGGGCGGTCGTTGAGCACCCGCGACACCGTGGCCTCGCTGACTTCGGCCTGCTGGGCGATGTCGGACAGTCGAGCGCGCATGGCGGCACTTTAGCCCACCGGCAAGTTCTTGCGGGGTGCTCTGCAAGCCCTTCCATTACTTGCAACGTCTTGCTAACGTCCCGGCAACATGCGAGAGCAGCGGCGCACATCCATGCGCCGGTTGGCAAGAACTTCCAGACGTTTCCACTGGCGGGCCGCCCTTCCCCCGGGCGGACCCGCCATGACGACAGGAGCACCGATGCGCATCCGTACCGCGGGTGTGGTCGCCCTCTTCGCCCTGGCGCTCGCCGCCTCGGGCTGCGGTGGCGACAGCGACGAGCCGGCCGCGAAGGACACCCCCAAGGCCGCCGGCGGCAAACTGGTGATCTGGGCGGACGACAAGCGGACCGCCGCCCTCAAGCCGTTCGCCGAGAAGTTCGGCCAGGAGAACGGCGTCAGCGTCGAGGTCCAGGCCGTCAGCAAGGACCTGCAGACCAACTTCGTCACCGCGTCCCAGCAGGGCAGCGGCCCGGACGTGGTGGTCGGCGCACACGACTGGATCGGCAACCTGGTGCAGAACGGCGCCATCGACCCGGTGCAGCTCGCCGCCGAGCAGAAGAGCGCCTTCAACCCGACCGCCATCAAGGCGGTCACCTTCAACGGTCAGCTCTACGGCGTGCCGTACGCGCAGGAGAACCTGGCGCTGATCCGCAACACCGAGCTGGCCCCGGAGGCGCCGAAGACCATCGAGGACCTGGTCGCCAACGGCCGGGCGCTCAAGGCGTCGAAGAAGGCCACCGAGACGCTCTGCCTCCAGGTCGGCCAGAACGGCGACGCGTACCACATCTACCCGCTCTACACCTCGGCCGGCGGTTACCTCTTCGGGACCGGCGCCAACGGCGACTACGACCCGAAGGACCTGGGCGTCGGCAAGCCCGAGTCGGTCGAGGCCTTCAAGAAGATCGGCGCGCTCGGCGAGAAGGGCGCGGGGGTGCTCAAGCGCTCCATCGCGGACACCAACTCGATCGCCACCTTCACCGGCAAGAAGTGCGCGTACCTGGTCTCCGGACCGTGGGCCGTGGCCGACGTCAAGAAGGCCAACATCAAGTACGACATCTCGGCGATCCCCGGCTTCGCCGGCGGCAAGGAAGCCCAGCCGTTCGTGGGTGTGCAGGCGTTCTACGTCGCCGCCAAGGGCAAGAACAAGGCGCTGGCCCAGGAGTTCGTGGCCAACTACACCACCACGCCCGAGCTGGCCGTCGCGCTGTACAACGCCGAGCCCCGGCCGCCGGCGCTGACCGCCGCCCTCGACCAGGTCAAGGGCACCGACCCGGACCTGGCCAAGTTCCAGGAGGCGGGCAGGAACGGGCAGGTGCTCCCGGCCATCCCGGCGATGGCCGCGATCTGGGACCCGTTCGGCAAGGCCGAGGCCGCCGTCATCGGTGGGGCCGACCCGACCAGCACCATCACCGCGGCCGGCAAGACCATCTCCGGCCAGATCAAGTAATGAGTACGCCGCTGTCCGGCCCGGGGTCTGCCACGCAGGCCCCGGGCCGGGAGCCCGACGGCTCCCACCCCGCGCGCTCCCGTCCGTCGCGTACCCGCGACGACGCACCGATCACCCTGACCGGGCTCGCCGGCAAGGTGCTCCTGCTCGGCCTGACCGCCGGTGTCGCGGTCTGGGCGGCGTTCCCGCTCGTCGCATCCGGAATGTGGGCCGGCCTGGCGCTGCTGGCGGCGTCCACCGCCGGACTGTTCTACCTGTACCTCACCCGTCGGCACATCCCGGCCAAGTACCTGGTCCCGGGAACCCTGTTCCTGATCGCCTTCCAGGTCTTCCCGGTGCTGTACACCGCCAGCACCGCCTTCACCAACTTCGGCGACGGGCACCGGGGCAGCAAGGACGACGCGGTCGTCGCCATCGCGTCCTCGTCGGTCACCCAGGTGCCCGGGTCCGCCGAGTACGCCCTGTCCATCGCCACCATGGGCGACCCGGCCACCGGTGCGCTGGTCTTCCTGGTCACCGATCCGGGCACCGGCACGGTCTCCGTCGGCGACACCGACGGGCTGCGCCGACTCGACCCCACCGACGTCACCGTCGCCACCGGTGGCCGGGTCACCGCCGCCGACGGGTACACCGTGCTGACCGTCGGCCAGGCCAGCTCCCGCAGCAAGGAGATCACCGACCTGGTGGTGCCCACCCCGGGCGGCGCGGTGCGCTCCAGCGGCCTGTCCCGGGCGTACGAGGGCAAGGCGGTGCGGGCGTACGAGCCAGGCTGCGACTGTGTCCGGGACGCCGAGACCGGGCGGACCTGGACCGCCGACGACGGGGCGGGCGCCTTCGTCGCCGCCGACGGTGAGCGGTTGGCCCAGGGCTGGAAGGTCAACGTCGGGCTCACCAACTTCACCCGGGTGCTCACCGACGAGAACATCTCCGGCCCGTTCCTGGGCAGTCTCATCTGGAACTTCGCCTTCGCCATCGGCTCCACCGGAGGAACGTTCCTGCTCGGCATGCTGATCGCCCTGGTCCTGCACTCGCCCCGGATGCGCGGCACGAACCTGTACCGGGTGGTGCTCGTCCTGCCGTACGCCATGCCGTCGTTCGCGATGCTGCTCGCCTGGCGGGACATGTTCAACGCCGACTTCGGACTGATCAACAATATGTTCGGGGTGAATGTGGACTGGTTCGGGCAGGCGTGGACGGCCCGCTTCGCGGTCATCCTGGTGCAGCTCTGGCTCGGCTACCCGTACATGTTCCTGGTCGCCACCGGCGCGTTGCAGGCCATCCCGCGCGAGCTGACCGAGGCGACCGCGGTCGACGGGGCCTCGCCCTGGCAGTCCTTCCGGGCGGTCACCCTGCCGCTGCTGCTGGTCGCGCTCTCGCCGCTGCTGATCTCGTCGTTCGCGTTCAACTTCAACAACTTCAACGCGATCTACCTGACCACCGAGGGTGCGCCCTTCCCGGCCGACAACCCGGCCAACGGTGCCACCGACCTGCTCATCACGTACACCTATCGGCTGGCCTTCGGCGGGCAGGGCGCGCAGTTCGGCTTCGCCGCCGCGATCTCGCTGTTCATCTTCGCCATCGTCGCGGTGGTTTCCGCGATCAGCTTCCGGCGGACCCGCAAACAGGAAGAGGTGTACGCGTGAGCGCGAGGAGTGAGCTTGCGAGCCCCGCAGTCGCGAACGAAAGGTGGCTCGCGTGAGCGTGGTCGACCGCAAACTCAACCGGACCGGTCGGCGGCGTCACCGCTGGTTCGCCCAGGTCGGCTGGCGGCATCTGGTGGCCCTGCTCGGCGTGCTGTTCAGCCTGTTCCCGATCGTGTTCGTGCTCTCCGCCGCGCTCAACCCGCTCGGCACGTTGTCCACCACCGAGTTGGTGCCGACCGGCGGGGTGTCCCTCGGCAACTTCGGTGGGCTGTTCGAGCGGACCGCCTTCGGGCGGTGGTTCCTCAACTCGCTGCTGATCGCCGGGTTGGCGTCGTTCGCGTCGGTGTTCCTCTCGGCGCTCGCCGCGTACGCCTTCTCCCGGATGCGGTTCCGCGGCCGCCGGGTGGGGCTGCTCTCGCTGCTCCTGATCCAGATGTTTCCGCAGTTCCTGGCGATCGTGGCGATCTACCTCATCTTCGGCACGATCACCGACCTGTGGCCGTCGATCGGCTTCAACACACCCTGGGGCCTCCTTCTGCTCTACCTGGGTGGCGCGCTCGGCGTGAACACCTGGTTGATGAAGGGTTTCTTCGACACGCTGCCGCGGGAGTTGGACGAGTCGGCGACCATGGACGGTGCCTCGCACGCCCAGGTCTTCTTCCGGATCATGCTGCCGCTGGTGGCGCCGATCCTGGCGGTCGCCGGGCTGTTGGCCTTCATCGGCACCATCAACGAGTTCCTGATGGCCAACGTCTTCCTCACCAGTACCGACTCCAAGACCCTGGCGGTGGGGATGTACGGCCTGTTGGAGGGCAACGAGCGCAACAACAACTTCGGCATCTTCGCGGCCGGCACCCTGCTGACCGCGATCCCGACGGTGCTGGTCTTCCAGTTCCTCCAGCGCTACATCGTCTCCGGGCTGACCTCGGGAGCCGTCAAGGGCTGAGACCGCGGTACGGCCGGTCTCCGGTGGCGCGAGGTAGGGTGCTTCGGCACCGCGCCGATGCCGCTCAGCGAGAGCGGGTCAGCGAACGTGTGGCGGGCCTGCTTCACTAGCCGCTGGTGGCCCGCCGCCCTTCATCCGCCGTCCGGTGCTGTTCCCGGGGAGACTTTCGTGCAACTGTCGATCTTGATGCCGGTCTACAACGAAGCGGAACGCGTCGCGGAGGCCCTGAAGCAGGCCCTCGCCGTGCAGTACCCGTGTGAGATCGAGATCGTGGTGGTCGACGACGGCAGTACGGACGAGACCGCCGAGATCCTCGGTCGAATGGATGACGCGCGGCTGCGGGTCGTGACGCACCCCCGCAACGCGGGCAAGGGCGCGGCGATCAAGACGGCCGTGGACAACGCCCGGGGCGAGTACATGGTGATCCTGGACGCCGACCTGGAGTACGACCCACAGGACATCCCGAAGCTGTTGGCGCCGGTGCTGGAGGGGAACGCGACCGTCGTCTACGGCAACCGCACCTTCGGCAGCCACAGCGCCTACAGCTTCTGGTACGTGGTCGGAAACCGGGGAGTCACCACGGCGGCGAACGTCTTGTTCAACTCCTACATCGGCGACCTGGAGACGTGCTTCAAACTGATGCCGGTGGAGCTGTACCGATCGCTGGACATCCGGTCCCGCGGGTTCGGCATGGAGGCCGAGGTGACGGGCAAACTGCTGCGGCGGCGGATCCGCCCCTACGACGTGCCGATCGCCTACCGGGCGCGGGGCCGTGCCGAGGGCAAGAAGATCACCTGGCGGGACGGGGTGGAGGCGTTGTGGATCCTGGGCCGGGAACGGGCCCGCCGTCGTCCCGGCGTCGTTCCCGCCAAGACGCTCGCTGACCGATGACGACCACGAGGCGCCCGGACCAGACCACCATCGTCCGGATCGTCGTGGCCCTCGTCGGGGTGGGCTGTCTACTCCTGACGGCTCAGGGCGCCGTGCAGGCGACCGGCCGCGGCATCGCCCTGATGAGTGACCGGGAACACGACCTCCCGGCAACCCAGCACCAGGTGGACCTGGAGACGCTCTGGCGTCAGTTCGTCGAGCAGGTGCCGCCGGGCAGCCGGATCTCGCTCACTCCCGCCCGGACCAACAAGGGCCTGTGGCACCAGCGGTTGAGTGAGCTCGCCGCGCTGCGCGGGTGTGTCGTCGTCCAGGGGGCGCCGCGGGACTACTCGGTGGGCGTCGCCGCGGTGCAGCGGAAGCGGCCGACCAGCGCCGGCGTACGGCTGGTCGTCCGGAAGGGCGACTGACGACATGGATGTCACCCCGATCCTCGCCGTACTCGCCCTCCTCGTCGCCGGTTTCCCGCTGGCCTTCGCGATCCTGCGCAGTCCCTTTCTCGCCCTGCTCCTCGCGCCCCTGGTGGCGGCGCTGCTGAGCACGGTCGCGGTGCTCCTGATGCTGGTCGTCGGCGGTCCGCTGCCGCTCTGGATCGCCCTGGTGGTGGCCGCCGGAGTGGGCTGCGCCTGGTGGCTGTTGCGCCGCCCCGGCGAGCCGGTGCCGTACGGAGGGTGGTCGCACGCGCTGCTGATCGCGCTGCCACTGCTACCGCCGTGCTTCATGATCTTCGAACCGCCCTACCAGTGGGACGCGCACTCCATCTGGTGGCTGCACGCCGGCTACTTCGCCAACGGGAGCGAGTACGCGCGGACGACGATCGGCAGCCCCGCCTTCGTCTTCTCGCACACCGACTACCCGCCCTTCGCCTCCGCGCCGATCGCTGCCGTGTGGAGCGTCGTCGAGCCGGACTTCCGTACCGCCCAGCTCGTTGGCGCGCTGGTCACCGTCTCCGCGATCGCGATGCTGGTCTACCTGGTCCGGCGGGCGCTGGGCCGGGTGTCCGCGCGGGTGGCCTGGGCGCTGGCCATCGCGGTGGGCCTGGCCACCTGGTCGAACGTCGAGTACGCGGTGACCGGCGGGCTCGCCGACGCGCTCTGGTCCGCCGCCTTCGCCGGCGCGGTGGTGGCCCTGCTGCTCGGTGCGGATCCGCTGCGCCGGCCCCTGTTGCCGCTGTTGTTGCTGACCGTCGCGGCGCTCAGCAAGAACGAGGGGCTGATCGCCGTCGTGGGCCTCGCCCTGCTGGTCACCGTGCGGGCCCGCGCCGACCTGCGGCGAGCCGCGCTGGTCTGGCTGCCGGTGCTGGCCGGGGGCGCCTGGGCGGTGTTGGCCCGCCTGCTGGACGCCCAGTCGGACATCACCGAAGGCGCCTCGGGTGACCGGACTGCGCCGGTGATGGAGCGGTTCCAGCTCACCATCGTGGCGTTGTGGGACGTGGTCGGTCTGCTGCTGGTGGGTGCCGCGGTGGTGGCGCTGCTCGGCACCCTGTTCCTGCGCGGGCGACGCCGTGCGACCGGGCTGGCAGCGGACGGCTGGCTGTGGGCGGCCAACGGCTACTACCTGGCCGTCCTTGTCGGGACCTACCTGTCCGGCCCGAACGACATCGAGTGGTGGTTGGCGACCTCGGTGCAACGGGTGACGCTGCCGGTGACGCTCCTGTCGGCGGTGAGCCTCGCCGGGTGGGTCGCCGTCGCGTTCGGCGGTGACGATCGGGCGGAGTCGCGACCGGTGCTCGACCAGCCGCACGAGCCGGCCCTGTCGCGCGCCGCCCCGACAGCGACCGGTTGATCGACTGATTCGCGTTTGTCGGCGGTTCCCACTACTACGATCCGTCGTTCATAGGGAAGTATGGCGAGCGTGGAAGCTCTCAGACTCATCCTCCTCTACGTCCATCTGATCGGGTTCGCCCTGCTGCTCGGTGGCTCGATCGCCCAGTACGCCAGCGGCCGGCTGCGGATCAACCCGGCCATGTTGTGGGGCTCGGTGATCCAGGTGCTGACCGGGCTGGGCCTGTCCGCCCCCCTGCGCGACGGCGACGAGCCGGCACCGGCAAAACTTGTGACAAAGTTGGTGATCGGGCTGCTGATCTTCGTCATGGTCTTCTTCTCCCGGAAGCGGGACATGGTCAACCGTGGTCATTTCCTCGCGATCATCGGTCTGACCCTGGTCAACGCGGCGGTCGCGGTCTTTTGGCGGTAACGTCCGAGGAGGGAAACGCCTCCAGAAAACGGACGTTGCGGACGCCACGGCGCTCGGTTACCAGCACGAAGAGTGACTTGCCCCACGCAAGGGTTACACCCGGGTAACAGGCGCTCAACAGTCGTGCACGATTGTCGGCCGGTGGGTGGGCGCGGGCGTACGCTCCCGTCCGTAACGTGGGACAGCCGGCGGCATACCGCAGGTCGGCTGATGGGCTGCCACCGCACTAGGCGCGGTGTGCAATGGGAAGGAGACGTCTTGCGCTCGGTGCGTGGGATGCGGATCGCCTCGATCTTCGCGGTGGGTGGGCTCGCGCTCACCGCCGCCGCTTGTGGCGAGGCCCCCAAGGATGACAACAACGCCGGCAGTGGCGCCAAGAAGTTCAGCGCCTGCATGGTGACCGACGTCGGCGGCATCGACGACAAGTCGTTCAACACCTCGGCCTGGAAGGGTCTGCAGGAGGCCAAGGCCGCCAACGACAACATCGACATCAAGTTCGTCGCGTCGAAGGCGGAGGCCGACTACGAGCCGAACCTGACGCAGTACGTCAACCAGAAGTGCAACTTCATCCTGGCGGTCGGTGGCCTGATGGCCAACGCCACCAAGAAGATCGCGGCTGCGAACCCGAACCAGGAGTTCGGCATCGTCGACTCCAACCCGGGTCTGGACAACATCTACCCGATGCAGTTCGACACCGCCCAGGCCGCGTTCCAGGCCGGTTACCTGGCGGCCGGGATGAGCAAGAGCGGCAAGGTGGGCACCTACGGCGGTCTGCCGATCCCGCCGGTCACCATCTTCATGGACGGCTTCGTCGACGGTGTGAAGTACTACAACACCACCAAGGGCAAGAACGTCCAGGCGCTGGGTTGGAACAAGGAGACCCAGAAGGGCTCCTTCACCAACGACTTCGCCAAGCAGGACGAGGGCAAGAAGGTCTCCGACGCGCTGGTCGCCCAGGGCGCGGACATCATCATGCCGGTCGCCGGCGGCTCCGGCCTCGGCACCACCGCCGCGGCCAAGGCGTCGGGTGGCAAGTACAGCACCATCTGGGTGGACGTCGACGGCTGCGAGAGCACCCCGGACTGCTCCGCGATCGTGACCACCGTGGTCAAGAACATCCCGGATGCCGTCAAGGAGGCCGTGATCAAGGCCGCCGCCGGTGACAAGCTGCCGGCCAAGCCGGGCTTCGTCGGCACCCTGGCCAACAACGGTGTCTCGATCGCCCCGTACCACGACTTCGACAGCAAGGTCCCGGCCGAGCTGAAGGCCGAGGTCGACAAGATCAAGGCGGACATCGCCGCCGGCACCATCACCGTCACCTCGAAGGCCCAGCCGACCAAGTGACAACCGGCCGGCCCCTCCGGTGAGATCATCGGTGAGGTCGGCGGGGGACAGGTACGACCGATCGGCCGCTCCGGCTCCGCGGATACCCAGCGGGGTCGGAGCGGCCGATCGCGCACCATGGCGGCCGGTCCGATCCGGCCGGTTCCACGGCAGCTAGGCTGCACCATCGCTCGCACTCCAGGAGGTTGCGCTGAGACTCGAACTGCGCGGCATCACCAAGCGGTTCGGTGATCTGGTCGCCAACGATCACATCGACCTGACGGTGGAGCCTGGAGAGATTCACGCCCTCCTCGGCGAGAACGGCGCGGGCAAGTCGACCCTGATGAACGTGCTCTACGGGCTCTACCAGCCCGACGAGGGCGAGATCCTGGTCGACGGCAAGCCGCTGAAGCTGAAGGGCCCGTCCGACGCGATCGGGGCCGGGATCGGCATGGTGCACCAGCACTTCATGCTGGTGCCGGTCTTCACCGTCGCCGAAAACATCATGCTCGGCGCCGAGCAGGTCCGGGGTGGCATCGCCGGCTTCCTGGACCGGCGTCGGGCCCGACGCGAGGTCACCGAGGTGTCCGAGCGCTACAACCTGCGGGTCGACCCGGACGCGGTGATCGAGGACCTGCCGGTCGGCGTCCAGCAACGAGTCGAGATCGTCAAGGCGCTCACCCGCGACGTCGACCTGCTCATCCTGGACGAGCCGACCGCGGTGCTCACCCCCCAGGAGACCGAGGAGTTGCTGACGGTCATGCGGTCGCTCAAGGCGGCCGGAAAGTCGATCGTCTTCATCACCCACAAGCTCGGCGAGGTCAAGGCCATCGCCGACCGGATCACCGTGATCCGACGCGGAAAGACCGTCGGCACCGCCTCGCCGGAGGCCAGCCGGGACGAACTGGCCGCGTTGATGGTCGGACGCAACGTCCGGCTCACCGTGGACAAGTCCCCGGCCACGCCGGGCGAGCCGGTGCTGGAGGTGGCCGGGCTGGTCGTCGACGACGACCGGCAGATCCGCGCGGTCGACGGCATCGACCTGACCGTACGCGCGGGCGAGGTGCTCGGCGTGGCGGGCGTACAGGGCAACGGTCAGACCGAGCTGATCGAGGCGATCATGGGCCTGCGCCCGGTGCTCGCCGGCACGGTCAGCCTGGCCGGCGACCGGATCGACGGCTGGAAGCCCAAGAAGGTGCTCCGGGCGGGCGTCGGCTACGTTCCCGAGGACCGCAGCGTGGACGGCCTGGTCAAGGAGTTCAGCGTCGCGGAGAACCTGGTGCTGGACATCTACGACCGGCCGCCGTTCGGTGCCGGGCTCGCGCTGAAGCCGAACGCGATCGCCGCCTCGGCGAAGGAACGGATCGAGCAGTTCGACGTCCGTACCTCATCGGCCGACGCCGCGGTGGGCACCCTCTCCGGGGGTAACCAGCAGAAGGTGATCGTGGCCCGGGAGCTGTCCCGGCCGCTGAAGCTCCTCATCGCCGCCCAGCCGACCCGTGGCGTCGACGTCGGGTCGATCGAGTTCATCCACAGTCAGATCATCCGCGAACGGGACATCGGCACCGCCGTCATGGTCGTCTCCAGCGAACTCGACGAGGTGATCGGGTTGGCCGACCGGATCGCGGTGATGTACCGCGGCCGGATCATCGGCATCGTCGGCCCGGACACCGCGCGTGAGGAGATCGGTCTGCTGATGGCCGGCATCAGCCCGGACGCGGCCCACGACGCCGTCACGGCACCCGCCGCCGATCAGCCCGACGCGGCACCCGCCGCCGATCAGCCCGACGCGGCACCCGCCGCCGAGAAGCCCGGCGTGGCAGACGGGAGCCCGGCGAGCGCCGACGGTTCCGCGAGCGAGGACGAGGCATGACCAACCCCAACCCGCAGTCCGGTTCGCCGGACAAGGAGCCGGTGAGCGAGGCGCAGGCCGCGCAGAACGCGCTCGGCAACACCGAACGGGCCGAGGTGGCGACCGAGCCGGACCGCTCGGCGGCAACGGCGAAGCCGGACCGGGAGCCGGAGGCGAAGCCGAGCCTGGGCCGGTTGTTCCTGGACAACCTCTGGGCGGCCAACACCTTCACGGTGACCCTGCTGTCGCTGGTGCTGGCGATCGTGGTCGGCGCGGTGCTGATGATCATTTCTGATCCCGAGGTTCTCTCCACCTACTCGTACATCACCTCCCGCCCGTCGGACGCGATCAACTCCAGCTGGACGCTCGTCAGCGAGGCGTACGCGAACCTGTTCAAGGGGTCGGTGTTCGACCCCGAGGCGTTCTCCGGTTGGTTGGACGGCGCCAACGGTTGGCAGGCCGTGCTCGCGCCGATCTCGGAGACGCTCACCTACGCGGCGCCGCTGGTCTTCACCGGTCTGTCGGTGGCGCTGGCCTTCCGGGGCGGCCTGTTCAACATCGGCGCCCAGGGCCAGGCCACCATCGGCGTGATCATGGCGGCGCTGGCCGGCTTCCTGCTGCCGCTGCCGCCCGGCCTGCACCTGCTGGTGGCGGTGCTGGCCGGCGCGCTGGGTGGAGCGATCTGGGGTTTCATCCCCGGCATTCTCAAGGCCCGGGCCGGCGCGCACGAGGTGATCAACACGATCATGCTCAACTACGTCGCCACGTACTTCCTCACCTGGTTGATCGTGCAGAACGGCGTGCAGGACCCGACCCGTACCGACGCGATCAGCAAGGCGGTGGACAGCTCCGCCCAGCTGCCCCGACTGCTCGGAGACAACCTGCGGGTGCACGCCGGCATCCTGCTCGCCGTGCTGGCCACCTGGGCGGTCGCCTGGCTGCTCAACCGCTCGACGCTCGGCTTCGAGCTGCGCGCGGTCGGCGCCAACCCGGACGCCGCCCGGACCGCCGGCATCAGCGTCACCCGGACGTACATCCTGATCATGGTGTTCGCCGGCATCCTGGCCGGCCTCGGCGGCTCGAACATGGTGCTCGGCTCCACCGCCAGCGCGTTGACCCCGCTGGTGGTCGCGCAGATCGGCTTCGACGGCATCCTGGTGGCGCTGCTGGGGCGGGTGAAGCCCTGGGGGGTGCTGCTCGCCGCGTTGCTGTTCGGGGCGCTGCAGGCCGGTGGTAACCGGATGCAGTCGTACTCCGGGATCTCGCTGGAGCTGGTGACCGTGCTCCAGGCGCTGATCGTCATCTTCATCGCCGCGCCGGCCCTGGTGAAGGCGATCTTCCAGCTCCGGGCCGCACGTGCCGCCCGGTTGCAGACGAGCCTGGCGAAGGGCTGGTAACTCATGTCCACCATGGCTGTCCCCGACATCGCCGTCGCCCCGGTCGACGAGGGCTTCTGGACCCGCAGCCGCAAGGTCGGCCTCACGCTGCTGGGGCTCGGCCTGCTGTCCGCGGTGCTCTTCGGCGCGCTCGCCACCGACCAGCAGGCCCGGTTCACGCTCAGCGACGACGCGGCCGGCGCCGCACTGGAGATCAACGGCACGATCGGGGCGATCCTGTTCGGGATCATCACGATCGCCGCCGGCGCGGCGCTGCTCGCCGGGGTGCCGAAGCGGTGGTTCCTTCCCGTGCTCGGCGTCGGGCTGGTCGCCTTCGTGCTGTCGTTCCTCTGCTGGCAGGTCTCCGCCGCGCCGGCCGGGCAGAACTTCATGCCGCTGGTCAACATCATCCGGGGCACGTTCATCCTGGCCCTGCCGCTGATCTTCGGCGCGCTCGCCGGGGTGCTCTGCGAACGCTCCGGTGTCGTCAACGTGGCCATCGAGGGCCAGCTGCTGATGGGCGCGTTCAGCGGGGCCCTGTTCGGCAGCATCTCCGGCAGCGTCTGGGTGGGCCTGGTCGCCGCCGCCATCGGCGGCGCGTTCATCTCGCTGCTGCTGGCCGTCTTCGCCATCCGCTACCTGGTCGACCAGGTCGTCATGGGCATCGTGCTGAACCTGCTGGCCGTCGGCGTCACCGGCTTCCTCTACGAGCGGCTGATGCAGACCGACGCCGAGAAGTACAACAGCGCGCCCCGCTTCAGCAACTGGGAGATCCCGCTGCTGAAGGACATCCCGGTGCTCGGGCCGGCGCTGTTCCGCGGCAACATCTTCCTCTACCTCGGGCTGCTCCTGGTGCTGGTGATCCACATCGGGCTGTTCCGTACCCGGTGGGGGCTGCGGACCCGATCGGTCGGCGAGCACCCGATCGCCGCCGACACGCTCGGCGTCAAGGTGCTGCGGGTCCGCTACCGCAACGTGCTGCTGGCCGGCGTGGTCGCCGGCATCGGTGGCGCGTCCTACACGCTGGCGCTCTACTCGTTCACCAAGAACATGATCGGCGGTAAGGGCTTCATCGCCCTGGCCGCGCTGATCTTCGGCCGGTGGAACCCGACCGGCGCGCTCCTCGCCGCGCTCTTCTTCGGTTTCGCCGACCAGCTCGCCACCTACCTGGGCGCGATCAGCAGCTCCATCCCCAGCCAGTTCCTGGCCATGCTGCCCTACCTGGCGACCATCCTGGCCGTCGCCGGGCTGGTCGGCCGGGTCCGGGCACCGGCCGCCGACGGCAAGCCGTACATCAAGGGCTGATGCCCGCAGGCGTGCCCGGCGGGACGTCCCGCCGGGCACGACCACAGCGGTCGCCCGCCAAACCCACCCAGACACTTCCCGGGTACGCCGTGGTGGTCCTCGGCGTCAGGCCGCCGCAGCCGCTCCGATCCGCTCGGAGAACTCCACGAGGCGGTTGGAGAAGCCCCACTCGTTGTCGTACCAGCCGAACACCTTGACCTGGTTGCCGACGGCCTCGGTCAGCGGCGCGTCGAAGATCGACGAGTAGGGGTTGCCAACGATGTCCGCCGAGACCAGCGGCGCCTCTGAGTACTGCAGGTAGCGCCGCAACCCCGGGGATGCGGCCGCCTCGCGGAAGGCCGCGTTGACGTCCCGGACGTCGGCGCTCTGGCGGAGGACCACGGTCAGGTCGGTGATCGAGCCCGTCGCGACAGGTACGCGCAGAGCGGCGCCAGTGAGACGCCCGTCGAGCTCCGGGATGACCTTGCCGATCGCCTTCGCCGCGCCCGACGACGTCGGGATCGTCGAGACAGCCGCCGCACGGGCGCGGCGCAGGTCGGAGTGTGGCGCGTCGTGGAGCCGCTGGTCGCCCGTGTAGGCGTGGACCGTCGTCATCAGTCCCGACTCGATGCCGAACGAGTCGTTGAGCACCTTCGCGAGCGGCGCCAGCGAGTTCGTGGTGCAGGAGCCGTTGGAGAAGACGTCGTGGCTGTTCGGGTCGAGCCGGTCGTCATTCACCCCGAGCACGAACGTGGGGACGTCCCCCTTGGCCGGCGCCGAGATGATCACCTTCCTCGCGCCGCCCTTGAGGTGGGCCGCCGCCGCGCCGCCATCCGCGAAGTGGCCGGTGGACTCGATCACGACGTCGACGCCGACGACACCCCAGGGGATGGTGGCCGGGTCGGACTGCGCGAAGACCCTCATGCGCGTGCCCTGAACGGCGATCGCGTCGCCGTCGAAGGCGACGCCGTCCAGATGGCCGGAGATCGAGTCCCACTCGAGCAGGGTGGCCAGCGTGCGGGCATCGGTGAGGTCGTTCACCGCGACCACCTCGACGTCGGCGTTGTTCGCCAGGGCTGCCCGCAGGTAGGTGCGCCCGATCCGTCCGAACCCGTTGATGCCGATGCGTACCGTCATGGCTTCAGTTCCTCCTGTCGTTCTCGTGGGCGAGCCCGGCTGGTGCCGCCGCCCGGAGCAGGCTGAGGGCGCCGGCGCGGGCATCGTCGAACGGGCCCGGGTCCTGCTGGGCGATCGCGAGCACATAGCCGCCCTGTAGGACGGCCATCAGGGTGCTGGCGAGTTGCTCGGGGTCGAGGTCGTCCCGCAGTTCGCCAGCGGCAACTGCCTCGCGAAGCACCGTGACCCAGCGGACGCGGACCTGGGCGAACGCGCGCGCCACCGGGGCAAGCAGCACCGGGTCCTCGCGGACCTGCGGGTCCTGGGTCATCCGGCCGACCTTGCAGCCCTTGAGTGCGTCGCGGGGACGCATCAGGTATGCCTCGATCCGAGCCATCGGGTCGCCCGGATCGTCGAGTTCGGACGCCGCCGGCAGCAGATCGGCGACGTTGCGCTCAAGGGCGGCGAGCGCGAGATCCCGCTTGGTCGGGAAGTGGTGGTACATGCTGCCCTGGCCCACGCCGGACCGTTCGCGAACGTCACGCGGGCTGGTGTCGGCGTAGCCGCGCTCCCACATGAGCTCGCTCATGGTGTCGACCAGTAGTTGTCGCGAGTCCATGGCGTCACTGTACATACCAGTAGGTACAGAGTGCCCGTGGACCCCGCCCTGCCCGCTCCTGACCTGGGCTGCTTGGGCAGAATGGTGGCATGACCGACATTGACTGGGCGCGGCTGCGCGCCGCCGCCACCGACGCGATGCGGCACGCGTACGCGCCGTACTCGACGTTCCCGGTCGGCGCGGCCGCGCTGGTCGACGACGGCCGCGTGGTGGTCGGCTGCAACGTGGAGAACGCCGCGTACGGGGTGACGCTCTGCGCCGAGTGCGGGGTCGTGTCCAGCCTGCACGCCACCGGTGGCGGTCGGCTCGTCGCGCTCTCCTGCGTCGACGCGACCGGCGAGCCGTTGATGCCGTGCGGCCGCTGCCGGCAGCTGCTCTGGGAACACGGCGGGCCGGACTGCCTGATCGAGAGCAAGACCCGGCCCCTGCGGATGGCCGAGCTGCTGCCGCACGCCTTCGGCGTGGAGGACCTGGAGGCGGTCACCGGTGAGACGCCGCTGCCGGTGGTCCCGGAGCGGCTCGCCGCCTGGCGCGGGCGCGGCACCGTCTTCGTGCACCCGGACATGTCCGCGGGTCAGCAGGTCTGGACGGCGTACTGGGAGCGGTCGGCCGGAGACGATGCCGGCGCCGAGACCGGGGTGCTGGAGGAGGCGCCGAGCTGGGACGACCCGGCCGAGGCGATCACCTGGGGCCTGGCCCGGACGCCCCGGGTGGTCGTGGTGGACGCCACCGGCACCATCTTCTGGGCTGGTGAGGGTGAGCCGCCGTTGGAGATCCCGGTTCGCTGGGCTGCTGATTGAGCTTGGGATTGGTTGCGGTTGAGGGCCGGGGCCGACCGCGCCCGGCTCCGGGCGGTCAGGCTTGATCCCTCCGCCGGGCACGGTCGGCCCCGGCCCCGTCGTGGGCACTGCCGTCCGTCGGGCACGATTTCTCCAACCGACTAAGAAAGATCATTTGATGAGCGGGTTTGCTGCTGTTGACGTTATTCGGACGAAGCGGGATGGGGGTGTGCTGTCGGACGCCCAGATCGACTGGGTGGTCGACTCGTACACCCGGGGGGTTGTCGCCGACGAGCAGATGTCCGCGTTGGCGATGGCGATCCTGCTCAACGGCATGACCGGGCCGGAGATCGCCCGGTGGACCGCCGCGATGATCGCCAGCGGTGAGCGGTTGGACCTGTCGGCGGTACGCCGGCCGACTGTCGACAAGCACTCCACCGGCGGCGTCGGCGACAAGATCACTCTGCCGCTCACCCCGCTGGTGGCGGCGTGTGGCGCGGCCGTACCGCAGCTGAGCGGCCGGGGTCTCGGGCACACCGGCGGCACGCTGGACAAGTTGGAGTCCATCCCGGGCTGGCGGGCCACGGTGAGCAACGACGAGTTCATCGCCCAGTTGGACGAGGTCGGTGCGGTGATCTGCGCCGCCGGTGCCGGGCTCGCCCCCGCCGACCGCAAGCTGTACGCGCTGCGCGACGTGACCGGCACCGTGGAGGCGATCCCGCTGATCGCCAGCTCGATCATGAGTAAGAAGATCGCCGAGGGCACCGGGGCGCTGGTTCTCGACGTCAAGGTCGGCTCGGGCGCCTTCATGAAGTCCGTCGACCAGGCCCGGGAGTTGGCGCGCACCATGGTCGAGCTGGGCGGTGCGCACGGTGTGCGGACGGTCGCGCTGCTCACCGACATGTCCACCCCGCTGGGCCTGGCGATCGGCAACGCGGTCGAGGTGACCGAGTCGGTCGAGGTGCTGGCCGGTGGCGGGCCGGCGGACGTGGTGGAGCTGACCCTCGCCCTGGCCCGGGAGATGCTCGACGCCGCCGGCCTTCCGGACGCCGATCCGGCGGCGGCCCTGCGCGATGGCCGGGCCATGGACTCCTGGCGGGCGATGATCCGGGCGCAGGGCGGCGACCCGGACGCACCCATGCCGACGGCCGCCGAGGTGGAGGTGGTCCGCGCCGAGCGGGACGGATACGTCGCGGCCGTCGACGCGTACGCCATGGGGGTTGCGGCGTGGCGGCTCGGCGCGGGTCGGGCGCGCAAGGAGGACCCGGTCAGCGTGCCGGCCGGTGTGGTGTTGCACAAGCGGCCGGGTGACGAGGTACGGGCCGGTGACCCGCTCTACGAGCTGCGTGCCGAGGACGCGTCGCGGATTCCGGCCGCGCTGACAGAGGCCGCCGAGGCGGTCCGGATCGCGTCGACGGCCCCGGCGGCGACGTCGTTGGTCATCGAACGCATCGGCTGATCGATCCGGCGTCCCCTGGCGTGGTGCCGGTCACCTGGGAGCGCTATTGTCGCAGGCCAAGGGGGGACAACCGGCCTTGCGCCGGCGCGAGCAGACAGGAAGATCCGCCGTGACCGTTGCTGCCCCCGACCCACGTGAGGTGCGCGAGGCGAGCCTGGACGAGCTGTCCCGGCTCGGCCTGCCGTTGCCGCCGGCCCAGTTTCCCCTCGTCTGGGAGCCGGGTGACCAGATCGACCTGCGCCCGACGGTGGAGATCGAGGCGCGGATCGCGGTGCTGCACCTGATCCTGGCCCGCTGTTTCGGGATGCCTCCGCAGGCGGCGATGAGCTGGTTGCTCGGCTCGCACCTGGTCGACATGGTCACCCCGCCGGAGTGGCAGTTCGTGATGGGCGGCAAGGGCGACCACCGGTCGTTCGTGCTGCACCACGACGCGCTCTTCGCGCTGGCGTGGGTGCTCGGGCTGAGCAAGCAGCTCGACCCGACGCTCGCCGTCGACGAGCGGCTGGTCGAGCGGCTGCCGCACATCGCCGAGGGGGAGACCTTCCCGCACTGGCAAGCCCGGATCCTCACGGCGCCGCAGCACCCGGCCGACGCGGCCGCCCTGCTCGACCTGCACTACTGCCTGGACTGGGCGTACCTGGAGACCGAGCGCGGCGGCCGGCGTGCGCCGGGCCTGGTCGACGCGAACGCGATCGGGCAGCGGCGTTGGGCGCTGGAGTGGGCGGTGATCCTGCGCGGGCCGTACCACGACGAGCCGCCCGGCTGGGAAGAGGTCGACCTCTCCACCTGAGCTCAGCGGGGCCGGTACGCGTCCACCCGGACCGCCACCGTCACCCGTACCGGCTCGGGCAGGGCGGCCAGCCGGGCGGCGAGCGCGTCCGGGTCGGTGTGCCAGGCGCTCGGGCCCATCCCGACCACTGTGGCGACCTCCGCCCGGCTCAGGGCGAGCTCCACCCGGTGCGCCGCCGAGCTGACCAGGGTGAAGTGCCCGCCGAGGCTGTCGGTCACCCGGTCGGCCTTGTCCGGGTCCACCCGGAGCAGGTCGAGGGCGTCCACCAACTCGGCGAGATGGTCGGTGTCCGGCGTGACCACCAGCAGCGTCCCGGCCGGATCGAGCACCCGGTGGAACTCGGCGCCGTTTCGCGGCGCGAAGACGTTCAGCAGCACGGCGGTCGAGGCGTCCGCGAGCGGCAGCCGCTGCCAGGTGTCGGCGAGCGCGGCGGCGGCCCGGGGATGCGCGCGGGCCGCGCGGCGCAGCGCCGGCTTGGACACGTCCAGGGCCAACCCCACGGCGTCCGGCAGCGCCGCCAGCACCGCGGCGAGGTACCGGCCGGTGCCGGCGCCGGCATCCACCACCAGGGGGTACGCCCCGAAGCCCGCCCCGGCGCGCGTCGCCGCGTCGGCAAGCGCTCCCGAGATGACGTCGTAGTGCCCGGCGGCCTGGAAGTCCGCACGGGCGGCGACCATCTCGGCGGTGTCACCGACGTGCGGCGCCCGACCGGTGAGCAGGTTCACGTAGCCCTGACGCGCGATGTCGAAGCTGTGCCGCCGTGGGCAGCGCAGTGCCCGAACGTCGGTGGCCTGTCGAAGCGGTTCGCCGCAGACCGGGCAGCGCAGCCGGTCGAGGACCCGGGGGTCCATGTCAGGCCGCGGCTTGTCCAACCCACGGAACGCGTCCATGTCGTCGAGCCTAGTGGCCTGGCTCGGCGGGCCTGAGCTGGCTGACTAGGGTCTGAGCATGGTCGCAACTATCCGATACGAGGACATCGTCAAGGTCCCGAAGGCGCTGCTGCACGACCACCTCGACGGCGGGCTGCGGCCGGCGACGATCGTCGACCTGGCCGCCGAGGTGGGCCACGAACTGCCCACCACCGACCCGGAGGCGCTCGGACGCTGGTTCGCGGACGCGGCCGACTCCGGCTCGCTGGAGCGCTACCTCGAGACGTTCGCGCACACCGTGGCGGTCATGCAGACCGCGCCCGCGCTGCGTCGGGTGGCCCGCGAGTGCGCCCTGGACCTGGCCGCCGACGGAGTGGTCTACGCCGAGGTGCGCTTCGCCCCGGAGCAGCACCTGGAACGGGACCTGAGCCTGGACGAGGTGGTCGAGGCGGTGCTGGCCGGGTTCGCCGAGGGCACCGCGCAGGCGGTCGAGGCCGGCCTGAGCATCCGGGTGGGCACCCTGCTCACCGCGATGCGGCACGCCGCCCGCTCCCAGGAGATCGCCGAGCTGGCCGTGCGGCACCGGGACGCCGGGGTGGTCGGCTTCGACATCGCCGGCGCCGAGGCGGGCTTTCCGCCCACCCGGCACCTGGACGCCTTCGAATACCTGCAACGGGAGAACTTCCACTTCACCATCCACGCTGGCGAGGCGTTCGGGCTGCCGTCGATCTGGCAGGCGATCCAGTGGTGCGGAGCGGACCGGCTCGGCCACGGGGTGCGGATCGTCGACGACATCGCCCCCGACGGCTCGCTCGGCCGGCTGGCCGCGTACGTCCGGGACAAGCGGATCCCCCTGGAGCTGTGCCCCTCGTCGAACGTGCAGACCGGTGCGGTCGCCTCGATCGCGGACCACCCGATCGGCCTGCTGCGGGACCTGCGCTTCCGGGCGACCGTCAACACCGACAACCGGCTGATGAGCGGCACCTCGATGTCGCGGGAGATGTCGCTGCTGGTGGAGACCTTCGGCTACGGCTGGAAGGAGTTGCAGTGGTTCACCATCAACGCGATGAAGAGCGCCTTCATCCCGTTCGACGAGCGGCTGCGGATCATCGATGAGGTGATCAAGCCGGCGTACGCGAAGTTGCTGGCCTGAGTTCAGCCGTGTGGGTGGCCGGCGAGCAGGCCGGCCACCCGGCGCAGCACCTCCCGGGCGCGGGCCGCCTCGGCCCCCAGACCCATCTGTCGACGCAGCACCGCGGGCTCGGCCCGCAGCAGCGCCACGCCCCGCCGAATCAGCACCCGGGGTGCCTTGCGCTGCTCGGACAGGTCGCGGGCGAGTCGGCGGAGGAAGGTCGCCCCGCGAGGCCGGCGCAGCGCGTACGCCCCGGCGAGCAGGCCACGGCGACGGCACTCCTCGACGATCTCGGCGGCGAAGATCCCTTCGGCCACGAAAAGTGGCGATCCGGCGACATCAAATGGCCGGGTGGTCACCCTTCGATCCGCGCCGATCGCATAAACCGGCACATCGGCTCGGCCCTCGCGGGCAAGTCGGGCAATGATTTCCACCGCACCGGGGGCGTCCCAGGACTGCGGCGATTCCCAATCCACCTGGCCGTTTCGTCTCGGCAACGTAGGGTCATCGCCGTCTTTGTAGAAGTCGTCCAAGCAGAGCACCGGCAAGCCGGTTTGCTGCGCTATGTACGACTTTCCGGAGCCCGATGGGCCGGCCAGTAGGACAACTCGGTGCGGATGTTTCATTACCTTCAGTTACTCCGGCCAGACAGACTGCTATCAAATCGCATCAACATCTCATCACACCTTCGGTTGGGGACAACCTGGGCTTTCTTCTTGTCGAGCGGCGTGATGGAATCTCGGGGGTCCGACCCGCCGGGTCGGTCGCTGGGCGTTGCCCGGGGCAACGCGTTCAAGCTGTAATCGCGAGGGCGGTGACGTGAGCAAACGGCCAAAGACGGCGGGCTCCTTCCTGTCGCGGCTGCGCCGGCCGGCCAGCCGGCTCCGGGACATGCCGATCTGGTCCAAGCTCGGTCTCATCATGATCGTGCCGACCATCGCCACGGTCGTGGTGGGCACCAGTGGTCTTATCGACCACGTGGAGACGCTCAACAATGCCAACCGAGCTGGCGACCTGGCGAATCTGTCGAGCTATTCGGGTGACCTGGTCGACAGCCTGCAGGACGAGCGGACCGCCGCCGTGCTGCTGCTGGGCGCGGACGGGACGCAGCCGACGGCGCAGTACCAGGAGGCCTACAACCGGGTGAACTCCCGGGTGGACCAGGACGCGATCCCCTACCGGCAGCAGCGGACCGAGATCGAGGACCTGCCGAGCAGCCTGGAAAGTCTGCTCGACGGCATCGACCAGAACCTGCAGGACCTGTCCGGCGTCCGCAGCCAGGTGTTCAACGGAAAGCTCGCGCTCACCGAGACCGTGCAGGCGTACGAGGGTCTGATCAGTGACCTGCTCGCCATCCGCGACTCGTCCACGCAGCTCGCCGGTGACAACCAGCTCAGCGACCGGATGCGCGCCGCCGCGGCGGTCGCCCGGGAGAAGGAGTTCCTCGCCGTACGCCGGGTCGTGGTGCACCGCGCGCTGGGTGTCAAGGGCGGACAGCGCCTGACCCCGGCACTGCGCAGGGACTACGTAGCCAGTGACACCGGCCAGCAGCAGGCCCTGCAGAGCTTCAAGGCCGTCGCCACCCCGGACGACGCGAAGTTCCACGACCAGACGGTCGCGGGCGGCGACCGCCGGCAGGCACAGAACTACACCGGCTGGATCGACGGCAACACCACCGGCAACATGCGCGGTGCGCCGTTCGGCCCGGACCAGTGGGAAGCCGCCATGACGGCCAACGCCAAGCTGATCCGCACCGTCGAGCGGAAGCTCGACAGCGAAGTGGTCGACCAGGCCGACACCCTCCGCTCGGACGTCCAGCGCCAGGTCTTCCTGGAGACCGGCCTGCTGCTCAGCATGCTGCTGCTCGCCATCCTCTTCGCGTACCTGGTCGCCCGCTCGATGGCCCGCTCGCTCCGTGAGCTGCGGCAGGGCGCGCTCTCCGTCGCCCAGTACGGCCTGCCACAGGCGGTGGCCCGACTGCGCGACCCGCAGGTCGTCGGGCAGCTCTCCCCGGTGCAGTTGGCCAACCAGATCGCCGAACCGCTACCGGTTCGCAGCAAGGACGAGTTCGGCCAGGTGACCGAGGCGTTCAACGCCGTCCACCTGGAAGCCGTCCGCACGGCCGCCGAGCAGGCGGCACTGCGCGCCTCCGTCGCGACCATGTTCGTCAACCTGGCCCGCCGTTCCCAGATCCTGGTCGACCGCCTCATCGGGCACCTCGACCGGCTGGAGCGCGGCGAAGAGGACCCGGACCGGCTCGCCGAGCTGTTCCAGCTCGACCACCTGGCCACCCGGATGCGCCGTAACGACGAGAACCTGCTGGTGCTCGCCGGTGCCGACTCCACCCGTGTGCAGCGTGAGCCGGCCGCTCTCATCGACGTGCTGCGCGCCGCGCAGTCCGAGGTCGAGCACTACACCCGGATCGAGTTCGGGGTCATCGACCGCGACATCGAGGTCGCCGCGCACGCGGTCAACGACCTGGTGCACCTCGTCGCGGAGCTGTTCGACAACGCCACCGCGTTCTCCCCGCCCGACTCGCAGGTCATGGTCGAGGCTCGCCGGGTCGGTGACCGCTCCTCGCTGTACGTCGAGGACCGCGGCATCGGCATCAGCGCCGAGCAGTTGCACGACCTCAACGAGCGGCTCGCCACGCCGCCGCAGGTGGACGTGGCCGTTTCCCGGATGATGGGCCTGGTCGTGGTCGCCCGGCTGGCGTCCCGGCACGGTGTCCGGGTCGAGCTGCGCCCTGGCAACGAACGCGGCACGGTCGCCGACGTGACCCTGCCCACCTCGGTGCTGGTGCCCCGGGCGCTCTCCGGTCGGGTGCAGCAGCCTCCGGCGCTGCCGGCGGCCGGTGCTCCCCAGTTCGGTGGTCCGCAGTCCGGTGGGCCCGCGCCGGTCTTCGGCGCGCTGCCCGCGCTGGGCAACGGCCCTCGCCCGAGCGAGTCCGGCAACCAGGTCACCCTGGGCGGTCGTCCGTTCGACCCCGCGTCGCGCAACGGCGCCGGCACCCCCGCCAACGGTGGCGCGTACCGGTCGATGCCGGCCTGGTCCGACCTGACCGGCGCGGCCGGGACGAACGGCGTCAACGGCGGCGACGGGTTCACCCCCCGGTCGGCCAACGGCCAGGGGATCGACCCGCTGCCGCAGCGCCGGGCCGGGGACGAGAGCCCCACCACCGGCCAGCAGCCGTCCATTCCGCGTCAGCTGCCGAGCAGCCCCGAGGCGCACCCGTACTCGGCGCCGCCGGTCTCCGCGCAGCCCTACTCCGGCGATCCGGTCTCCGCCTCGCCGGCTTCCGGCCAGCCCTACTCCGGGCAGCCCTACTCGGGTGCGCCGTACGGCGGCGCGCCGGTGTCCGCCGCTCCGGCCTCCGGCCAGCCGTACGCCGGTCCGCCGGTGTCGGCGTCGCCGGTCTCGGCCTCGCCCGCGTCCGGTCAGCCCTACTCGGGCCAGCCGTACTCGGCGCCGCCCGCCTCGGGCCAGTCGTTCAGCGGGTTCGCGCCCCGGTCCGCCCCGCCCGCCCAGGCAGCCAGCGCCCCGGCACCGCCGGCCTGGCCGCCAGTGCCGGGCAGCGACCGGGACACGGCCACCCCGCCGGTGCCCGAGCGGCTCGCCGCCGCCCTGGACATGACGACGGAGTTGCCTCGGGTACCGCGACCCGGCGAGCAGCCGGCCGCAGCCCGGCCTCCGGCGCCAGCGCCGACCCCGGCAGCGGCACCGGCTCCGGCTCCGCAGACCCGGCCGACGCCGCAGCAGCCGCAGGCGCAGAACCGTCAGCGGTACGCGGACGAGACGATGGAGCTGCCGATCTTCCGGGAGCTTGAGTCGGCCTGGTTCCGTACCCGTCGCCCGGGCTCCGAGGAGACCGCGGCCGGCGCCCAGCCAGCGACGAACGGCGACTCCGCGACCCAGCAGTTCGCCACGGTCGAGGCCAGCGGTCGGGCAGTCCACAAGACACCACCCGGGACGACAGGTAACACACCGATGGCAGACACTCCGACGGCCGGAGGAGCGCCGCGGGACAACGGCTCCACAGCGAACGAGGGCACCCGCCCGAGCCTCGCCGAGAGCCTGCCGAACCGCCGGTCGCAACCGCAGAGCAACGGCTGGCAGACCGCTGCCGACGACGGCTGGCGTGCTGCCTCCGCGGCGGCCGGCGCGGTGCCGGTGAGCGAGACCACCACGACCGGTCTGCCGAAACGCAAGCCGATGGCGCAGCTGGTGCCCGGCGCGGTGGAGAAGCCCACCACCTCGGTCCAGCGGCGCTCCCCGGAGGCGGTCCGTGGCCTGCTCTCCGCCTACCACCGGGGCGTGCAGCGAGGGCGTAGCACCTCGGACAACCCGACCAACCCGGAGGCGACTCCGGGAGGGCAATCCTCGCAGTCTGGCTCAGGCCCGGTGGCCGGGAGCGGGCAGAAGGAGCAAGAAGGATGACAACTACGCAGGATCTTGGTTGGCTGCTGGCCAACTTCGCCGACCGGGTGCCCGGCGTCGCGCATGCGGTCGCCGTATCGGCCGACGGCCTACTCCTCGCGTCGTCACGGGATCTGCCGCGCGACCGGGCAGACCAGCTCGCCGCGATCTCATCGGGTCTGGTCAGCCTGACCCAGGGGGCAGCACGCTGCTTCGAGGGAGGCGCGGTGTTGCAGACCGTCGTGGAGATGGACAATGGCTTCCTGTTCCTGATGTCCATCTCGGACGGCTCGTCCTTCGCCGTGCTGGCCGCCCGCAGCTCCGACGTGGGCCAGGTTGGCTACGAGATGGCGCTGCTGGTCGACCGGGTAGGCGACGCGCTGACCCCGCAGCCGCGTGCGGCTGCGGGCATGCTGGGCTGACGTTTTCGCCGATCGTGAGGTCGGCACTACTGAAACAACGACAACGACGGGTTTCACCGGTGGGAGCCGGTAACGGGTGCGAAGGAGGTGAGCGGCGAGATGGCCGATCGTGACGAACCAACCGGAGCGTTGGTCCGTCCATACGCCGTGACCCGTGGTCGCACCCGTCCCCGGCTCGACATCGCGCTGGAGGCGCTCGTCGAGACGACGGTGCGCGGTCGGGCCGCTGCCAATGGCAACGGCGGCCAGGGCCGCGAACACCAGTACATCGCCGCGCTGTGTGACGGACGCGTGCAATCGCTCGCAGAGATCGCGGCGCGGATGCAGCTCCCGCTCGGTGTGGCCCGGGTGCTCATCGCCGACATGGCGACGGACGGCCTGGTCGCGGTCCACGAGCCGACCATTTTGGACGACTCCGACGACGCGGTGGGCACTGAACTGCTGGAGAGGGTGCTGAGTGGACTTCGCAGGCTCTGACATGTCGCACCGCCCGCCGAACCCGAGCGGCCGCGTGACGTCGGCGAAGATCGTTATCGCCGGTGGATTCGGCGTCGGTAAGACGACGCTGGTCGGCTCGGTCTCGGAGATCACGCCGCTGACCACCGAGGCCATCATGACCTCCGCTGGCGTGGGCGTCGACGACACCCGGCAGGTGCCGGGCAAGACGACGACCACGGTGGCCATGGACTTCGGCCGGATCTCGATCGACCGTGACCTGATCCTGTACCTGTTCGGTACGCCGGGTCAGACCCGTTTCTGGTTCATGTGGGACGAACTGGTGCGGGGTGCGATCGGTGCGGTCGTGCTGGTGGACACTCGCCGGCTGGCCGACTGCTTCGCGG